>NZ_CP192510.1:1608630-1930356 GCF_050613175.1 Halomonas sp. H5
GGCTTCGGAAGCCAGGGAGCTAGTGGATAGCTTCCTGCAAGACTGAAGGTTATCGGGGCTGGTTCGGCTATTCATATACCGCACTGGTCGAAGTCGCCAGAGACAAGGAAGCATCGGATGATTCGCGACTATCGAGAAGAGGATATCGACCAGGTTCTGACTATCTGGCTCTCGGCCTCGATTCAGGCGCACGACTTCGTGCCTGCGGCGTTCTGGGCGTCCCAGGTCGAGGCGATGCGAGACATCTATCTGCCCGCCGCAGAGAGCTGGGTGTTCGAGGAGGACGGTAGCGTCAGCGGTTTTTACTGTTTGGTCGAGGCGACCCTGGCCGCCATCTTCGTGTCACCGGACCGGCAGGGCAGGGGGATCGGCTCGGCCTTGATCGAGGACGCCAAGCGGCGGCGCGACGGCCTGACGTTGAGCGTCTACCGGGCGAACCGGCCCAGCGTCGATTTCTACCGGAAGCAGGGATTTATCATCCTCGCCGAGCAGGTGGACGCCAATACCGGGCAGCCGGAGCTGGTGATGGAGTACCGGGGGGCGTTGATGGCATCGCCTTAGCGATGAAGCCGCGAGATCAGCGCAGACTGCTTCGGGATTAGCGAGCTTCCTGACTCATAGACGACTATGAGGCGTTATGATTCGACGACTGGCATGTATTGCCCTGCTATCTGCCTCGGGTGTGGCCTTCTCGGAGAGTACCCGTCCACCCGTGGATCCCGGGCTGAGGCTGATTGCCTCGGCGGGGTCGATGCGCTTTCTCGTCTACACCGTCTGTTCCCCCGAGCATTGTTGGAGCGAGCCCTATCTGGAGTGGTTCGACCTTTCCGGGGAGGATTGGCGGCTTCTTGAGCGACGGCAGCTGGAAGAATTGGGCTATGGGACGGTGGTGGAGGCCGCGACATGGGGATGGGACGAGGAGCGTCCCTATTTGAGCGTCCATATCGCTCCATCGCATGGTGGTTTTGAGCCGCACGTCGTGCGTATCCATCCCGGGGAGCCCGGGCAATATCGTCTGGAGCCCGATGCTCCAGGGCCTGATGGTTGATCGGAGACATGGGGTGGCTTGTGATGATCCTCCTGCGGAGTGGTACCGAGTCACATCGGCAGGGGGCCCGCAGCATGTGCCTGGCCGACCGGCCTAGCGATTAAACAGCCACAGAATCGCCGAGAGCACCAGGCTGATCAGGATCATGGTGGTAATGGGGAAGTAGAAGGAGACGTTCTCGCGGCGGATGGCGATATCGCCGGGGAGCTGGCCGAAAGGCAGCTTGGAGAGCCAGGGCCAGAGCAGGCCGATGGCGACGATCAAGAGTCCGATCAGGATCAGGGTGCGGTTCATGCTCGCCTCCTGGAGGGGATGCCCCCATCACGGATACCGGTGATGGGGGCATCTTTTTGCGTCAGCCTTGCTGTTTCAGCACCGTGAGCAGCCCCTGCAGCGGGTGGGGCAGGCGCTGGTCGGAGAGGCGCTTGACCTGGCTGCGGCAGGAGTAGCCGGTGGCCAGCAGGCGACCCTGGTTGGCCGGGTCTTCCACCAGGCCCTGCCAGGAGAGGCCGTAGATGGTCTTGGAGGTCTCGAGGTTGCGAGCCTCGTGGCCATAGGTGCCGGACATGCCGCAGCAGCCGGTGTTGACCAGCTCCAGTTCCAGGCCGAAGGCGGCGAAGAGCTGCTGCCAGGCCTTGGGGCTACCCGGGGCATTGGTGGCCTCGGTGCAGTGGGAGAGCAGCTTGTAGCCGGGGTCTTTCGCTGCCTCGGCGTTGGGCTGTTGGCGCGGCGCCAGGCTGGCGGCACGGGCTACCAGCCACTCCTGGAGCATCAGCACCTCGGGCACGGCGTCCTCGCCCAGCGACTTCACGTACTCCTGGCGGTAGGTGAGGGTCATGGCCGGGTCGATCCCCACCAGGGGAACGCCGAACTCGGCCAGGGTGCGCAGGCGCTTGGCCTGCTTGGTGGCGGTGCGCTCGAAGGCGCCCATAAAGCCCTGGACGTTGAGTGGCTTGCCGTTGGGGGCGAAGGGCGCCACGAACACCTTGATATCGAGGCGCGAGAGCAGCTCGACGATATCCATCACCAGTTTGGCCTCGAAGTGGCTGGTGAAGGCGTCCTGAACGATCACCACGCTGCGTGCCTTCTGCGCCTCGGTCAACAGGCCGAGTGAGGTGGGCGTGGCCTCGGCGACGCCCCAGGCGCGCAACTGCTTGCCGAGGTTGGCCCGGGACAGGCGCGGGCTATCCACCATGCCGATGGGCCCGGCCAGCAGGCGATCCACCAGACGGTTGCCCAAAGCGGCGTTGTAGAGCGGGGCGATGCGCGACAGGGTCGGCACCATAAACTCCAGGCCACCGATCAAATAGTCGCGCAGCGGGCGCAGGTAGCGGCCGTGGTAGAGCTCGAGGAACTGGCTACGGAACTGCGGCACATTGACCTTGATGGGGCACTGGCCGGCGCAGGACTTGCACGCCAGACAGCCGGCCATGGCGTCATAGACCTCATGGGAGAAGTCGTCTTCCTGGCGCCGGCGCAGGGTGTTGAGGGTGCGCTTGGGCAGGCGCGCCACGGCGCCCAGCCAGCCGCCCTGGCGGGCCTGCTCGGCCTCGCCGACCACGTCGACCCCGGCCTGGCCCTGGCGGCGCAGCCACTCGCGCATCAGGCTGGCACGGCCCTTGGGGGAGTGGACCCGCTCCCGGGTGCCCTTCCAGGAGGGGCACATGGCGTCATTGGGGTCGTAGTTGTAGCAGGCGCCGTTGCCGTTGCAGTAGACGGCGGCGTCATGGGCCTGCCAGACCCGCTCGTCGATCTGGCGGTCGAGCTGGCCACGGGTGGTCACCCCGTCGATCGTCAGCAGGCCCGGATCGACGAGCTTCACTGGCTCCGCCGGGGTGGTGGCAATGGTGTCGGACGCTTTGCCCGCGGTTTCGGGCGGGCTCCCCACGGTTTCGGGTGGGGGGGATGAGGAGAGCGGCGTCGCGATCTTGCCGGGATTGAGCTGATTATGCGGGTCGAAGGCGGCCTTGACCCGCTGCAGGCTGGGGTAGAGCTCGCCGAAGAACTTCGGCGCGTACTCCGAGCGTACGCCCTTGCCGTGCTCGCCCCACAGCAGGCCGCCGTACTTGTGGGTCAGCTCGGCCACCTCGTCGGAGACCTCGCGGATCAGCCGCTCCTGCGCCGGGTCCTTCATATCGATGGCCGGGCGCACGTGGAGCACCCCGGCGTCCACATGGCCGAACATGCCGTAGGCCAGGCCGCGGGCGTCCAGGGCGTCGCGGAACTCACTGATAAAGTCGGCCAGGTGCTCCGGCGGTACCGCGGTGTCCTCGACGAAGGGGATGGGGCGCTTCTCGCCCTTGGCATCGACCTTGGCATTGCCCAGCAGGCCCACGGCGCGCTTGCGCATGCCATAGACCCGCTGGATGGCGGCGCGGCCCTCGGCCAGGGTGTAGCCCAAGCGCTGGACGCTGGCATCGGCCTCCAGGTGACGACAGAAGGCCGCGACCCGTTCGGCCAGGCGCGCCGGGTCGTCGTCGTTGAACTCCACCAGGTTGATGCCGCGAATGGCCGGGGCGGCGGTGGCCGCGGGGCGTGTCGACACCGCCACCTCGGCATCCGTCTCGGGCTCGGGCGCCGTCTCGCCGCCGCCGGGGAAGAACTCCGCCACGCTATCCCAGACGAAGTCCTCCATGGCCAGCGTCAGCACCTTGTCGTCCACCGTCTCGATGGAGGTGGGCCTGGCGGAACTAGCCATCAGCGCTTTGGCGTCGCGCAGGGCGTCCATGAAACCGGCGTAGCGCACATTGACCAGGGTCGAGTGCTTGGGGATCGGCAGCACATTGAGCACCGCCTCGTTGAGAAAGCCCAGCGACCCCTCGGAGCCGCACAGCAGGCTATTGAGGTTGAGCCGGCCATCGGCCTCGCGCAGGTGGGCCAGGTCATAGCCGGTCAGGCAGCGGTTGAGCGGCGGGAACTTGGCCTGAATCAGCTCTCCCTGGGTGTCGATGATCTCCCGGGCGGTGCGGTAGGCGCGGCCGGTGGCGTCGTCCCGCTCGCACAGGGTCGTAAGTTCCGCCTCGTCGATGGGGCGAGCGTGCAGGCGCTCGCCGCCCAGCAGTATGCTGTCGAGCTCCAGCACATGGTCGCGGGTCTTGCCGTACTCGCAGCTGCCCTGGCCACTGGCGTCGGTGGAGATCATGCCGCCGATGGTCGCCCGGTTGGAGGTGGAGAGTTCCGGGGCGAAGAACAGGCCATGAGGCTTGAGGGCGGCGTTGAGCTGATCCTTGACCACTCCGGCCTGGACCCTCACTCGGCGGTTCTCCACGTCGATCTCGAGGATCCGGTTCATATGCTTGGAGACATCCACCACCAGGCCGTCGGTGAGCGACTGGCCATTGGTGCCGGTGCCGCCGCCGCGGGGGGTGAGCACCACCTGGCGGTGGGCCGCCTCGCCGGCCAGGCGGGCGATCCGCTCCAGGTCCGCCGCGCCCCTGGGGTAGATCACCGCCTGGGGCAGGCGCTGGTAGATGGAGTTGTCGGTGGCCAGCACCGTGCGGTTGGCGAAGTCCGGGGCGATCTCGCCCTCGAAGCCGGAGGCCTTGAGGGCCTCGAGGAAACGCAGGTAGTGAGCGTCGAGGCGCTCGGTATCCAGTCTCGCGATCATGGGGTCGTCATCAGGCCGTAGGTCGCCGCGCGTCGCCTGGGGAGCAGGCCGGGCGGTTTGGAATCGTTTCCCTACTTTACCCGAGAGCGACACCCGGCGCACCCGCCGCGCCAGGCCGTGGCGGGGTCGGATGGCCTGCGAAATGGGGCAGGGCGCCGGGCGGGGGCTGTGCTGGGGTTAGGGCGTGGTGCCGGGGCGGCCTTTTGCCTACAATAGGCGGCTGATTTCGACTGCTTATTCCCTAACGTGACGGACTGGATTCCATGCTCGATCCGAAACTGCTGCGTGGCGACCTGACCGAGGTCGCCCAACGACTGGCCAAGCGGGGCTTTACCCTCGATACCGAGCGACTCGAGGCGCTGGAGTCCCGGCGTCGTGAGCTGCAGACCGAGACCGAGCGGCTGCAGAACGAGCGCAATACCCGCTCCAAGTCCATCGGCAAGGCCAAGGCCCAGGGCGAGGATATCGCCCCGCTGCTGGCCGAGGTCTCCGACCTGGGCGAGCGCCTCGACGCCGCCAAGGCCAGGCTGGCCGAGGCGCAGGTGGAGTGGGACGCCCTGGTCAGCGGCATTCCCAACCTGCCCCATGAGAGCGTGCCCCAGGGCGACGACGAGGACGACAACGTGGAGCTGCACCGCTGGGGCACGCCGCGGGAGTTCGATTTCGAGGTCAAGGACCATGTCGACCTGGGTGCCAAGCTAGGCTACCTGGATTTCGAGCTGGCCGCCAAGCTGACCGGCGCGCGTTTCGCCGTGATGCGCGGGCCCATCGCCCGCCTGCACCGCGCCCTGACGCAATTCATGCTCGACAAGCAGACCCAGGAACATGGCTACGAAGAGTGCTATGTGCCCTATATGGTCAACGAGGCCTCGCTGTATGGCACCGGCCAGCTGCCCAAGTTCGGCGAGGACCTCTTCCGCCTGGACGACGAGCGGAGCTACCACCTGATCCCCACCGCCGAGGTGCCGCTGACCAACTTCGCCCGGGACGAGATCCTCGACTTCAAGGCGCTGCCGCTGAAGCTCACCGCCCATACCCCCTGCTTCCGCAGCGAGGCGGGCTCCCACGGCCGTGATACCCGCGGCATGATCCGCCAGCACCAGTTCGACAAGGTCGAGATGGTGCAGCTGGTGGCGCCGGAGACCAGCTACGAGGTGCTGGAGGAGATGCGCGGCCACGCCGAGGCGATCCTCCAGGCGCTCGAGCTGCCCTACCGGGTGGTGACCCTGTGTACCGGCGATATGGGCTTCGGCGCCGCCAAGACCTATGACCTGGAGGTCTGGCTGCCCAGCCAGGATACCTACCGGGAGATCTCCTCGATCTCCAACTGCGAGGACTTCCAGGCCCGGCGCATGCAGGCCCGCTTCCGTCACCCGGAGCAGAAGAAGCCGCAGCTGTTGCATACCCTGAATGGCTCCGGCCTGGCGGTGGGTCGCTGCCTGCTGGCGGTGCTGGAGAACTACCAGAACGCCGATGGCTCCATCACCGTGCCCGAGGCCCTGCGCGGCTATATGGGCGGGGTCGAGGTGATTAACGGCTAAACCGGGCTTCGCCCGGAGCTGGAAGCCTTAAGCTGGAAGAAACATCGCCCCCATGGCCTTGCCATGGGGGCGATTCCTGTTTGGCTGCTATTCGGCTTCCAGCTTACGGTTCGATCTCCCAACTGACATCGACGCCGGCATCGATGGCGATGCGCCCGGGGCGATACTCGGCGGGGGCACCGCCGCTCTCGGCCATATCGGCGCGGGCGCTCATCATGCGCGGCATAAAGACCGGTGCCTGGGTCTCCTGCACCCGCAGCACGCCGCCGAGCTCCACGCCCAGGGTCTCGGCCATCAGCTCGGCCTTGTGGCGGGCGCGCTCCAGGGCTTGGGCCAGGGCGCGGTCGGTGGCGGCATCGCGGTCCACCAGGTCGTACTGGATGCCGTCCAGGGCGTCCACGCCGGCCTCGGTCAAGGCGTCGAGGATTGTCGGTACCTGCTCCAGGTCGCTCAGGCTAAGCTGGATGGGGCGCTCGAGCTGGGTACGGACCCGCACCTCCCGCTCGCCGTCGTGCTGGGAATGGACCTGATCGGGGCGCACCTGTAGGGAGCCGGCATTGATCATTTCACCATCCAGGCCGGCGGCCTCCAGGGTGCGGATCAGCTCGCCGGTGCGTTCCTCCAGCCGGGCGCGGGCCTCGCCCAGGGCCGCGGGATCCGGGGTGGCGTCCACCGCGAGCAGCGGGGTGCGCTCCCAGAGGCGGGCGCTCAGGGTGGCCTTGTCGGGTACCACCTCGAGGGTCGCCTGGGCCTGCACATTCAGTTGACGGTCGGGACTGTCCTGGGCCAGGGCCGGGGTGGCGAGCAGGGCGCCGACCAGCAGGCCGAGGCCAATCCAGGGGGTAGTGAGGGTGCGACGGGTCATCAAAGGCCTCCATGCGCGCTAGGATAGGGGTAACCGACTGTGCGGTATGGCTTCGAGCCTGAAAGGCGTCAGGCGTTCCCGCCCGTGCCATGCTTGCATGGTAGTTGCTCATTTACCGATTTACCCTCGTCGTACCCTGATAGCCCTGCCACGAGAAAGGAGCGCCGATGCCTCACGACACGGATGAACCCACGGGGATGCTACCCCTGAACCTGGTGCTGGGGCTGGCGGCCCTGGTGGTGATCATCGCCGGCATGAAGGCCGGGGCGGACCTGCTGGTACCCCTGCTGCTGGCGCTGTTTATCGCCGTGGTGTGTACGGCGCCGGTGCAGTGGCTGAATCGCTATGGGGTGAGCCTGCGCCTGGCGGCCTTCCTGGTACTGGGGGTGATCGGTGCCTTCCTGGGGTTGCTGGGGCTGCTGCTGGTCAGCAGCCTGAGTACCTTCGTGGCGGCCCTGCCGGAACTGGAGCAGCAGTTCCGTGGTGCCTATCTGCAGCTGCTCACCTGGGTGGCGGAACGGGGCATCTCGATTCGCCCCGAGCAGATGAGCCAGTGGCTCGACCCCGCCCAGGCCACCCACCTGCTGCCTGGTTTCCTGGGCGAGCTGGGCAACCTGCTGATGCAGAGCCTGGTGGTGGCGTTGCTGGTGGTCTTTATGCTCTTCGAGGCGCTCAATGTGCGCGACAAGTTTTCCCAGGCGCTGCGCAACCCGGCACCCAGCCTGCGACGCATCGGCGAGTTCAGCCTGACCCTCAAGCGCTACCTGGCGGTAAAGACCCTGATCAGCCTGATCACCGGGGTACTGGCCTGGCTGCTGTGCCTGCTGATGGGGGTGGGCTTTCCGCTGCTGTGGGGGGCCCTGGCCTTCGGGCTCAACTTCATCCCCAATATCGGCTCGGTGCTGGCGGCGATTCCCCCGGTGCTGTTGCTGCTGTTGCAGAGCGATGGGGGGCTGTTCGCGGCGCTATTGCTGACCGGCGGTTACCTGGTGATCAATGTGGTGATGGGCAACCTGGTGGAGCCGCGGGTGATGGGCCGGGCCCTGGGGCTCTCCACCTTCGTGACCTTCCTGTCGCTGGTGGTGTGGGGCTGGATCCTCGGCACCGTGGGGTTGTTGCTCTCGGTGCTGCTGACCATGACCCTGAAGATCGCCCTGGAGAGTCACCCGGACACCCGCTGGATCGCGCGGCTGCTGGGGCCGGGGACGCCACCGGCGCGTCATGAACAGGAGGACTAGAAACGACAACGCCCCGGCCGGAGCCGGGGCGTGGTGCTTGAAGGGGCTATCGGGGATAGCGGCCTTAAGCGTTCTGCTCGATAAACTGCGCAAGCTGGGACTTGGACTGGGCGCCCACCAGGGAGGCGACCTTGGCTCCAGACTTGAACAGCATCACGGTGGGGACACCGCGCACGCCGTGTTCCGCGGCGATTTCGGGGGCGTCGTCGACATTGACGCTGACGACCTTGAGGTTGTCGGTGCGCTCTTCGGCGACTTCATCAACCACCGGGGCCATCATCTTGCAGGGCCCGCACCAGGGCGCCCAGAACTTGAGCAGAACCGGCTTGTCGGCCTTGAGGACCTCCTGCTCAAAGTTGGCGTTGGTGACATCGATGTTGTTAGCCATGTGAATCTCCAGTTGCTTGGCGCTGTGTCGAGCGGGCTTGTACCAGCATAGTCGCACGATGGTATCCGCCGACCCGACCGCTGGCAAATATAAGCGACCGAAGGAGTCGATAGCCAGCTACTATTTTCGCGGATCGGCAAGGGATCACGCGGGCCTATTTATATGCTATAAAGTAATCACCAGGCTAGGCCGTTATTTCCATTGCGTATTACGAGCGTCGCGGCCGAGGAGTCACCAGGAGTGGGAATCTCGCATGAAGCTACAACAGCTGCGCTATATCTGGGAAGTCAATCGCCACAACCTCAATGTGTCGGCCACGGCCCAGAGCCTCTTCACCTCGCAGCCCGGCATCTCCAAGCAGATTCGCCTGCTGGAGGACGAGCTGGGGGTGGAGATCTTCGCCCGTAGCGGCAAGCACCTGACCCGGGTGACTCCGGCGGGCGAGGCGATCATCGAGCTGGCCGGCCAGGTGCTGCGCACCACCGACAACATCAAGCAGGTGGCCCAGGAGCACAGCGACGAGCGGCGTGGCAACCTGGCCATCGCCACCACCCATACTCAGGCCCGCTATGCGCTGCCGCCGGTGATCCGCGACTTCACCCGCAAGTACCCCGAGGTGGCCCTGCATATGCAGCAGGGCACCCCCAAGCAGATCGCCCAGATGGTCAGCGAGGGGCAGGCGGACTTCGCCATCTGTACCGAGTCCCTGGAACTGTTCAACGACCTGGTGCTGTTGCCCTGCTACCGCTGGAACCGCTGCGTGCTGGTGCCCCAGGACCATCCCCTGGCCCAGGGCGAGCTGACCCTGGAGCGCCTGGCCGAACACCCCCTGGTGACCTATGTGTTCGGCTTCACCGGCCGCTCCCAGCTCGACGATGCCTTCCGCGCCGAGGGGCTGACCCCCAACGTGGTGCTGACCGCCGCGGATGCCGACGTGATCAAGACCTATGTGCGCCTGGGCCTGGGGGTGGGGATCGTCGCCCATATGGCGGTGGACCCGGAGGCCGACAGCGACCTGGTGGCCCTGGAGGCGGGCCATCTGTTCGAGAGTTCGACCACCAAGATCGGCATTCGTCGCGGCACCTTTATGCGCGGCTATATGTACGACTTCGTGCAGGGCTTCGCCGAGCACCTCGAGCGTGACCTGGTGGATGCCGCCCTGGCCGCCGGGCCGCGCCATGAGCAGGTGCTGTTCGAGGGGATCGAGCTGCCCATGCGCTAGGCCTGGCCTCTTCTCCGCTAGCCTCTCCCCGAAACGCCGAAGGCGCCGCAATCGCGGCGCCTTCGGCGTTTCGGGGGGCTGGTTCAGCGGCTAAGGTTGCCGCTATGCAGGCCGCACTCCTTGCCGCCCTGGTCTTCCCACCACCAGCGGCCTTCCCGCTCGTGCTGATGGGGCAGGGTGGGGCGGGTGCAGGGCTCGCAGCCGATGCTGACGAAGCCACGCTCGTGGAGCGGGTTGTAGGGCACGTCGAACATGCGGATATAGGTCCACACCTCCTCGCTGCTCCAGTGCGCCAGGGGGTTGAACTTGGCCAGCGGCGCCTCGTCGCTGCCGAAGGCGCTGTCCCACTCGGCGATCTGCACGCTGTTGCGGGTGCCCGGGCTCTGGTCGCGGCGCTGGCCGGTGACCCAGATGGGCAGGCCCTTGAGACGGGCGCGCAGCGGCGCCACCTTGCGGATGCCGCAGCACTCCTGGTGGCCGTCGCGGTAGAAGCTGAACAGGCCCTTCTCCTGGACCAGGGCCTGGATCGCCTCGGCATCGGGGAAGCGCACGTCGATCTCGATACCGTAGTGCTCGCGGACCCGCTCGATAAAGGCGTAGGTCTCGGCGTGCAGGCGCCCGGTGTCCAGGGAGAAGACCTTGACCTTCTCCTTGGGGGCCACCTTGAGGGCCAGGTCGATCAGCACCACGTCCTCGGCGCCGGAGAAGGAGATCGTCAGCTCACCGAAGGCCGCATAGGCGGCCTTGAGAATTTCCTTGGGGGTGTCCTGGTCATGCTCCAGGACGAACTGGGAGGGATTGAAGGATGACATCCCGGCCTCCGTTGTGGGCGATGGCCGTACCCTAGCAAACCCCTCCGGGCGAGACCCAATATTGATTGGTTCGTTGCTTATGCCCTAAATGGCTTGTTGAGACACATTCTTATAACCACTTTGCTGGGTGCCTCCGCCGCCATTCGGTATTCAGGCCTCGAGGGCTTGCATCAGATGCCGGATCTTGTCCAGGGTCTCCCGATACTCCGCTTCCTCGTCGGAGTCGGCCACCAGGCCGCCGCCGCCCCACAGGTGCAGCCGGTCCCGGTCTGCCACCGCCGTGCGAATGGCGATGGAGGTGTCCATATGGCCGCGTTGGTCCACATAGCCGAGGCTGCCGCAGTAGAGGCTGCGGCGGCTGGGTTCCAGCTCGTCGATGATCTGCATGGCGCGTACCTTGGGGGCGCCGGTGATGGAGCCGCCGGGGAAGGCGGCGGCCAGCAGGTCCAGGGGCGAGGCGCCTTCGGCCAGCTCGCCGGTCACCACGCTGACCAGGTGATGCACATTGGCATAGCTCTCCAGGCCGCAGAGCTGGGGCACCCGTACGCTCCCCGGGCGGCATACCCGGCCCAGGTCGTTGCGCAGCAGGTCGACGATCATCACGTTCTCGGCACGATCCTTGTCGCTCTGCTGGAGGTCCTCGGCCAGGGCGGCGTCCGCCTCGGCATTGTCGCCCCGCGGGCGGGTGCCCTTGATGGGGCGGGTCTCCACCCGGCCATGCTCGGCCTGGATAAAGCGCTCCGGCGACAGCGACAGCACGCCCTGGGGGCCTTCCGCGCCGTCCCAGGCCAGATAGCCGGAGAAGGGCGTCGGGGTGGCCTGGCGCAGACGCCGGTAGGCACCCCAGAGGTCGCCCTCGTAGGGGGCGCTGAAGCGCTGGGCCAGGTTGATCTGGTAGCAGTCGCCGGCGTGGATGTACTCCTGGACGGCGCGGAAGCGCTCGCCATAGCCGTCACGATCCAGCTCGGCCTCGAAGGGGGCGCTGATACGGAAGGGCGCGGATTCCGGGGCCGGGGCCGCCAGCCAGCCGAGCACCTGGGCGCGGCGCGCCGCGCTGGCCACCAGGGTGCAGGTCTCGGCCTCGTGGTCGAGGATCAGCGCCCAGTCATAGAGACCCACCCGGCTCCAGGGCAGGCTCACCGCGTCCCGGGCCGCCTCGCCCTGGCGCTCCAGGCAACGCCCCAGGTCATAGCTCCAGTAGCCGATCAGCCCGCCCAGGAAGGGCAGGTCGCTCTCCGGGGCCTCGACATCCAGGTGCGCCAGCAGCGCCTGCTGGGCGGCGAAGGGCGAATCGGGCAGCGCCAGGTCGGCGTCGCACTGCAGCTTGCCGCCGGGGGCCACCGTCAGGGTGGCCAGGGGGTCGCTGGAGAGAATGTCGTAGCGCCCACCGGGGGCGGCGGGGCGGCCACTGTCCAGCAGCACGGCGCCGGGGCGGCGTCGCAGGGCGGCGAAGTAGCCCAGTGGATCGGGCCGGTAGGGCAGGGAATGGAGTTGCAGTCGTGGTCTCATGCGCGGCGCTTTTCCTCAACAAGCGCCCCATTCTAGGGACCTGTCATGCGTTTGTCGCACTCCCCTGCGCTGCCCTAGGGGACGCAGCCTCAACGGGACCGCTGGGGACGGGGTTGGGACAGTGAATTGTCGACACTCGTGACAATCCGCCGCTGCGTGTCTACAACAAAAGGTGTATAACTTCACCGGGTTCCCGTGGTTGACCGCCGGGGAATCGCTGGCTACAGTTCTTTCACCTCTTGATTGTCGACAATTAATCATGACGACTCCGATACCCGAAAGCACCGCCCCCGAGGTTCGCACCCTCGCCGAACGGGTCTTCCAGCAGCTCCAGGAGGCCATCGTCCGCGGTGAGCTGGCGCCGGGCAGCAAGATCACCGAGCCGGGCCTCTCCAAGACCTACGGCATCTCCCGTGGTCCGCTGCGCGAGGCCATGCGCCGCCTGGAAGTCCACCGGCTGATCGAGCGGGTGCCCCATGTGGGGGCCCGGGTGGTCAAGCTCTCCATGAAGGAGCTGCTCGAGCTGTTCGATGTGCGCGAGGCCCTGGAGAGCATGGCCGCCCGGCTCGCCGCCGAGCATATGACCGCCGAGGAGATCGCCGGCCTGCGCGAGGTGCTGGCGGTGCACGAGCGTCAGGGCGACCTGAAGCGGGGCGAGGCCTACTACCAGCGGGAAGGGGATCTCGACTTTCACTATCGGATCGTCCTGGGCAGCCATAACAAGATGTTGATGACGCTGCTGTGCGATGACCTCTATTACCTGGTGCGTCTGTATCGCACCCAGTTCAGTGCCAGCGGGTCGCGCCCCCAGCGCGCCTTCGTCGAGCACCACCGTATCGTCGATGCCATCGAGGCCGGGGATGCGGAGCTCGCCGAGCTGT
Source organism: Halomonas sp. H5 (assembly GCF_050613175.1). Lineage (GTDB taxonomy): Bacteria > Pseudomonadota > Gammaproteobacteria > Pseudomonadales > Halomonadaceae > Bisbaumannia > Bisbaumannia salifodinae. The sequence continues at coordinate 1,621,742 of NZ_CP192510.1, forward strand.
TGATGCGCCGCCACGTCAGCGCCTCGCGGGCCAATGTCGCCGAACGCTATGCCGCCACCCTGGCCGAGGAGGCCGAGGCCTCTGAGCCGGCGGCCCGATAACCCAGGAGAACCCAGCATGACTCGACCGACCCCCGGCGCCCGTTTCCGTGCCGCCCTCGAGGCCAACCGCCCGCTGCCCATCGTCGGCACCATCAATGCCTACACCGCCATGATGGCCGAGCGGGTCGGTCACCAGGCCATCTACCTCTCCGGGGGCGGGGTGGCCAATGCCTCCTTCGGCCTGCCGGACCTGGGCATGACCACCATGAACGACGTGGTGGAGGACGCCCACCGTATCTGCGGCGCCACCGAGCTGCCGCTGCTGGTGGATATCGATACCGGCTGGGGCGGCGCCTTCAATATCGCCCGCACCGTCAAGGAGATGCAGCGTGCCGGCGTGGCCGCCGTGCACCTGGAGGATCAGGTGGCCCAGAAGCGCTGCGGTCACCGCCCCAACAAGGCCATCGTCTCTCAGGCCGAGATGGTCGACCGGGTCAAGGCCGCCGCCGATGCGCGCCTCGACCCGGACTTTTACCTGATCGCCCGCACCGACGCCTTCCAGAAGGACGGCCTGGACGCCGCCATCGAGCGCTCCCAGGCCTGCATCGAGGCGGGCGCCGACGCCATCTTCGCCGAGGCGGTGCACACCCTGGACGACTACCGGGCCTTCTGCGAGCGGGTCGACGCGCCAATACTCGCCAATATCACCGAGTTCGGCGCCACGCCGCTGTTCAGCCAGCAGGAACTGGCCGAGGTGGGCTGCCGGATGGTGCTCTACCCGCTGTCCGCCTTCCGCGCCATGAACGCCGCGGCGCTGAAGGTCTACCAGAGCATCCTCGATACCGGCCACCAGCGCGAGGTGGTGGAGTTGATGCAGACCCGCGACGAGCTCTACGACTTCCTCAACTACCACGCCTTCGAACAGAAGCTGGACGCCCTCTTCGCCGAGAAGGGCGGTGACGCCTGAGGCGTCCGGCCATCACAAGAACATGCCACACGCCAGTTAAGGAGAGAGACGATGACAGATCAACCCGTCAGCACCGGCCTGCGTGGCCAGAGCGCCGGTTCCACCGCGCTCTGTACGGTCGGCCAGAGCGGCGCCGGCCTCACCTATCGCGGCTACGATATCCACGAGCTGGCCGAGAAGGCCAAGTTCGAGGAGGTCGCCTACCTGCTGCTCAAGGGCAAGCTGCCCAACCGGGCCGAGCTCGACGCCTATCTCGCCAAGCTCAAGGGGCTGCGCGGCCTGCCGCCGGCACTCAAGGCCGTGCTGGAACAGATCCCGGCCAGCGCCCACCCCATGGACGTGATGCGCACCGGCGCCTCCATGCTCGGCAACCTGGAGACCGAGGAGAGCTTCGATCAGCAGCAGGACGTCTCCGACCGCCTGCTGGCGGTGCTGCCCTCGATCATCTGCTACTGGTACCGCTTCAGCCATGACGGCGTGCGCATCGACACCGAGACCGACGACGACTCGGTGGGTGCGCACTTCCTGCACCTGCTGCGCGACGAGGCGCCCTCGGAGCTCCACGCCCGGGTGATGAACGTCTCGCTGATCCTCTACGCCGAGCACGAGTTCAACGCCTCGACCTTTACCGCCCGGGTCTGTGCCTCGACCCTCTCCGACTTGCACTCCTGCGTCACCGGGGCCATCGGCTCGCTGCGCGGCCCGCTGCATGGCGGCGCCAACGAGGCGGCCATGGCGATGATCGAGCACTGGACCTCGCCCGACGAGGCCGAGCGCGAGATCCTCGGCATGCTCGAGCGAAAGGAGAAGATCATGGGCTTCGGGCACGCCATCTATCGCGAGTCCGACCCGCGCAACGCCATCATCAAGCAGTGGTCGAAAAAGCTCGCCGATGACGTGGGCGACAGCGTGCTCTACCCGGTCTCCGAGCGGGTCGAGGCGGTGATGTGGCGCGAGAAGAAGCTGTTCTGCAATGCCGACTTCTTCCACGCCAGCGCCTACCACTTCATGGACATCCCCACCAAGCTGTTCACGCCGATCTTCGTCTGCTCGCGGGTCACCGGCTGGTGCGCCCATGTCTTCGAGCAGCGCGCCAACAACCGCATCATTCGTCCCAGCGCCGACTACGTCGGGCCCGAGAAGAGCGAGTGGGTGCCGCTGGAGGAGCGCGACTGATTCAGCGTCGGGCCCGGGTGTGATGCCGAGCGTATCGGTGCCACCCGGGCCACCTCTCCCTCCCGCCGTCCCCTGCCGCCCTACGCTTCTGACGCCCCAGGATGCCTGACCATGAATACCGAATACCGCAAGCCGCTTCCCGGCACCGAGCTGGACTACTTCGACGCGCGCGCCGCCGTCGAGGCGATTCGCCCCGGCGCCTATGACACCCTTCCCTACACGTCCCGGGTGCTGGCCGAACAGCTGGTGCGTCGCTGCGCCCCCGAGGAACTCACCGAGTCCCTCAAGCAGTTGATCGAGCGCCGCCGCGACCTGGACTTCCCCTGGTATCCGGCGCGGGTGGTGTGCCATGACATCCTCGGCCAGACGGCGCTGGTCGATCTGGCCGGCCTGCGCGACGCCATCGCCGAGCAGGGCGGCGACCCGGCCAAGGTCAACCCGGTGGTGCCGACCCAGCTGATCGTCGACCACTCGCTCGCCGTGGAGCACGCCGGCTTCGAGCCGGACGCCTTCGACAAGAACCGCGCCATCGAGGATCGCCGCAACGAGGATCGCTTCCACTTTATCGAGTGGACCAAGACCGCCTTCGAGAACGTCGACGTGATTCCCGCCGGCAACGGCATCATGCACCAGATCAACCTGGAGAAGATGTCGCCGGTGGTGCAGGCGCGCCCCGATGAGACTGGCAAGCGCGTGGCCTACCCGGACACCTGCGTGGGTACCGATAGCCACACCCCGCATATCGATTGCCTGGGGGTGATCGCCATCGGCGTCGGCGGCCTCGAGGCCGAGACCGTGATGCTGGGCCGTCCCTCCATGATGCGCCTGCCGGATATCGTCGGCGTGGAACTGACCGGCCAGCGTCAACCGGGCATCACCGCCACCGATATCGTCCTGGCGATCACCGAGTTCCTGCGCCAGGAGCGGGTGGTCGGGGCCTACCTGGAGTTCTTCGGCGAGGGGGCCCGGAGCCTGACCATCGGCGACCGCGCCACCATCTCCAATATGACCCCGGAGTATGGCGCCTCCGCGGCGATGTTCTATATCGATGACCAGACCCTCGACTACCTGACGCTCACCGGCCGCGAGCCGGAGCAGGTCGCGCTGGTCGAGACCTACGCCAAACAGGCCGGCCTGTGGGCCGACAGCCTGAGCGAGGCCCAGTACGAGCGGGTGCTGACCTTCGATCTGTCCAGCGTCGAGCGCAACCTGGCCGGCCCCTCCAACCCCCATCGCCGCCTGCCCACCAGCGCCCTGGTCGAGCGCGGTATCGCCGTGGACCTGGACCGCGCGCTGGCCGAGGAGCGGGAGGGCAGGATGCCCGATGGCGCGGTAATCATCGCCGCCATCACCAGCTGCACCAACACCTCCAACCCACGCAACGTGGTGGCCGCGGGCCTGTTGGCCAAGAAGGCCAACGAATTGGGCCTCACCCGCAAGCCCTGGGTGAAATCCTCCTTCGCTCCGGGGTCGAAGGTCGCGCGTCTCTACCTGGAAGAAGCGGGCCTGCTGCCCGAGCTGGAGAAGCTCGGCTTCGGTATCGTCGCCTACGCCTGCACCACCTGTAACGGCATGTCCGGGGCGCTCGATCCGGCGATCCAGCAGGAGATCATCGACCGCGACCTCTACGCCACCGCGGTGCTCTCCGGTAACCGTAACTTCGATGGCCGCATCCATCCCTACGCCAAGCAGGCCTTCCTGGCCTCACCGCCGCTGGTGGTGGCCTATGCCATCGCCGGCACCGTGCGCTTCGATATCGAGCAGGACGTGCTGGGCCATGACCCCGACGGCAACCCGGTGACCCTCAAGGAGCTCTGGCCCTCCGACGAGGAGATCGACGCCATCGTCAATGAGTTCGTCAAGCCGGAGCAGTTCCAGCGGGTCTATATCCCGATGTTCGACCTGGGGGCGGTGGACGCGGCCGAGAGCCCGCTCTATGACTGGCGTCCGCAGAGCACCTATATCCGTCGTCCGCCCTACTGGGAAGGCACCATGGCGGCGGTGCGCGGGCTCAAGGGCATGCGGCCCCTGGCGATCCTCCCGGACAACATCACCACCGACCACCTGTCGCCGTCGAATGCCATCATGAGGGACAGCGCGGCGGGGGAGTACCTGCACCAGATGGGCCTGCCGGAGGAGGACTTCAACTCCTATGCCACCCACCGGGGCGATCACCTCACCGCCCAGCGGGCGACCCTGGCCAACCCCAAGCTGTTCAACGAGATGGTCCGCGACGAGGCCGGCGAGGTGATCCAGGGGTCGCTGGCGCGCATCGAGCCGGAAGGCGAGGTGATGCGCATGTGGGAGGCGATCGAGACCTACATGAACCGCAAGCAGCCGCTGATCGTCATCGCCGGCGCCGACTACGGCCAGGGCTCGTCCCGGGACTGGGCGGCCAAGGGCGTGGCCCTGGCCGGGGTCGAGGCGATCGTCGCCGAAGGCTTCGAGCGCATCCACCGCACCAACCTGATCGGCATGGGCGTGATGCCGCTGCAGTTCGAGGAGGGCACCACCCGCCATACCCTACGGCTCGACGGTACCGAGACCTATGACGTGGAGGGGACGCCTGCGCCCCGCGCCAGGCTCGAGCTGGTGATCCATCGCAAGACCGGTGAGGTCGACCGGGTGCCGGTGATCTGCCGCCTGGATACCGCGGAAGAGGTCACCGTCTACTCCGCCGGCGGCGTGCTGCAGCGCTTCGCCAAGGACTTCCTGGAAGGGGTGGAGAGTGAGGGGGTGAGCGCATGAGCCAGGCAGCCCAGACTCATGGTGCACAGCTCCGCATTCCCGCCACCTATCTGCGCGGCGGGACCAGCAAGGGCGTCTTCTTCCGGCTCGATGACCTGCCGGAAGCCGCCCGGGTACCCGGCGAGGCCCGCGACCGCCTGTTGCTGCGGGTAATCGGCAGCCCCGACCCCTACCAGAAGCAGATCGACGGCATGGGTGGCGCGACGTCCAGTACCAGCAAGACGGTGATCCTCTCCAAAAGCGAGCGCCCCGACCACGACGTGGACTACCTCTTCGGTCAGGTGGCCATCGACAAGGCCTTCGTCGACTGGAGCGGCAACTGCGGCAACCTCTCCGCCGCCGTGGGCCCCTTCGCCGTGGCCAACGGCCTGGTGGACCCGGCACGTATTCCCGATAACGGCGTGGCGGAGGTGCGCATCTGGCAGGCCAATATCGGCAAGACCATCGTCTGCCAGGTGCCGATCACCAACGGTCGGGTGCAGGAGAGCGGCGACTTCGCGCTGGACGGCGTGACCTTTCCCGCCGCCGAGGTGCCGGTGGCCTTCAAGGACCCGGCCGACGGGGAGGGCGCCATCTTCCCTACCGGTAACCTGGTCGACGACCTGGAGGTGCCGGCCGAGGTGGTGGAGGGGGGCGTCCTCAAGGCGACGCTGATCAATGCCGGTATCCCGACCATCTTTATCAATGCCGCCGATATCGGTTATGCCGGTACCGAGTTGCAGGAGGCGATCAATGGCGATGCCGAGGCGCTCGAGCGCTTCGAGACGATCCGCGCCCATGGGGCCCTGAAGATGGGCCTGATCGCCGACCTCAGTGAGGCGGCCAATCGCCAGCACACCCCCAAGGTGGCCTTCGTGGCGCCCCCGGCGAGCTACACCGCCTCCAGCGGCAAGGCGGTGAAGGCCGAGGAGATCGACCTGCTGGTGCGGGCGCTCTCCATGGGCAAGCTGCACCACGCCATGATGGGTACCGCGGCGGTGGCCATCGCCTCGGCGGCGGCCATCGAGGGCACCCTGGTCAACCGCGCCGCCGGCGGCGGCCAGCGCAACGCCGTCACCTTCGGCCACCCCTCCGGTACCCTGCGGGTGGGGGCCGAGGCGAGCCTCGAAGACGGGCGCTGGGTCATCGATCAGGCGGTGATGAGCCGCAGCGCCCGAGTGCTGATGGAAGGCTGGGTACGCGTGCCCGCGGACACCCTCTAACCCTTCTCGCTCCTCGCCAGTGCCTCCCTCACGCCCCGGCCGATGGCCGGGGCGTTTCCTATAGTGAGGGCAAACCCGTGGATTCCAGGAGGGCAGCATGACGACCACCGTGGAGGCCAATCGACGCCCGGACTATGACCCGGAGCTGCAGCGCATCGCCGACTATGTGCTGGATTACCGTATCGACAGCGAGGCGGCCTGGGAGACCGCGCGGCTGTGCCTGATGGATAGCCTGGGGTGTGCCTTGCTGGCGCTGCGTTTCCCGGAGTGCACCAAGCACCTGGGGCCACTGGTGGAAGGCACCCTGGTGCCCCAGGGGGCGCGAGTGCCGGGGACCAGCCTGCGTCTCGACCCGGTCAAGGCGGCCTGGGATATCGGCTGCCTGGTGCGCTGGCTCGATTACAACGACACCTGGTTGGCGGCGGAGTGGGGGCACCCCTCCGATAACCTGGGGGCCATCCTGGCGGTGGCGGATCACCTCTCCCAGCGGCGACTGGTCCGGGGCGAGGCACCGCTGGTCATGCGTGATGTCCTCGATGCCATGATCCGCGCCCACGAGGTCCAGGGCGTGCTGGCGCTGGAGAATGCCTTCAACCGGGTCGGCCTCGACCACGTCGTACTGGTCAAGGTGGCCTCCACGGCGGTGGCCGCCAGGCTGATGGGGGCCGATCGCGAGCAGATGCTCGCGGCGCTCTCCCACGCCTGGGTGGATGGCCAGAGCCTGCGCACCTACCGGCATGCGCCCAACGCCGGGTCCCGCAAGAGCTGGGCGGCGGGAGACGCCGCTTCGCGGGGCGTGCGCCTGGCGGATATCGCCCGGCGCGGCGAGATGGGCATTCCGGGGGCGCTTAGCGCGCCCCAGTGGGGCTTCTACGACGTGCTGTTCAGCAAGACCAACCGGGATCAGGCCCTCAAGCCCGAAGACGCGCGTCGCTTTTCCCTTCCCCGGGAGTTCGGCAGCTATGTGATGGAGCGGGTCCTCTTCAAGCTCAGCTTCCCGGCGGAGTTCCATGCCCAGACCGCCTGCGAGGCGGCGGTGGCCCTGCATCCCCAGGTGAAGGGTCGCTTCGAGGAGATCGAACGCATCGTCATCACCACCCAGGAGTCGGCGATTCGCATCATCTCCAAGTCCGGGGCGCTGGCCAACCCCGCCGATCGGGATCACTGCCTGCAGTATATGGTGGCGGTCCCCCTGATTTTCGGCGAGCTCAGTGCCGAGCATTACGAGGATGCCTTCCATGCCGCCCACCCGCTGATCGATGAGCTGCGCGAGCGGATGGAAGTGGTGGAGGAGCCTCGCTATAGCCGCGACTACCTGGATCCCGACAAGCGCTCCATCGCCAATGCCGTCCAGGTGTTCTTCGCCGATGGCTCCGCCACCCAGCCGGTGGCCGTGGAATATCCCATCGGGCACCGCAGGCGACGAGCCGAAGGCGTACCGGCCCTGGAGGCCAAGTTCCGGCACCATCTGGCCACGCGCTTTCCACCCCGACGCTGCGAGCAATTGATGGCCCTGTGTCGAGATCAGGAGCAACTGGAGGCCATGTCGGTCCCCCATTTCATGGATCTCTGGATGATCTAATGACGGATCTTGATGTGCGTCATGGTCGATATCGCCAGCCTGTTCTATATTTTTATGGATAGGGGCTTGCAGGGCCCCGGGGAAATCCGTAAAGTACGCATCCGCTGCCGGCGACGGACATCGTGGCCAGCGGCAATGAGTGGCAAAAGTGCTTGTTTCTGTTGGGGTTTTCGAATCCCTCTCGCGAAAATCGCGATTGACAGAGCGGCCGGATGCGGTAGAATGCATCGCCACACCGACCGGCCCGTCGCCGGCTCGGATGACCACGGGTCGCTGCCTCGCAGCACGCCTCAGGGTCGCCGAGCAGGGCTTGACAGCAGCGGCCGAATCGGTAGAATGTCGCTTCCTCGCAGCGGCGTCGCAACAGCGACCAAAGCGAGACGCTCCGCTCTTTAGAGAGCCCGGAGCCGCTCTTTAACAATCGATCAGGTAATTCATGTGGGCGCTTGTCGGTGAGGCGGTGAGAAGTCACCAAATCATCAAGGCAAGCGACTCGTCAAAGACCTTCGGGTCTTTTTGAGAACGTTTGAACCTTGAGCCAAGTTTGGTTCGCTTTTGTTACCTTCGGGTGACAAGTAAGAACCACAATGATTTTAAACTGAAGAGTTTGATCATGGCTCAGATTGAACGCTGGCGGCAGGCCTAACACATGCAAGTCGAGCGGAAACGATGGAAGCTTGCTTCCAGGCGTCGAGCGGCGGACGGGTGAGTAATGCATAGGAATCTGCCCGATAGTGGGGGATAACGTGGGGAAACTCACGCTAATACCGCATACGTCCTACGGGAGAAAGCAGGGGATCTTCGGACCTTGCGCTATCGGATGAGCCTATGTCGGATTAGCTAGTTGGTGAGGTAACGGCTCACCAAGGCGACGATCCGTAGCTGGTCTGAGAGGATGATCAGCCACACTGGGACTGAGACACGGCCCAGACTCCTACGGGAGGCAGCAGTGGGGAATATTGGACAATGGGGGAAACCCTGATCCAGCCATGCCGCGTGTGTGAAGAAGGCCTTCGGGTTGTAAAGCACTTTCAGCGAGGAAGAAGGCCTGAGGGCTAATACCCTTCAGGAAGGACATCACTCGCAGAAGAAGCACCGGCTAACTCCGTGCCAGCAGCCGCGGTAATACGGAGGGTGCGAGCGTTAATCGGAATTACTGGGCGTAAAGCGCGCGTAGGTGGCTTGATAAGCCGGTTGTGAAAGCCCCGGGCTCAACCTGGGAACGGCATCCGGAACTGTCAGGCTAGAGTGCAGGAGAGGAAGGTAGAATTCCCGGTGTAGCGGTGAAATGCGTAGAGATCGGGAGGAATACCAGTGGCGAAGGCGGCCTTCTGGACTGACACTGACACTGAGGTGCGAAAGCGTGGGTAGCAAACAGGATTAGATACCCTGGTAGTCCACGCCGTAAACGATGTCGACTAGCCGTTGGGTTCCTTGAGAACTTTGTGGCGCAGTTAACGCGATAAGTCGACCGCCTGGGGAGTACGGCCGCAAGGTTAAAACTCAAATGAATTGACGGGGGCCCGCACAAGCGGTGGAGCATGTGGTTTAATTCGATGCAACGCGAAGAACCTTACCTACCCTTGACATCGTGCGAACTTTCCAGAGATGGATTGGTGCCTTCGGGAACGCACAGACAGGTGCTGCATGGCTGTCGTCAGCTCGTGTTGTGAAATGTTGGGTTAAGTCCCGTAACGAGCGCAACCCTTGTCCCTATTTGCCAGCGATTCGGTCGGGAACTCTAGGGAGACTGCCGGTGACAAACCGGAGGAAGGTGGGGACGACGTCAAGTCATCATGGCCCTTACGGGTAGGGCTACACACGTGCTACAATGGTCGGTACAAAGGGTTGCAATACCGCGAGGTGGAGCTAATCCCATAAAGCCGGTCTCAGTCCGGATCGGAGTCTGCAACTCGACTCCGTGAAGTCGGAATCGCTAGTAATCGTGAATCAGAATGTCACGGTGAATACGTTCCCGGGCCTTGTACACACCGCCCGTCACACCATGGGAGTGGACTGCACCAGAAGTGGTTAGCTTAACCTTCGGGGGAGCGATCACCACGGTGTGGTTCATGACTGGGGTGAAGTCGTAACAAGGTAGCCGTAGGGGAACCTGCGGCTGGATCACCTCCTTAAACGACGACTGCCGCCTGCCGGCAAGTGCTCACATGAATTGCCTGATTGTTTCAGAGCAAGTGCTCTTTAAAAATATGAATCATGCTGACAAATTGAAGATACGTCTCAAGCGTATCCGGCAATTATCGTACCAATCGCGACCAGACCCCTTCGGGTTATATGGTCAAGCGATTAAGCGCATACGGTGGATGCCTTGGCAGCCAGAGGCGATGAAGGACGTTGTAGCCTGCGATAAGGTTCGGTGAGGTGGCAAACAACCTGTGACCCGGACATTTCCGAATGGGGAAACCCACTCATCATAAGATGAGTATCCTGCACTGAATCCATAGGTGCAGGAGGCGAACCGGGGGAACTGAAACATCTAAGTACCCCGAGGAAAAGAAATCAACCGAGATTCCCCAAGTAGCGGCGAGCGAACGGGGACCAGCCCTTAAGCTGGTGACTGGTTAGGCGAACGAGCTGGGAAGCTCGACCATAGGGGGTGATAGTCCCGTAGCCGAAAACCTGATCCAGTGAAATCGAGTAGGTCGGGGCACGAGAAACCTTGACTGAAGACGGGGGGACCATCCTCCAAGGCTAAATACTCCTGGCTGACCGATAGTGAACCAGTACCGTGAGGGAAAGGCGAAAAGAACCCCGGAGAGGGGAGTGAAATAGATCCTGAAACCGTATGCGTACAAGCAGTGGGAGCAGACTCGTTCTGTGACCGCGTACCTTTTGTATAATGGGTCAGCGACTTATATTCAGTGGCGAGCTTAACCGTATAGGGGAGGCGTAGGGAAACCGAGTCTTAACTGGGCGACCAGTCGCTGGATATAGACCCGAAACCGGGCGATCTATCCATGAGCAGGTTGAAGGTTGAGTAACATCAACTGGAGGACCGAACCAGGATCTGTTGAAAAAGATTTGGATGACTTGTGGATCGGAGTGAAAGGCTAATCAAGCCCGGAGATAGCTGGTTCTCCTCGAAAGCTATTTAGGTAGCGCCTCACGTATCACCGCCGGGGGTAGAGCACTGTTTCGGCTAGGGGGCCATCCCGGCTTACCAACCCGAGGCAAACTCCGAATACCGGTGAGTGCAGCGTGGGAGACACACGGCGGGTGCTAACGTCCGTCGTGAAAAGGGAAACAACCCAGACCGTCAGCTAAGGCCCCAAAATCCTGGTTAAGTGGGAAACGATGTGGGAAGGCTTAGACAGCTAGGAGGTTGGCTTAGAAGCAGCCATCCTTTAAAGAAAGCGTAATAGCTCACTAGTCGAGTCGGCCTGCGCGGAAGATGTAACGGGGCTCAAACCAGGTGCCGAAGCTACGGGTTCGTCGAATGACGAGCGGTAGAGGAGCGTCGTGTAAGCCGATGAAGGTGGGTTGAGAAGCCCGCTGGAGGTATCACGAGTGCGAATGCTGACATGAGTAACGATAAGGGGAGTGAAAAACTCCCCCGCCGGAAGACCAAGGGTTTCTGTTCGACGCTAATCGGAGCAGAGTGAGTCGGCCCCTAAGGCGAGGCCGAAAGGCGTAGTCGATGGGAAACGGGTCAATATTCCCGTACCTCACAGAATTGCGATGGGGGGACGAAGAAGGCTAGGTGAGCCAGGCGTTGGTTGTCCTGGTGAAAGTCAGTAGGCCGAGATCTTAGGCAAATCCGGGATCTCAAGGCCGAGAGACGAGACGAACAGACTACGGTCTGGAAGTCATTGATGCCACGCTTCCAGGAAAAGCCTCTAAGCTTCAGATTCTGTGAGACCGTACCCCAAACCGACACAGGTGGTCAGGTAGAGAATACCAAGGCGCTTGAGAGAACTCGGGTGAAGGAACTAGGCAAAATGGTGCCGTAACTTCGGGAGAAGGCACGCCGGCGTAGTGTGAACACCCCACGGTGGAAGCACGAACCGGTCGAAGATACCAGGTGGCTGCAACTGTTTATTAAAAACACAGCACTCTGCAAACGCGCAAGCGGACGTATAGGGTGTGACGCCTGCCCGGTGCCGGAAGGTTAATTGATGGTGTTAGGCTCCGGCCGAAGCTCCTGATCGAAGCCCCGGTAAACGGCGGCCGTAACTATAACGGTCCTAAGGTAGCGAAATTCCTTGTCGGGTAAGTTCCGACCTGCACGAATGGCGTAATGATGGCCACACTGTCTCCACCCGAGACTCAGTGAAATTGAAATCGCAGTGAAGATGCTGTGTACCCGCGGCTAGACGGAAAGACCCCGTGAACCTTTACTATAGCTTCACACTGGACGCTGATGTTGCTTGTGTAGGATAGCTGGGAGGCTTGGAAACCCGGACGCCAGTTCGGGTGGAGCCAACCTTGAAATACCAGCCTGGCATCATTGGCGTTCTAACTCAGCCCCGTCATCCGGGGCGAGGACAGTGTGTGGTGGGTAGTTTGACTGGGGCGGTCTCCTCCCAAAGAGTAACGGAGGAGCACGAAGGTACCCTCAGCACGGTCGGAAATCGTGCATTGAGTGCAAGAGCATAAGGGTGCTTGACTGCGAGACAGACACGTCGAGCAGGTACGAAAGTAGGTTCTAGTGATCCGGTGGTTCTGTATGGAAGGGCCATCGCTCAACGGATAAAAGGTACTCCGGGGATAACAGGCTGATACCGCCCAAGAGTTCACATCGACGGCGGTGTTTGGCACCTCGATGTCGGCTCATCACATCCTGGGGCTGAAGTCGGTCCCAAGGGTATGGCTGTTCGCCATTTAAAGTGGTACGCGAGCTGGGTTTAGAACGTCGTGAGACAGTTCGGTCCCTATCTGCCGTGGGCGTCGGAAGTTTGAGAAGAGCTGCTCCTAGTACGAGAGGACCGGAGTGGACGCACCTCTGGTGTTCCGGTTGTCACGCCAGTGGCATTGCCGGGTAGCTATGTGCGGACAGGATAACCGCTGAAAGCATCTAAGCGGGAAGCCCCCTTCAAGATGAGACTTCCCTGAGGCCTTGCGCCTCCTAAAGGGTCCAGCAAGACTAGCTGGTTGATAGGTCGGGTGTGGAAGCGCTGCGAGGCGTTGAGCTAACCGATACTAATGGCCCGTGAGGCTTGACCATATAACCCCAAGGGGTTTGCGCGATGGTACGCGCCGGATACGTGAGACGATCCTCAACAGCATGATTCATAGGCGGGTTGCGACACAAACGCAGCCGGCCACCGTTTACGCCTGACGACCATAGCGAGTGGGAACCACCTGATCCCATGCCGAACTCAGCAGTGAAACCGCTCAGCGCCGATGGTAGTGTGGGGTCTCCCCATGCGAGAGTAGGTCATCGTCAGGCACTTATTCAGAGAAAACCCCAGCTTCGACAGAGGCTGGGGTTTTTTTATGGCATGTATGGCCCCCCCAAACCAATATTGAGCAATGGCGACCCAGCTTCTAACGAGGCTGGGTTTTTTTATGATTTCTGAAATCTGATGGAGATAACTGACGGCATGTCCCGTTCACAATCCGAGGCTTCCCCCGCCCTCGAGGGCGCCGGCACACGCCAGTCCCTGGGAGATCCCCTGGTGCTTGGCCTGAGTATCGGCTTTATCGTGCTCTTCGTGGCCGCTTCTCTCTACGATATCGAGGGCGTGGCCGGGGCCATCGCGGCCGGCTTCGCCTGGACGGCGAAGGTGCTGGGCTCTTATTTCCAGTTGCTGCTGCTGGTGACCTTCTTCGTGGCCGTCGGGGTGGCGTTATCGCCGGCCGCACGCGCCCGGGTGGGAAATCTCGACAGCCCGGAGATAAGTACCTTCAAGTGGCTGTCGATCATCATGTGCACCCTGCTGGCGGGGGGAGGGGTCTTCTTCGCCGCCGGTGAGCCTATCTACCACTTCGTGGTGACGCCGCCGGCCTTCGAGACCGAGGCGGGCAGCGTCGAGGCGGTGAGTGGTGCCCTGGCGCAATCCTTTATGCATTGGGGCTTCCTGGCCTGGGCGGTACTGGGTTCCCTGACCGCCGTGGTGCTGGCCCATGCCCACTACGTTTGCGGGCTCCCCCTGCAGCCGCGCACCCTTCTGGTGCCGGTCCTCGGCGAGCGCTTGATGCGCGGCCCCCTGGGAGGGGTGGTAGATGCCTGCTGCGTGATCGCCGTGGTGGCGGGGACCGTGGGGCCGATCGGCTTCCTGGCCACCCAGGTCAGCTTCGGTCTGCATGAGTTGGTGGGGATCTCCCAGGGCTATGGCACCCAGTTGATCATCCTCGCCGTGCTGGCCAGTGTCTATGTGGCCTCGGCGATGAGCGGCATCCAGCGGGGAATTCAGCTGTTGAGTCGCTTCAATGTCCTCCTGGCCCTGGCCATCGCCCTGGTGATCTTCTTTTTCGGGCCGACACTGTTCCTGATCAATGCCTATACCCAGAGCATGGGGGCCTATGTCACCTCCTTCTTTACCATGGCCACCATGACCGCGGAGACGGCGCCGGCCTGGTGGATGCAGTGGTGGACGGTGTTCTTCTTCGCCTGGTTTATCGGCTACGGACCGCTGATGGCGATCTTCGTGGCGCGGATCTCCCGGGGGCGCACCATTCGCCAGATGATCCTGGCCGTGGCCGTGTTGGCGCCCATCGCCACTACGCTATGGTTCACCCTGCTGGGGGGCTCGGGCATTCACTATCAACTGAGCGGCGCCATCGATCTTACCGAGGCGCTGAATAACTTTCAGTTCGACGTGGCGACCCTGACCGTGGCCCAGGCCTTGCCGGGAGGCGCCGGGATGGCTCTGGCGATCCTGCTGCTGACCTCTATCTTCGTGGCCACCACCGGGGACTCCATGAGTTACTCGATCTCGGTAGTGGCTACCGGCCACGATGCACCGAGTCCGATGGTTCGCGCCTTCTGGGGTATCGCCATGGCGCTGATGGCGGCCATTCTGCTCTATATGGGGGCGGGCCAGATCGGCGCCCTGCAGCAGTTTATCGTGATCACCGCGATCCCGGTCTCCCTGGTGCTGCTGCCTTCACTCTGGACCGGGCCCCAGGCGGCCCTGGCCATGGCGCGCGAGCAGGGCATCCTCCTGGACCAGTAACAGCTCAGATGCGCATACGAAGACGCCCGGCCATTGGCCGGGCGTCTTGCGTTGGGGGCGATGAACTAGCCTCCCCTGATCGAGCGCATCAAGGAGGGAATTAGCCCACGCCCTGCTCGATCATGGCATCGGCGACCTTGCGGAAACCTGCAATGTTCGCACCCAACACCAGGTTGTGGGGCTGGCCGAACTCCTTGGCGGTGTCGGCACAGCGCTGGTAGATATCGGCCATGATGGACTGCAGCTTCTCGTCCACCTTCTCCAGGCTCCACTGTTGCATGCTGCTGTTCTGGGCCATCTCCAACTGACTGGTGGCCACGCCGCCGGCATTGGCGGCCTTGCCGGGACCATAGTCGATGCGCGCCTCCAGGAAGCGATCCACGGCGCCGGCGGTGGAGGCCATATTGGAGCCTTCACTGATGGCGCGCACGCCATTGGCCAGCATCGCCTCGGCGTCCGCTTCGGTCACTTCGTTCTGGGTGGCGGAGGGGAAAGCCAGCTCGCCCGGGATGCGCCATACCGCATGGCCGTCGGACGGATAGTCCTGGGCATCGATATAGGTGGCATCCGGATGATGCTCCACGTATTCACGCAGGGAGGTGCGCTTGACCTCCTTGAGCAACTTGAGGGTATCGAGCTGGATGCCACTCGGGTCATGGATGCTGCCCTGGGAGTCGGAGCAGGTCACCGGACGGGCGCCGAGCTGGTAGAGCTTCTCGATGGTGTAGATGGCCACGTTGCCGGCGCCGGAGACCAGGCAGGACTTGCCGTCGAGGGTGTCGCCGCGGGCGGCCAGCATGTTCTGGGCGAAATAGACCGCGCCATAGCCGGTCGCTTCCTTGCGGCCCAGGGAGCCACCCCAGTTGAGGCCCTTGCCGGTCAACACGCCTTCGTAGCGGCCGGTCAGGCGCTTGTACTGGCCGAACAGGTAACCGATCTCGCGGCCGCCGACGCCGATATCTCCGGCCGGCACATCGGTGGTGGGGCCGATATGGCGATAGAGTTCGTTCATAAAGGCCTGGCAGAAGCGCATGATCTCACGGTCCGACTTGCCCTTGGGGTCGAAATCGGAGCCGCCCTTGCCGCCGCCGATGGGCAGGCCAGTCAGGGCATTCTTGAAGATCTGCTCGAAGCCCAGGAACTTGATGATGCCGGCGTTGACGCTGGGGTGAAAACGCAGGCCGCCCTTGTAGGGGCCGAGTGCCGAGTTGAACTGGACACGGTAGCCCTTGTTCACGCGCACCTTGCCGTTGTCGTCCTGCCAGCAGACCCGGAACATGATCTGGCGCTCGGGCTCGACGATACGCTCGATGATGCTGTGATCATGGTAGTGGGGGTCCTTGTCGAGCAGGGGGCGCAGGCTATCGAGGACCTCTTCGGCGGCCTGGTAGAACTCGGTCTGGGCGGGACTGGTGCGCTTGAGGCGTTCCAGGGTGTCGTGCACGTAGGGCATGGGGGTGTCCTGTCGGTGGCGCTAAGGGTGAGCGACCGCATGGGATCGCTATCGTTATGAAAAGACTTTTCACTTGGCGCACCAATATAATGCAATGCACCCTTATGCAGCAACTGTATGGGTTATGCGGGGAATGTACGGCAATATTAGCCAAAATCACTTCAACTCTCCGAAATAGTCTGCACCAATGCAATGCATGAAGTATTTTTCATAGATGATTTTTCAACGATGAGTGGCATGAGGAGCGACTCTGGTAGACTGTTCTCGTCCGTTGATTTCGCTGGAGGCGTTCGTGACCCTGACCACCCCGGCCCTGTTGTTTCCGGCCATTTCCCTGCTGCTGCTTGCCTATACCAATCGCTTCCTGACCCTGGCCCAGTTGATTCGCAAGCTGGCCGATGAGGAGCGGGATCAGCACCACGAAGTGGCCGCCCGGCAGATCCTGATGCTGCGTCAGCGCATCAGCCTGACCAAGCGCATGCAACTGGCCGGGGTGTTGAGCTTCCTGCTCTGCACCCTGTCGATGTTCGCGCTCTTTCTCTCCCTGGAAATGCTGGGCATGGTGTTGTTCGGCATCAGTCTGTTGAGTCTGTCGGTGTCACTGATCTTCTCCCTGTGGGAGGTCACCATCTCGACCAATGCCCTGAACGTGCAGCTGCAGGATATCGAGGCCCTCAAGCAGTCCCGGGGCTCGCGGCGTTGACCTCGACGTGGTGGCGATGGGCGCTTAGACTTGGCGGCCCTACAACAGGAGGTCGCCGTGATTCCCCAGCATCTGCTGCTCTTGTGTCGTCCCGGTTTCGAGCATGATCTGGCCGCCGAGGTCAGCGACAAGGCCGCTGCCCTGGGCTGGGCCGGCGAGACGACGTTTGCCGCCAATGGAGGCGTGGTCGATTTCCGGGGCGCCGGTGAGACGCCGATCAATGGCCTGCACCGTGAATTACCCCTGGCCGACCTGGTCTTTGCCCGCCAGTCCCTGGTGGCGCTACCTCCCCTGGTCGGGCTCTCTCGGGAGGACCGCCTGTCGCCGATCCTCGAGCAGGTCCAGGCCAGCGGCTGGAGCTTCGAGTCGATCTGGCACGAGACGCCGGACACCAACGACGGCAAGGCCCTGGTGGGGCTGAGCAAGGCGCTGGATCGGCCCCTGACGTCGCTACTCAAGAAGCGCGGTGCCCTGCGTCGCAAGGCCGGCGGGCGGCGCCTGCACCTGCTGTGGACGGCGGGGGATGCGGTGCAGCTCGGTATCAGCTTCCCCGGCAACCGCAGCGAGCATCCCGGGGGGATCGTGCGCTTGCGCTTCCCCAAGGCGGCGCCGAGCCGCTCGACCCTCAAGCTGGAGGAGGCCTGGCACTGCTTCGTGCCCCGGGAGGAGTGGCCGGTGCGGCTGTACGAGGGCATGCAGGCGGCGGATCTCGGCGCGGCGCCCGGTGGCTGGACCTATCAGTTGGTGGCCCGCGGCATGCACGTCTACGCCATCGACAATGGCCCCATGGACAAGGCGCTGATGGCCAGCGGCCAGGTGGAGCACCTGCGCGAGGATGGTTTCGTCTGGGAGCCGCCGGGGCGCCTGGATTGGCTGGTCTGCGATATCGTCGACAAGCCGGCGCGGGTGATGGCGATGATCGAACGCTGGTTGCTGCGGCGCTGGTGTCGTGAGGCGGTATTCAATCTCAAGCTGCCGATGAAGCGGCGCTGGCAGGAGGTGGCGCGCTGCCTGGCGCATCTGGAGGCGAGCCTGGGCGAGGCGGGGGTCAGGGCCGAGCTGCGATGCCGTCACCTCTACCATGATCGGGAAGAGGTGACGGTGCATGTGCGCCTGCTGGACTGAGTCCGCCCGGCGAGGGTGGTCGGCCTCAGTAGTGTTCGTAGATGCGGATATGCTCGTCTTCGGTGAGCAGCGGCAGGATATGCTGCATGGCCTGCTGTCGCTCGAGGCTGTTTTCCCAGTCCTTCCAGGCGCTCAAGTCGCGCCACTGGGTGATCAGCAGGCGATGCTCCGGATGGTGGCGTTCGCGTAGGCTCTCCCCGGCGATAAAGCCGCGGGCATTGATGGAGGCACGCATGGCTTCCCGAGCCGCGGCATCGTATTCTTCTTCGAGCCCCGGCATGATCCGGCGCTCGATGATGATCTTGATCATGTTACAGCTCCCTATCCGGCTGGCCGAGCCGGCGACGACGTTCGAGGATACTCATGGCCGATATTGCCAATGACCTGCCCAAGGCGGATGCGCATCTGGACACCAGTGGACTCTATTGTCCCGAGCCGATCATGCTGATGCATAACCGGGTGCGTGACATGCGACCGGGGGAGGTGCTGGCGGTGACCGCCACCGATCCCGCCACCACCCGCGATATCCCCAAGTTCTGCAGCTTCCTGGGTCATGAATTGATCCACCAGTCCGAGCAGGGCGACACCTACACCTATCTTATCCGCTTGGGCTGAGGGTGCGCCATGGGGCGGCGTTAACGCCGCCTCTCGCCTACTTGGCCACCATCAGGGCCAGGGCCTCCAGGGTCGCCGGATCCTCCTCCTTGATGCGGTTGGCGATCACCCGCTGGAAGAAGTAGACCACCCGGTGGCGGCTATGCCCCGGGTAGAGGCAGTCGTCGCCGATCAGCACCGGGGTGGAGGCGACGCGGTTCTCGTCCACCAGTAGCGCCTCCACCTCACCGTTGCTGTAGAGCCGCCAGCCGAATACCTGCTTGAGTTGCCAGGGGGTGTCGTCGTCGTCCATGCACAGGGCGTGGGTGCCCTGGTTATCGGGGAGTTGCTGGATCAGGGTGGTCTCGCCGGTCTCCTCGTAGTCGAAGTAGGCGGCGGCATGCTCGAGTTCGAAGACCTTGTGTTCGGGAGGACTGTAGAAGATCTCCTCGGTCTCCGGGTCCCGGTAGCCGATGAAGTGGCCATGCTCGGGGTCGTCGAGCTCATGGCAGGGGGTCAGGGCCTCCATCCAGGGCACCAGGCCCACGACTTCGCCATCCTCGCGAAGGCCCCAGGCCAGCAATGGCATGCCGTAGAGGGTGTCGGGGTCCGAGGCCAGGCGATAGAGCATCTCCAGGCCGTCGAGTTCGGGACAAAGGCGCAGCAATCGGCGCTTGGCCAGTTGCCGTTGTCGCATGGTCTCCAGGTCGATGACCTGGGCGGAGCGGGGGGACAGTGGGATACCCATGATTACCCTCCTTGCACGGCGTGGTCACGGCATCGGGTCGACCCCTGGGTCGCCCGCGAAGCGCCTCGGTTCACTATTAGCACAGTCGCTAGTGGAAAGTTAAGCCCCTTGATCCAGTCCGCAGGCCTGGCGGAGTCGATCCCAGAGTGCCTCGTGGGTGGCGTGGGCGGCCTGGAACTCGGCCCAGGGGGTGTCCGGGGTCTCCAGGGAGAACCAGCGTCGGTGATAATCCCGGATCGGGGCTCGGGCCACCTCATGGGCGTCATAGAGCCGATCCAGGGCGCCGAACCAGGCTTCAGTCTGCTCCGCCAGGGTGGTGATAAAGGGCTGAACCCGGGAGTTCAGCGGCTCCTCGCTGACCCGCCGCAGGGCATCGCGGTGCTCGCAGGCGGCGCCCTGGTGTAATTGCCTGGCCAGCAGGGCGTTGGTCTCCGCGAGGCGTTGGTTGGTCAGCATCAGGGTGCGCAGTAGCCGCGCGCTGAGCGGGCTCTCCTGGAGGGTCTTGAGGTGGCCCTCCAGGGTCGAGGTGTCCAGTTGCCAATCGCGATTGAACTGGTTGTGGGCCGCCGTCTCCAGGTAGTCCAGGGCGGCCAGGTGGGGGGCCAGGTCAGCGACCCCCCGAGGGGGCCAGGGGGCGGCTGGCGCGGGAGAAGTTGCCGACCCATTCGCTGGAGCCGAGCAGGGTATTCCAGCCGACCCGGGCCAGCTGTTCGCCCTTGGTGGTGGTGAGGCGCTCGAGGCGCGCTCGATCCGCCTCGCCGAGCTCCTCGGCCACCTCGCTCTCCCGGCAGGCCTCCAGGCGCCGCCATAGCTCCAGTTCGTAGTGCCAGCGCTGGCTGGGTGGGGCGACACGGCCCAGGGTGCTGTTGCGCTCCGCCACCAGGGTGGTGATATGGCAGCGTCGCAGGGCATGCACATCGAGCAGCCCCTCGCGGGTCTCGGGAATCTCGAAGAGGCGCTCGCCCGGCTCGGGAAAGGCCGGGATATTGTCCGGCGGTGAGGGGCTGGGAGGGGCCGTGGCCAGGGCCTCGGCGAGCCGGCGCTGGTAGTCCACCAGCAGGGTGTCGCTGGCGCCCTGGCGGTCGCAGCCGGCCGACAGCAGGGCGGCTGCGATCATGGCAATCCTAGTCGCTTTGAGCCACATGGCGTCGTCCGTCGCTGACGGCCCGACTGATCGCCTGCAGGCGCCAGCCCAGCAGCAGGGCCGCCACGCTCAGGCCGGCCACCAGGCCGATCCAGTAGCCGTGCACGCCCAGCGGCTCCAGCCAGGGGCCCAGGCCGCGGGTGCCGAGCCAGTGGCCCCCGGCCAGCCCCACCAGCCAGTAGGAGACCAGGGTGAAGACCATGATGATGCGGGTGTCCTTGTAGCCGCGCAGGGCGCCGGCCATGGTCACCTGCAGCGAGTCCGAGACCTGATAGAGCATGGCCAGTACCACCAGGGAGAGGGCCAGGCGTTGCACCTCGGTATTGTGAGTGTAAAGGGCGATCACCGGTTCCGCGCCGAACCAGATGATCAGGTTGTTGAACAGCGCGATCCCCAGGCACACGGCGATGCCGTTCCAGGCCACGAAGCGTGCCCCCCGCAGGTTACCCGTTCCCAGGGTATTGCCGACCCGCACCGTCAACGCCATGCCCAGCGACAGGGGCAGCATAAAGAGAATCGAGGTGAAGTTGAGCGCCACCTGGTGAGCCGCCACCGTCACCTCGCCGAAGCTGGCCACGAAGAGGGCGATCAGGGTAAAGAGGGTCACCTCGACGAAGATGGCCACGCCGATGGGGACCCCGACGACGAGCAGTTGGCGAATCAGGCGCCAGCTCGGCGGGGTGGGGGCGTGCCATAGCTCGATCTCGTGGAAGGTGCGGCTGCGCTGGGTGTAACGGCACATGGTCAGCCCCATGACCCACATGGAGAGCGCCGTGGCGATGCCGCAGCCCCAGGCGCCCAGTGCCGGCAGTTGCTGGATCGGCGTCGGTAGCCAGTCGCCGAACAGCCCGGTCAGGCCGGCGCCGCCGTAGATCAGCACGAAGTTACTGGGGATATTCACGCCCAGGCCCACCAGGCTGATGGCCAGGGAGGGACGGGTATGGTTCATGCCGTCGGAGAAGGCGCGCAGGGCCTGGAAGAGGGCCACCCCGGGCATGCCGAAGGCCACCGCCGACAGATAGGCCGCCGAGAGCTCCGCCACCGCCTCGGGAACCCCCATCAGGCGGAAGATCGGCATCACCGCGAACCACAGCAGCAGGGCGCCGATCAGCCCCAGACAGAGTGCCACCCACAGCGCCTGGTGCACATTGGGGCGAATTCGCGCCTGGCGCCCGCCGCCCAGCAACTGGGCGACGATGGGGGTGAGTCCCATCAGGGTGCCGGTCATGAACAGCATCAACGGCATCCATAGGCTCGACCCTACCGAGACCGCGGCCAGGTCGGTGGCGCTCTGGCGCCCGGTCATCATCACATCGGTGACCCCCATGCCGGCCTGGGCCAGTTGGGCGCCACAGATCGGCAGGGCGAGACGCATCAATAGCGAGGTCTCCCGCCGGCTGCTGGCCAGCGGGGAGGAAGCGTGGCGTGCCAAGGTCGAACTCCTTTTAACAGGGCGTTCCGATAACGCCTGTCCATTCGGGCAAGACGGCCTAGTTTAGCAATAGCCGAGGATATTCGTCGCCGTCCCCGATCCCTATAATGTGGCCCATTTGCCAGCCGAGGAGAGACCGTGGAGCACCGCCTCGACGACGTGATCGCCCTGTTCGATGGGCTCTTCGCCGATACCTGCCGTACCCGCCTGGTGCGCGGCGGCGACGAACCGCTCTACCGCCCCGCGGATGCGCACTGCCCCTACCACCGGGTGATCTTCGCCCGGGGCTTCTATGCCAGTGCCCTGCACGAGATCAGCCACTGGTGTATCGCCGGGGCCCGGCGGCGCCAGCAGGAGGACTACGGCTACTGGTACCTGCCCGATGGCCGCGATGCCGAGCAGCAGCGCGCCTTCGAGACGGTGGAGGTGGCGCCCCAGGCCCTGGAGTCGCTGTTCGCCGCGGCGGCCGGTCGCGACTTCCACGTCAGCGTCGATAACCTGGGGGAGGTGGCGGTGAATCGCCTGGCCTTCCAGGCCCGGGTGGCGGCGCGGGCCGGGCGCTATCTCGAGGAGGGGCTGCCGCGCCGCGCCGCGGCCTTCCGCGCGGCCCTGACGGCCTACTATCGCCAGGGCCGGTCGCGGGAGGCGGCCATCGCCTGCGGGCGAGCCTTGCTGGCCGCCGAGGCGCTGCCCGCCTAGTCCCCCTCGCCAAGGCGCTGATGCAGGGCCAGCATCACCTGCACTTCCTGGTCGGCGCGCAGCGGCTCCAGGCCCAGTTCGCCGAACAGCTCATTGCGGCGCCGGATCCACTCGCCGGTGGGCAGGTCGGGGTAGAGGGACTCCGCCGGGGCCAGCTCCACGAAGGGGTCGAGGCCGAACGCATCGAACAGCCGCGCCAGGGCCGACTCGTCGTCGCTGACGCCGGCGGTGAGCAGGGTCTGGCTGAAGTGGTCATTCTCCAGCTCGCGGATCACGTCCAGGGGGCTGACCCCCAGCCCCTCCAGCTCCTCCAGGCTGTAGTCCCCCAGTGCCACCAGTTCGTCATTCAGCCAGCTGTCGTCGGGCTGGATCAGGGTGTGCTTGACCTGCCCATTGGGCAGGCTCCAGGCAATGGCCAGGGGCAGGCCGCCATCCTCACCGGTCTCGACGGCGATAAAGCCAGGAAAATCGGCCATCTCAGGGTTCCTCTTCGGGGCAGGGCAGGGCAAAGAAGGCCCGGGCCGTGGCGCTGGTGGCCTCGGCCAGGGTCGCCGGGGACTCGCCGCGCCAGTGGGCGATCTCGTCCAGGATAAAGGGTAGCAGCGCCGGCTCGTGACGCCGGCCCTTGAGCTTGGCGGGCAGGTTGCGCGGCAGCAGATAGGGGCAATCGGTCTCCAGCATCAGGCGGCTCGCGGGAATGTCCCGCACCAGCTCGCGCAGATGGTGGCCGCGCCGCTCGTCACAGATCCAGCCGGTCAGGCCGATATGCAGGTCGAGGTCCAGGTAGCCGTGCAGAGTGGCCCGCTCGCCGGTAAAGCAGTGCACCACCGCCTGGGGAATGTCGTCCCGCCAGTGGCTCAGCATCTCGGTCATGCGCCGCCCGGCGTCCCGCTCATGGATAAACAGCGGCAGGCGGCGCTCGGCGGCCTGCTGCAGCTGCGCCTCGAAGGCGCGCTCCTGCTCGGCGGGGGTGGAGAAGTTGCGGTTGAAATCGAGACCGCACTCGCCCACCGCCACCACCTCGGGGTGGGCGTGGAGCGCCGCCATGGCCTGGGCCAGCTCGCCATTCCAGCGGCTGGCATCATGGGGGTGGACCCCGGCGGTGGCATAGCAGCCGGGGATCTCCCGGGCCAGGGCCACCGCCTGTTCGGCATGCTCCCGATCAGTGCCGGTGAGGATCAGGGTGGTGACATTGGCCGCCCGGGCGCGCTGGATCACCGCATCGCGATCGCGGGTGAAGCTCTCGTGGGTCAGGTTGGCGCCAATATCCACCAACGGCGCCGGGGCGCGCCGGCGCAGCGCCTCGGGCAGAACGTCATCGAAGTCGGCCAAGGCCAGAGTCTCCTTGCTGAGCGGGCGCCTAGTGTAACCAAGCCCACCCGGGCTCGGCCATGCGTTACACTAGCGCCTTTGCCGATTCGATGAGGATTGCGTGTGACCCTGTTACGTCTGGAACAGCTGCAGCTCGCCTATGGCCCCCAGGTGCTGCTCAACGGCGCCGAGCTGGTGCTGGAGAAGGGCGAGCGCCTGGCCCTGGTGGGCCGCAACGGCACCGGCAAGTCGACCCTGCTCAGGCTGGTCTCCGGGGAGATCCTCCCCGATGGCGGGAACATCTGGCGGGCGCCGGGGCTCAAGGTAGGGGTGCTGGCCCAGGACCTGCCGGTGGCCTCCGGGGAGACCATCTTCGACGTGGTGGCCGAGGGCCTGCCCGAGGCCGGGAGCCTGCTCGCCGAGTATCACCACCTGGTGCAGCAGGACGACCCGGATATGCGGCGCATGGCGACCCTGCAGACCCAACTGGAGGCGATCGACGGCTGGTCCTTCAACCAGCGTATCGATGTGATCCTGACCCGCCTGGGCCTGCCGGCGGACGACCTGATGACCTCCCTCTCCGGGGGCTGGCGGCGTCGCGTGGCCCTGGCCCGGGCCCTGGTGGCCGACCCCGACCTGCTGCTGCTGGACGAGCCCACCAACCACCTGGACCTGGACACCATCGCCTGGCTGGAGGAGCAGCTGCTGGCCTTCCAGGGCGCCGTGCTCTTTATCACTCACGACCGCGCCTTCCTGTCGCGGCTGGCCACCGGCATTCTCGAGCTCGACCGGGGGCGGCTCGGCCGCTACCCCGGCGACTACGCCAAGTATCAGGCCCAGAAGGCCCATGAGCTGGAGGTGGAGGCCAAGGAGAACGCCGAGTTCGACAAGAAGCTGGCCCAGGAAGAGGCGTGGATTCGCCAGGGCATCAAGGCCCGGCGGACCCGCAACGAGGGGCGGGTGAGGGCGCTGGAGCAGATGCGCCGCGAGCGCAGCCAGCGCCGCGAGCGCCAGGGCAATGCCAACCTCTCGGTGGACAGCGGCGAGCGTACCGGCAAGCGGGTGGTGGAGCTGATCAAGGTCACCCAGCGCTTCGGCGACGAGACGGTGATCCGCGATCTCAGCCTGGAGATCCAGCGCGGCGATCGCATCGGCTTTATCGGCCGCAATGGGGCCGGCAAGACCACCCTGCTGAAGATCCTGCTCGGCGAGCTGGAGCCCAGCGAGGGCCAGGTGCGCCTGGGCACCAACCTCAAGGTGGCCTATTTCGATCAGCTGCGCGCCGGCCTGGAGATGGACAAGAGCGTCTACGACAACGTGGCCCAGGGCAGCGACCGGGTCACGGTGGGGGGCAAGGATCGCCATGTGATCAGCTACCTCCAGGACTTCCTGTTCACCCCGGAGCGGGCCCGCCAGCCGGTCAAGGTGCTCTCCGGTGGCGAATCCAATCGCCTGCTGCTGGCCAAGCTGTTCACCCAGCCGGCCAATGTGCTGGTGCTCGACGAACCCACCAACGACCTGGACGTGGAGACCCTGGAGCTGCTCGAGGAGCTGCTGCTCGACTTCGAGGGCACCCTGCTGCTGGTCTCCCACGACCGGACCTTTATGGACAACGTGGTGACCGGGGTGCTGGCCTTCGAGGGCGATGGCCGGGTGCGCGAGTACGTGGGCGGCTACAGCGACTGGGTACGCCAGGGCGGCAAGTTGCCCCCGGCGCCCTGGGAAGGGGCGGCGCGGCAGCGGGCCGAGCCGGTGGCCGAGGCCGAGACGCCGCAGAAGGCGACCAAGTCCGCCGCCAAAAAGCCCGCCAAGCTCTCCTACAAGCTGCAGCGGGAGCTCGACGGCCTGCCAGCGCGTATCGAGCAACTGGAGGCCGAGGTGGCCGAGTTCGAGGCCAGGGTGGGGGATCCCGACTTCTATCAGCAGGAGGCCAGCCGGGTCACCGCGACCCTGGAGGCGATGGGCGCCAAGCAGGCGGAGCTGGACGAGGCCATGGAGCGGTGGATGGAACTGGAGGCGCTCGCCGCCGGGGAGTAAGCGATAATTCGCTACTGCGCTCGATACTTTGACCGCCGGCGGCCAGGATATCGAGCGCAGCAGTCAATCAGTGCTTCCGTTATTCGTCGCTTTCTTCGCCCTTCTTGCCAACCCGCACCGCCAGCACATCGCACTGGGCGCCGTGCAGCACGCCGGTGGAGGTGGAGCCCAGCAGCAGGGCGAAGCCGTGGCGCCCATGGGAGCCCACCACGATCAGATCCACGTCGTGCTCTTCGGCGAAGCGGTGGATCTCGGTATCGGGCATGCCCACCACCACGTGCTGGTTCTCCTTGGGCACCTTGTGAGGATCGGCGATCTCCGCCAGGCGCTGCTTGGCATGATCGTCGAGCTGATCCTGGATGCTGGTGAGATCCATGGGGATATCGCCGCCATAGGCGAAGCCCAGCGGCTCCAGGGTATGCATGATGGAGAGTTTGGCCTGGTTGCGCTCGGCGATGGGCAGGGCGCGCTCCAGGACCTTATGGGAATCCTTGGTCAGATCGACGGCGACCAGGATATGGCGATATTCGTTGTTCATGGGACTCCTCGCATGGCGACAGCGGGCTGATACCCCTTACTCTAGGCGCTCTAGTGGGCCCGGAACAACGACTTATATCAACGTTTTGTGACATTCGACGAGGCAGCCGATGACCTGGCTAATCATTCTCTTGGCACTGGCGCTGGTGGTGTCGCCGGTGATGTGGCTCAAGCCCAGTCCGCGCCAGAAGCGAGTGGCCGGCCTGCGCAACGCCGTGATCAAGGCGGGGGTGGAGGTGAAGCTCGAGGTGCCGCCCCTGCATGATGTGAAGACGTCCATGCCCGCCTATCGCTGGCGCTACCCCCAGGAGCGTCCCGGTCCCACCTTCGTGCTGGTCCGCGATAGCGAGTCCGGGGAGTCGCTCAAGCCCTGCCATGCCGGCTGGCGCTGGCGCACCGAGCCACTGCGGCCCCTGCCGGAGGCGGCCCGGGAACGCCTCTTCGCCCTGCTGGAGCGGCTGCCCCAGGACGCCCTGGTGCTGGAATCCAACGAGCAGGCCCTGACCCTGTGGTGGTACGAGTCACAGAATACCGAGCGTTTCCTCGGCTATCGCGATGACTTCCTCTTCCTGCGCGACCAACTGGCGGGACGCCCCGACCGTCCCCGGCCCAGGCCCCGGGCTTAAGGCTTTGCCCCATACACGAAGACGGCACCCTTAGGGTGCCGTCTTCGTGTAGGGGGAGGGCGGCCTGGGATCAGGCGTCCTCGTCGCGTCCCTGCAGGCGCAGGCCATTCTCCTCGATCCGTCCCAGCAGGGCATCGAGCTGGTGAACCTCGTCGTCGCTGAGGCCCGCCAGCATCTCCTGACGTGCCTCGGCCACCACCGCATCGATCTGCTGCAGCAGGGGCGTCGCCGCCTCGGTGAGGAAGATGCGCTTGGTGCGACGATCCTGGTCGCAGGGGCAGCGTTCGATCAGGCCCTGTTCGGCGAGCTGATCCAGGGTGCGTACCAGGGACGGGGCCTCGACCCCGATGGCCCGGGCCAGGTCGCACTGGGGCTGACCGTCGCCGAGGCGCCACAGATGGTAGAGAGTGACCCAGCGGGTCTGGGTCAGGCCCAGGGGCGCCAGGCGCTGGTCGAGGATGGCCCGCCACAGGCGCGGCAGGCGTGAGAGTCGGAAACCGATATTTTGATGCATTGGACTTCGTGTTTGCAGGCTAATAGTTGCATTGTCCGAAGCGATTGCCGCCATTGCAAGCCTTGGCGGCCGCGGGTCGGAAGATTGGCGTGGAAAAAGCGTCGAGAGGCGTCGCGTCATCCCGGCTCGCCGTGACTCCCGGGCATGCCCGGCAGCATGCGCCGCCACTCCAGCCCGGGAATGCCCTGGAGAACGTGAATCTCGCCATCCGCCCGCTGAGGCGCCGCGGCGCTCACGTCAAAGCGCAGGCTGCCCAGGCGTTGGCCGGAGGAGGTGACGATATCGATGCGCCAGTCGCCGCTCGATGTCTCGGGGAAATTGAGCTTATGGCTCCAGGCCCGATAGCCCGCCTCGCGGCCACCGTGTACCGTCAGGGGGATGCGATCGAGCAACTCCCCCTGATGGTGCCACTCGTGGTAGATGGTCTCCTCCAGGCCGCGGGGCGCGCGAATCGCCGTATAGGCGTAGAGTCCCTCCCGGGCCAGGGCCTCGGGGGTAAGGTCGAGTTCGCCCACCGGGGTGCGGCTGTCGCGATCCAGCTCCGGGGCCAGGGCGCTGCCGGTCAACCTCAGGTGAGCCGTGGGCACCCAGGCGCGCCCCGACCAGGCAGCACCGGCCAGCAGCAGGGCCACGCCCAGCAGGGTCAGCCAACTGCGCCAGCCCTTGGGATGCAGCAGGTGGATCAGGCTCGGTAGGGCGAAGACCACCATGGCCAGCAGGGCATAGCCCAGGCTCTCCGCGGTGGTCAGGGAGAGCAGCAGCGGCAGGGTCACCAGCACCACCACGAAGACGCACTGGGCGTGGAAGGCGAAATAGAGCCAGCGCAGGCGCCCGGCTAGCCGATAATAGAGGGGGTCGATGATCGATAGCAGGCCCAGGCCGATCAGCAGCAGGGTGAACAGCGCCTGGCCGCTGGTCCAGACGGTGGTGGCCAGCAGGAAGGGCAGGCAGAAGAACAGCGTCTCCTGATGGATCAACTGGGCAATAAAGGCGGTGATGCCCTGGGGCAGGGTGGGGTAGCCGCGGCGGGCCAGCAGCCGACCGATCAGCCCCTCGCCGAGCAGCAGCACCCAGGCCAGCAGCATGCCCAGGGCCAGCAGGCCGCCCAGCCACTGCTGGCGATCCACCAGGAAGAAGCTCAGCACCCCGGCGCCGAAGGCGATGGGCGGCCATACCCACAGGTAGGGGCGCAGCCGGATCAGCAGGGCCTCGACGCCGGCCTGCAGGCGACGCAGGCGCGGATGGGGGGCGGGGGGCGTGGAAACGGAGGTATCGGGCATCGCTGGCCTCGTGGCGGAAACGCTCGGCGCAGGCTAGCAGGGTCGGCCGGGGTTCGGGAGTCGCCGCTGGGCGACAGGCGGTGCAAGGATGGCGCAGCCAGGTTCTAGTATCGACCATCCGCCGAGAGAAGGGGGCTTGACGTGGCGACCAAGCTGAACCAAGCTAACGCTAAATCAAACGACCGTATGAATGCATACCGTCTTCCGGCATCCAACCCTGTGTGGAGATACGTGGATGATTTATCAAGGCAATGCCATCACGGTGGCGACGCATGGCGAGGGCATCGCCCGACTCACCTTCGACCTCCGAGACGAATCCGTCAACAAGCTCTCCCGGGCCGTGATCGAGGAGCTGGGCGAGGCCGTCAAGGCGCTGCAGGGCGAGAGCGGCCTCCAGGGGCTGGTGATCGATAGCGCCAAGGAGGCCTTTATTGTCGGCGCCGATATCACCGAGTTCCACGGCCTCTTCGAGCGTGACGGCGAGGAGATTCAGGTGATGCTCGAGCGGGTGCACGCCATCTTCAATGTCATCGAGGATCTTCCCTTTCCCACCGTCACCGCCATCAACGGCATCGCCCTGGGCGGCGGCTGTGAGGTGGCCCTGACCACCGACTACCGGGTGATGGCCGACTCCGCCAGGCTGGGCCTGCCCGAGACCAAGCTGGGCATTCTGCCGGGCTGGGGCGGCTGCGTGCGCCTGCCGCGGCTGATCGGCGCCGACAACGCCATCGAGTGGATCGCCGGCGGCACCGAGAACAAGGCCGCGGCGGCCCTGAAGATGGGCGCCGTGGATGCGGTGGTGCCGGGGGATCAGCTCGAGGCCGCGGCCCTGGACCTGCTGGCCCGTGCCGCCAGCGGTGAGCTGGACTACCGGGCCCGCCGCGCCGAGAAGACCTCGCCGCTCAAGCTCGGCCCCATCGAGCAGATGATGGCCTTCGAGACCGCCAAGGGCTATGTGGCCGGCAAGGCCGGGCCCCATTACCCGGCGCCGGTGGAGTCGATCAAGGTGATCCAGAAGGGCGCCGGGGAGTCCCGGGAGCGGGCCCAGGCCATCGAGGCCAAGGCCTTCGCCAAGCTGGCCAAGACCGACGTCTGCTTCAACCTGGTGGGCCTCTTCCTCAACGACCAGCTGGTCAAGAAGAAGGCCGGCAAGTACGCGAAGCAGGTCGCGCCGATCCAGCAGGCCGCGGTGCTGGGCGCCGGCATCATGGGCGGCGGCATCGCCTACCAGAGCGCCTCCAAGGGCACCCCCATCCTGATGAAGGATATCAAGGAGGAGGCGCTGGAGCTGGGCCTCAAGGAGGCCCGCAAGCTGTTCGCCAAGCAGGTGGAGCGCAAGAAGCTCACCACCGAGCAGATGGCCGAGAAGCTCAGCCATATTCGCCCGACCCTCTCCTACGGCGACTTCGGTCACGTCGACCTGGTGGTCGAGGCGGTGGTCGAGAATCCCAGGGTCAAGGAGGCGGTGCTCACCGAGCTGGAGGACCAGGTGGACGAGAAGACCATTCTCACCTCCAACACCTCGACCATCTCCATCGATCGCCTGGCCCAGAATCTCAAGCGCCCCGAGAACTTCTGCGGCATGCACTTCTTCAACCCGGTGCACCGCATGCCCCTGGTCGAGGTGATTCGCGGCGAGAAGAGCAGTGACGCCGCCGTGGCCGCCACCGTGGCCTATGCCCGTGCCATGGGCAAGACCCCCATCGTGGTCAACGACTGCCCGGGCTTCCTGGTCAACCGGGTGCTCTTCCCCTACTTCGGCGGCTTCAGCCTGCTGATGGAACAGGGCGCCGACTTCCAGCGCGTCGACAAGCTGATGGAGAAGTTCGGCTGGCCCATGGGCCCCGCCTACCTGCTCGACGTGGTGGGCATGGACACCGCCGTGCACGCCGGCGAGGTGATGGCCGAGGGCTTCCCGGAGCGCATGGGCAGCCTGGGCGGCGGTGGCGACAAGAGCGCCATCCAGCTGATGTTCGAGAAGGAGCGCCTGGGCCAGAAGAACGCCAAGGGCTTCTACGCCTACGAGGAAGACAAGAAGGGCAAGCCCAGGAAGGTGGTGGACGAAGAGGCCATTGCCCTGGTCCAGCAGGTGGCCAAGGAGAGCCGCGAGCTCTCCGACGAGGAGATCATCAGCCGCATGATGGTGCCGCTGTGCCTGGAGACGGTGCGCTGCCTGGAAGACGGCATCGTCGGCAGCGCCGCCGAGGCGGACATGGCGCTGATCTACGGTATCGGCTTCCCGCCGTTCCGCGGTGGCGCCCTGCGCTATATCGACGCCCTGGGCGTGGCCGAGTTCGTGGCCCAGGCCGAGCGCCTGGCCGAGGAGCTGGGGCCCCTCTATGCCCCCACCGAGACCCTGCGTCGGATGGCCGCCGACGGCACCCGCTTCTACGCCTGATCCACCGCCTGAAGGAGAATGAAGATGAGCTTGAATCCGAGAGATGTCGTGGTGGTGGACGGCGTGCGTACCGCCATGGCCAAGGCCAAGAACGGCGCCTTCCGCCACGTGCGCGCCGAGAACCTCTCCGCCACCGTGATGGAGGCGCTGCTGGCGCGCTCCCCGGGCCTCGATCCCGCCGAGATCGATGACGTCATCTGGGGCTGCGTCAACCAGACCCTGGAGCAGGGCTACAACATCGCCCGCAACGCCGCCATCCTGACTGGCATCCCGCGCAGCGTGCCGGGGCAGACCGTCAACCGCCTGTGCGGCTCCTCGATGAGCGCCCTGCATATCGCCGCCGCCAATATCCGCGCTGGCATGGGCGATGTCTACCTGGTGGGCGGCGTCGAGCACATGGAGCACGTCTCCATGATGCATGGCGTCGACGTCAACCCGGCGGTCAGCAAGCACGCCGCCAAGGCCGCCATGATGATGGGCCTGACCGCCGAGCTGCTGGGCAAGATGCACGGCATCGGCCGCGAGGAGCAGGACGCCTTCGGCGTGCGCTCCCACCAGCGCGCCCAGGCCGCCGCCGAGGCGGGCCGCTTCGACAACGAGATCATCGGCGTCGAGGGCCATGACGAGCGGGGTTTCAAGATCCTGGTCAAGCGCGACGAGGTGATCCGCGCCGATGCCAGCCTGGAGAAGATGGCTTCCCTCAAGCCGGTCTTCGATCCCAGGAACGGCACCGTTACCGCCGGCACCTCCTCGGCGCTCTCCGTGGGCGCCTCCGGGATGGCGGTGATGAGCTACGCGCGCGCCCAGGCCCTGGGCCTGGAACCCATCGCCCGGGTGCTTTCCACCGGGGTGGCGGGTTGCGATGCCTCCATCATGGGCTATGGTCCGGTGCCCGCCTCCCAGCAGGCCCTCAAGGCCGCGGGGCTGACCATCGACGATATCCAGACCGTGGAACTCAACGAGGCCTTCGCCGCCCAGGGCCTGCCGGTGCTCAAGGACCTGGGCCTGCGCGACGCCATGGACGACAAGGTCAACCTCAACGGTGGCGCCATCGCCCTCGGTCACCCCCTGGGCTGCTCCGGCACCCGCATCTGCACCACCCTGCTCAACGTGATGCAGCAGCAGGACACCACCCTGGGCCTGGCCACCATGTGCATCGGCATGGGCCAGGGCGTGGCCACGGTGTTCGAACGCCTGAAGTAAGTCTCACCCCCGCCAGCTAACCCTGGTGCCGCAACGCCGCCCCCGTGTCGCCACGGGGGCGGCGTTGTGCGTTACTAGGTGTCTCGAAACCCGGCGTTGCAAGTCGGCACGCCCGCACTGTCCCAGGCTGCGACACCGGCGCCGGTCAAGGCCCCGGGTCAGCCCGGGGTCTTGTGGATAGAAGATTGATATAACGATAAAAAATGGGTGATGGCCCAAAACTTCCATAGCTCCTGATATGGCGGGCCCTGGCCCCCAGTGCCTGACAATAACAACGAGGAGAGATTGCCTTGAGAACGCTGTCCCCCCTGCGAGGCCTCTGTCTGGTGGCCATCGCCTCGACCCCGCTGATGGCCGGCGCCGACCCCGGCGAGCAGGCCATCAATCGCTACTGCTCCGGTTGCCACCAGGCGGGTGGCGAGGATAACGGCTGGAGCCGCATCAGTGCCCAGCGCAAGACCCCGGAAGGCTGGGACATGACCATCGCGCGCATGCAGACCATGCATGGCCTGGAGCTGCCCCTGGAGGCGCGCCGCGATATCGTCAAGTTCCTCGCCGATACCCGGGGCCTGGCCCCCGAGGAGAGCGCCCCCCAGCGTGAGCTGATCGAGCGCCGCCTCAACCGCATCGAGTCCTTCGACCACCCCAGCTATCAGGAGATGTGTGCCCGCTGCCATACCGGCGGCCGCGCCCAGTTGCAGCGCCGTCCCCTGGAGGAGTGGGAGCGCCTGGTGCACTTCCATGTGGGCCAGTTCCAGACCATCGAGTACCAGGCCATGGCCCGGGATCGCGACTGGTTCGAGCTCGCCCTGGACGAGATCGCCCCCTGGCTGGCCGAGACCCAGGGCCTGGAGAGCGCGGCCTGGGACGCCTGGCAGGCGCAGGACGCCGTGGATCCGGCGGGGGACTGGCAGCTCTGGGGCCACTGGCCCGGCGAGGGCGACTTCTATGCTGATGTCACCATCACCGCCGCCGAGGGCGAGGATGCCTATGCCCTGAGCCTGGAGGGCGCCTTTACCGATGGCCGCGAACTCGACGGCGCCGGTCAGGCCATCGTCTACACCGGCTACGAGTGGCGCGCCAACCTGAGCCTCAACGGCCGTGACTTCAAGCAGGTGCTGGACCTCTCCGAGGCGCGCCCCGGCGGGCGCATCTTCGACGATCACGACGACGCCTTCGGTATGCGGGTCGAGATGGCGCCCCGTGAGGCCGCCGAGCCGGGCCTGACGGCCAGCCTGCCGGCCTCGCTGAAGGCCGGCACGCGAAGCCGCCTGGTGCTGCTGGGCCACGGCCTCGCCGACGGCGAGATCGACCTGGGCGAGGGCGTCAGCGTGCGCGAGGTGATCGAGCGCGGCGACCACCGCCTGGTGCTCGACGTGGAGGCGGCCGCCGACCTGACCCCCGGCTGGCTGCCGGTGGCCGTGGGTGACGTCGGCGCCGAGACCCTGCTGGCCGGCTATCAGGCCGTGGATCGCCTGGAGGTGAGCCCGGCACTCGGCGTGGCGCGTATCGGCAACGACCGCACCCCGCCGGTGAGTGGCGTCTTCAGCGCCCTGGGCTACCTGGGCGAGGGCGAGGATGCCATTCCGCTGGGCCAGGTGCCGGTACGCTGGAGCGTTGCCCCCTGGGACGAGATCGCCGAACGCGACGAGGACGCCAAGTTCGCCGGCGTGCTGGACGCCGCCACCGGCATCTTTACCCCCGCCGGCGCCGGCCCCAACCCGCTGCGCCAGTACAACGCCAACAATGTCGGCAGCCTGCGCGTGACCGCTACGGTGGACGGCCAGCCCGAGGTCCAGGATGAGGCCCAACTGATCGTCACCGTGCAACGCTGGAACAACCCGCCGCTGCGCTAACACCAGGAGGCCATGATGGGAATCTTGCAAGCCATACCCCAGAACCTGCATCGGGTGGAGGTGGAAGGCCAGCCGCTGTGGTTCCATATCCCCACCACCAGCCTGTTCGCCCCGGACGCCCTCAGCGAGGAGCTGCTGGCGCTGGCCGGGCGCGGGGAGGGGCTCGATAGTGGGGAACTGCCGGAAAACCTGATACGCAGGGCGAGTGGCGACGATATCGAGGCGCGCCTGGCCCAGCTCAAGGCGCTGAAGCTGATCACCGACGGCGCGGTGCAGGCCTACAACCCCAGCGTCGAGGTGGAGCAGTTCCCGCTCTCCACCGTGGTGCTCAACGTCAACACCGGCTGCAACCTGAGCTGCAGCTACTGCTACAAGGAAGACCTGGACAACCCCCGGGACGGCAAGAAGATGGACCTGGCCACCGCCCAGGCCTCCATCGAGATGATGCTGCGCGAGGCGCCGCAACGCGACCGCTACAATATCGTCTTCTTCGGCGGCGAGCCGCTCAGCAATATGCCGCTGATCCGCGAGGTGGTGGCCTGGGCCGAGGCGCGTATCCACGGCCTCGGCAAGGCGGTGGACTTCACCCTGACCACCAACGCCACCCTGCTCAACGAGGAGAAGATCGCCTTCTTCGATGCCCACCGCTTCGGCCTGACGGTGAGCATGGACGGGCCCAAGGCGATCCATGACAAGAACCGCATCGCGGTCAACGGCCAGGGCACCTACGACCTGGTGGCCAAGCGCATCAAGCCGCTGCTGGCCGGCTACCGCTCGCGGCCGGTGGGGGCCCGGGTCACCCTGACCCGGGGCATCACCGACGTGATCGGCATCCACGATCACCTGGTCAACGAGCTGGGCTTCGCCGAGGCGGGCTTCGCCCCGGTCACCTCCGGCGACATGGCCGCCTACAACCTCAGCGGCGAGGAGCTCAAGCAGGTCTTCGACGCCATGGTCGAGCTCGGCGAGCGCGCCGTGGCCGCCGCCATCGAGGGCCGCGATATCGGCTTCGGCAACTTCAACCAGTTGCTCACCGACCTCTGGGAAGGGCGCAGCAAGGCGGTGCCCTGTGGCGCCGGCCTGGGCCTGGTGTCGGTGGATCACGAAGGCGACGTGCACCTATGCCACCGCTTCACCGGCTCCGAGATGCCCACCTTCGGCAACGTCGGCGAGGGGCTCGACCATGCCGGCCTCAAGCAGTTTATCGAGGCCAGGAGCGACCGCTCCGAGCGCGGCTGCAGCGACTGCCGGATCCGCAATCTCTGCTCCGGCGGCTGCTATCACGAGAGCTACGCCCGCTACGGCGACCCCATGACCCCCACCTACCACTACTGTGACCTGATGCGCGACTGGGTCGATTTCGGCATCCAGGCCTACGCGCGCATCCTGCGTCATAACCCCGAGTTTCTCGACGGTCCCCTGGCCGGGAGGCAGAGTGTATGAGCAATCACAGCGATAACAACAAGACCATGACCCAGCTGGGGCTGGCGCCCCTCAACCGCAAGGCTCGCGAGATGGAGCGGGCCGCGACCCCGGAGGCCCTGGAGGAGGTCCAGGCCATGCAGACCATCGCCGGCTGCACCTCCAGCTTCGATCCGGGCTGGGAGGTGGATCCCTTCGGCGGCGTGGCCTCGCTGTGCCAGCCCATGGAGGCGGACCTCTACGGCTGCGCCGATCCCTGCTGGTGGCCCGCCCAGGTGCCCGACACCATGAACACCTACCCCGACTGGGGGCAGGGGGCCGATCGCGCCGAGGACGACTGGCGCAAGCTCGACAGCGTCTATCCGGGAGGCGAGCAGTGATGGAGAGCCCTGTGATGAAGAAGCGACTCAACCTGACCCTGGCGGGCCTGCTGGCCCTCGCCGCCCAGCCCCTGCTGGTCGATACTGCCGAGGCCGAGGAGGCCGGCGCCGACCCGGTGCGCGAGTACCTGGTGACCATGGCCCGCCCCAACCAGCTGCATGTGATCGACCCCGAGGCCCGGGAGATCGTGCGCAGCTGTGACGTGGAGGGCGACTTCGGCTCCGGCACCCTGCAGCTCTCCCCGGACGAGCGCACCGCCTATGTGCTGCATAACCGCTGGGAGGACGTGGTGGGCATCGATCTCACCAATTGCGAGGAGGTGTTCCGCGCCCGCCAGTCCACTGGGGACGTGCGCGCCAAGGCGATGGCCTCCCTGGCGCTGAGTCCCGACGGCAGCCGCCTCTATACGGTGCAGGATCGGGTGCGCCTGCACCGCGATCGCTACGAGGTGCTGGCGCCCCAACTGGCGGTCTATGACACCGCGGCGGGGCTCGACGCCGAGCCCCTCGCCACCTTCCCGGCACCGCGCCAGGTGACCACCATGGCCGCCGCCGAGGACGGCGCCCTGTATCTCGCCGGAGCGGACATCTACCGGGTCGACCCCGAGACCGGCGACACCGAGATCGCCATCGCCAACCGCCACTGGGACCGCCCCGGCTTCAGCCCCCCGGATTCCCTGGCCATGTGGTCCACCGGCGAGGTGACCAACGAGTTCCTGCGTCCCTATACGGTGGCGGAGCATCCCGGCGAGGAAAACGAGGCCTGGCACTGGGGCATCAGCCGGGTCGACCTGGCCAGCGGCGAGACCGAGAATAAGGAGATCGCCCCCTTCGAGTTCATCATCTTCTCGATGGTCTCCGACCCTCGCGATCGCGACACCTTCTACGGCGTCTATACCCAGCTCAGCAAACTGGACGCCGAGACCCGGGAGATCGTCGAGGTGATCGATCTCGACCACACCTACTACGTCATCAACACCTCCTACGACGGCTCGCGGATCTATCTGGGGGGCGCCTCCAGCGATATCGCCATCTATGATGACGACTTCAATGACCTGGGACGGATCGAGTTGCCCGGCGATATGAGTACGGCGACCCTGAAAGTCGCCCGCTTCTAGATCGCGATTGTGTGGTCCGTTTGGCCGGCGCTTACGAAAGCGACCGGCCCTTTTTGCTGGAGAACTGCCCATGCCCGAGCCCGGCCACGACCCTACCCCTGCCCGCGACCCGGGAAGCCTGCCCTGGGGCTGGCTCTATCGGCCGCTGAAGGCGCGGCGCCTGGCCCTGGCGCGGTTGCTGGCGCTGAGCCTGGTGGCGACCCTGCTGGCGCTGCTGCCGCCACTGCTCACCCAGCGGCTGATCGACCAGGGCCTGATGCAGGGCGACTTTGCCACGGTGGCGACCTATGTGGCCGCCCTGGTGGCGGTGGGGCTCGCCGCCCTGGGCCTGCAGGGGCTGACCCGCCTGCAGCATGTGGCACTCTCTGCCCGGCTGCTGCTGTCGCTGCGCCGCTCCCTGCTGCGTCACCTGCTGCGCCTGGCCCCGGGGCGTTGGCAGGCCCGGGGCCGGGGCGACCTGATGAGTCGCCTCGACGGTGACCTGTCGATCCTCCAGGGCTTCGCCCTGGATGGCCTGCTCGGCGGGCTCTCCAACCTGTTGGGACTGGTCGGTGCCCTGGCCATGATCGGCCTGTTCAGCCCCCTGCTGATGCTCCTGGTGGCGGTGCTGGTGCCGATCCAGTGGCTGTGGCTGCGCGCCTGGCGCCCGGCTCTGACCCGTCGCCAGCAGGCGCTCAGAGAGCAGAGCGGTGACATCTCCGGCTTCTGGCAGGACACCCTGGCCTTTGGCCCCTGGTTCCAGGGCCAGGCCCTGGAGGCGGCGCGGCTCAATCGCCTCCAGGGGCTCGGCCACGAGCAGCTGCGGCGCCTCCTGGCGGTGCGCTGGGTGGGCTTCCTCAGCGACATGGGGCCCCAGTTGATCCTCGCCCTGGCCCGGGCCGGGGTGCTGCTGCTGGGCGGCTATCTGGTGATCCAGGGACGCCTGCGGCTCGGCGAGCTGGTGGCCCTGCTGGCCTATCTCGGCATGGTGATGGCGCCCATCGGTGGCCTGCTCGGCCTCTATGGCGGCTGGCAGCGGGCCCGGGTCAGCGCGGCACGCCTCGCCGAACTCTTCGATGAGCCCGCCATGCGCGATCCCTACCGGGGCGAATGGCCCACGGGACCCGGCGAGATCCGCCTCGAGGGGCTGCGGTTCCGCCATCCCGGCCAGGCCGACTGGCTGCTGGGTGGCGTCGACCTCGAGCTCCCTCCGGGTCACAAGGTGTTGATCGACGGCCCCTCCGGCGCCGGCAAGAGCAGCCTGATCCGCTTGCTGCTGGGCCTGGAGGCCCCCGAGGCGGGGGAGATCCGCGTCGATGGCGTGCCGCTCGAGGCGCTCGCCCGCCGTCACTGGCTCAAGCGAGTGGCCTGGGTGGAGCAGCACCCCAGCCTGCTGCGCGGCAGCCTGGCCGAGACCCTGCGTGCCCTGGCCCCCGGGGCCAGTGACGCGGAACTGCGCGAAGCGCTGGTGCGGGTCGGGCTGGGGGAGTGGTTCGACGCCTTGCCCCAGGGTCTGGCCACCGAGCTGGGCGACCTGGGCGGCAAGGTCTCCGGCGGCCAGCGGGCGCGCCTGGCCCTGGCCCGGGCGCTGCTCAAGAAGCCGCGCCTGGTGCTGCTCGACGAGCCCACCGCGGCGCTGGACCCGGCGGCCGCCCGGGCCTTCGATGCCCTGCTCGACGAGGTGCTGGGTGAGACCACCCGGTTGATCATCAGCCACCAGGGCGACCACTTCGGCAACCTGGATGCCCGCTACCGCCTCGAGGGCGGGCGGTTGGTCGCGGGGGAGGCGGCGTCATGTCTCTAATACCGGCCCTAACACCGACCCTGGGGCTAATCGATAGCGGCGTGCCTCCCGGCACGCCCCTGGCACGCTTCCATTCGCCGGTTGGCGGCGATGCCGAGGATCGCCTGGGTCATGGGCGGGCCATCCTCGCCACCCTGGGCCACTACCTTGACCCGAGCCGACGGGGACTCGCCTTCTATAAGCTCTTCGAGGATCGGCTCACCGCCGATGCCACCGCCCTGGCGGCGGCCTTCGAGTGGCAGGCCGAGGCGCCGCCGGCCTGGCTGCTGTGCAGCCTGGGGTTGCCCCGGGCCGATGCCCGGCTGCGGGCGGCGGTGGCGCGGCTCCAGGCCGCCGGCACCCGAATCGTCGCCTCGAGCCCGCGCTTCGGGGCGCCGGTCTATCCGGCGGCCTGGCCCGGGGTGATGGCGGTCAGCGGCGATGCGGGCCTGGTGCCGGGGCCGCCACGCCGAGGCCGCGACGGGCGCTGGTACGCCTGCGTCTGGGCGGCCCAGGAGGTGCAAGAGGAGGGGGTCGCCTGGCAGCCCTGGCAGATGGGGCCGCCGCCGGCGGGCATGCCGTCGCCCCTGGGAGGGGCCAGCTTCGCCGCGGCCCATGCCCTGGGCTACTGGCTGGCGGAGCCGGCCGGCGACGAGGCCGTGGCACCGGAAGAGAAGGGCGCGGGTAGGGTGGGCCAGTCGGGATGATCGGCCCACCAGCGAATAATCGCCGGGGCCGCGGGGCCGGCGGCGATCAATAGCGCCTGGGCCGCGTCCTGGTCGCCATCCTGTATGGCCCGGACCAGGGGCGCCAGGGGGATGCCCGCCACCGCCTGGATGCCCAGGGGCTGGTCCGGGGTTACGACCAGCTCCCGCTCGTCCAGGCGGGTACCGACGATGGCCAGTCCCCGCGCCACCCGGACCCGCGCCCAGGGCTCCGGCAGGTGAAGCGGTTGATGGTCGGGCCAGTGGCAGCGCGCCGCCCAGTAGGGGGCCGGGTCGGTGGTGATCGATGCTGGATAAGCGGCCTGGCGATAGAAGTCGCGGCCGGCCCGGGCGAAACGCCAGAACTGGGCATCCTGGCGGCGTTGATGGAAGCGCTCCAGGGGCGCGATGGGCTGCCCTTCGAGCAGGCTATTGAGCACCGGTGCCAGGCCATGGGCCGAGGAGAGCGCATTGAAGATGCCCTGGCCGGAGAGGGGATCGATGGCCATGGCGGCATCCCCCAGGCGCCACACTCGCCCCTCCCGCACGCGGGTGCGCCCCAGCAGGCTGGGGCGCCGGTAGTGGTGACGAATTCCGGCCTGGCCCCAGAGCGGGACCAGCTCGGGCTGGGCGGCCAGCCAGGCGTCGGGATCCCGCCGCGCCCGGCGCAGCGTGGCCTCCGGCAGGGCCAGTTGCAGGTACTGTTGGCCGGCGAGCCGCGACCACCAGGCCCAGCCGCTGCCGGGTAGCGATAGGGCGGCGCTGGCCGGCGTGGGCTCGGTGGCCGCGCCGCGCAGGATCCAGGCCGGGGTCGACCAGGGGGCAGCATCGCGGAACTGGCGCCGCGCCGCCGCCCGGCCCCGGGCCTCCACCCCCCAGGGCGCGCTCAGGACGCGACCATCCGCCAGGTGAAGCCGCGCCCGGTCGCCATCACTCGCCAGGGCCGTGATCCGCGCCTCGATCACCGGGATACCGGCCTCGCGCAGGTCCGCCAGCAGGGCGGCATCGAAGGCCGGACGCGGCAACAGCCACTCGGCGTTGGGCGCCCGCGCCTCGCCGCCCCAGGTGACCCGCCGGGGTAGGGGACCCACCGCGCAGGCGGTGGCCCGACGCAGCCCCAGGCCGGCCAGGGCCTGGAGGCTGCGCCGGGAAATGCCCTCGATGGCCCGGTAGTCACGGATGCGGCCCACCAGGGTGACCCGCCGGCCGGCGCGATGCAGCAGCATGGCCAGGGCGGCCCCGGCGGGGCCGCCGCCGGCGATCAGCACCTCGCCGGCCGCCTCATCATGCATCAGAAGAAGACCCCCACCAGTAGCTGGGCATAGAAGGACGTCTCGTCGTCGCCGAGCTGGATGCCACCCTCGGCCGCGCTCCTGTCGGGACTGTACCAGCCCAGCAGCGGCGAGACATAGAGCCAGTCGCTGGGCAGCCACTCCGCGTAGAGGTTGAGCTCGCGCCCGCCCATATCGGGCTGGTCGGCGGTATCCAGGCTCTCGAAGTCGTAGGCCAGCAGCCCCAGGTGCAGGCTCTCGCTCACCGAGCCGGTGAGGCCCAGCCGCCACGCCTCGGCGTTGCTGTTGAAGGGGCCGGCGTAGTTGCCCGCCACCTCGCCCTGGAACCAGGTGCCGTAGCCGCGGGTAAAGCCGTAGAAGAGCGCGTCCCAGCCCTCGGAGAAGCGACTGTAGCGCAGCGACAGGGTCGGCTGGCCGGGCAGCTCGCTAAAGGTCCAGGCCGGCTCCAGGGCCCAGGCATTCTCGCGGGAGTCCTTGCGCTGATGGGCGAATTCGCCGCGCAGGGTCAGGGCCTCGTCGAGCAGGCGCTGCTCGACGCGCAGGTCGTAGACGTCCATGCCGTCGCGCTCGGCCAGGAAGGGGCTGGCCTCGCCCTCGTCGACCCCCAGGCCGCGCAGGTAGCTGGCCTCCACCAGGCCATGGGCATGCTCGCGGGTCAGGGTGAACGCCGCCATCTCGGTGCTGGCCTGGGCCGGGTTGTCCGATTCGAACCAGGCCAGCTGGCCCCGCCAGCCGTCGCGGCCCAGCGCCACCACGGCGGTGCGGTCGAAGGCCTTGCGCCCGGCCAGGTAGTAGGCGCCGCCGCGGTCGAGCTCCTCGCCCAGGGCGTCGCCCAGGCTCAGCGCATCGCCGGCCACCAGGAAGCCCTCGCCCAGGGTGATCGGCTGGCGCCCGGCGGAGACGTCGAGGGACCAGGACGAGCCACCCAGGGCCTCGCTGCGGTAGCCGACGACGGCATCTTCCAGGTCCAGCTCGCGCTCCCTGCCGGAGGTAAAGCCGGCGGCGTCGCCATCGCCCCAGGTGGCGGTGCCCACCGTGCTGACCCGGCCATAGAGGCCGGACTCTTTGGGGTTGAGCTCGGCGCCCAGGGTGACCACGCCCTCTTGCCAACGGTAGCGGCCCGGCTCGGCGGCGCCGGTGGCATAGCCCCGGTCGCTATGGAAGGCGCCCAGCAGCGCCTGGAGGTCGATATCCACGGTGGCATGGCCGAGATCGGCCATCTCATAGGCCTGGGCGGGCAGGGCGGCGGCCAGCAGCAGGCCGCCCAGCGTCGTCGGCAGACGCCGGAAGTTCTTGTTGTTATGCATGGGAGTGTCCCTTGGGTTAGCGTTTCAAAAACAAACGTTTAAGAGTTGGGGAGCGCTGATTTACGTCGCGAGCGATGAGAGGCTGGCCGCCGCCGGAGCGGAGCAACCGGAGTTGACTGGGTGCTCAATGAGGATTGCGAGCACCGCCGGCGGCCAGGATATCGAGCGCAGCAGTAAATCAGTGTTTCCCTAGACGATCATTACGACCGACTTCTGCTCCGTGTAATGCTCGATCAGCGAGTCGCTGAGCTCGCGGCCGATCCCCGACTGCTTGAAGCCGCCGAAGGGCATGCTGGCGTCCAGCAGGTTATGGCCGTTGACCCAGACGCTGCCGGCCTCGATCTCCGGCACCAGGCGATTGACCGCGGCGAGGTCGTTGGACCAGAGGCTGGCGGCCAGGCCGTAGGGGGAGTCGTTGGCCAGCGTCACCAGCTCGTCGAGCTCGCGGAAGGCCTGCACCACCACCACCGGGCCGAAGATCTCCTCCTGCACGCAGCGACTCTCCTGGGCCAGGCCGGTGATCACCGTGGGCTCGACGAAGTAGCCGCTGTCGCTGCCCTTGCCGCCGCCGGTGACGATGGTGCCGCCGTCGCTGCGGGCCTGGTCGATGTACTCCAGGACCCGGCTCTGCTGCTTGGCGGAGACCAGTGGCCCCAGGGTGGTGGTGGGTTCCCAGCCCGGCGCCAGGGTCAGGCCCTGGGCCTGTTCGGCGAGCCTGGCGACGAAGGCGTCATGGATCGACTCGTGGACATAGATCCGCGAGCCGGCGGTGCACACCTGGCCCTGGTTGAAGAAGATCGCCTGGGCGGCGCCGGCGGCGGCGGCCTCGATATCGGCGTCGGCCAGCACCATCACCGGCGACTTGCCGCCCAGCTCCAGGGTGGTGCGGGTCATGTTCTCCATGGCGGCGTGGCCGATCAGCTTGCCCACCGGGGTGGAGCCGGTGAAGGCCACCTTGTTGATGCCCGGATGGCCGGCCAGCGCCGCCCCGGCGGTGTGCCCCAGGCCGGTGATCACATTGAGGGTGCCGGCGGGCAGGCCCACCCGCTCGGCCAGCTCCGCCAGCAGCAGGGCGGTGAGCGGGGTGTCCTCGGCGGGCTTGAGCACGATGCTGCAGCCGGCGGCCAGCGCCGGGGCCACCTTCCACACCGCCATCAGCAGCGGGAAGTTCCAGGGGATGATGGCCCCCACCACGCCGATGGGCTCGCGGCGGGTATAGGCGACGATCTGCTTGTCGTCGGGGACGAAGGGCATGGAGGGGGTCATGCTGCGCCCCTCGATCTTGGTGGCCCAGCCGGCGGTGTAGCGGATGAAGTCAATGGCCAGGGCCACGTCCATATGCCGCGAGAAGGTCACCGGCTTGCCGTTGTCCAGGGTCTCGAGCAGGGCGAAGTCGTCGGCGCGGGCCTCCAGGGCGTCGGCGAGATCCAGCAGCAGCTTCTCTCGTTGGGACGGGCGCGATCTGCGCCAGGTGCGGAAGGCCTCCCGGGCGGCGCTTACCGCGGCGTCGATATCGGCGGCGTCCCCCGCCGGGACCCGGCTGATCACCTCGGCGGTGGCGGGATTGTAGACGTCCAGGGTCTGGCCGCCGGCGGCGGGGAGCCACCGGCCGCCGATAAAGAGGGCGTGACTCTTGTCCAGCCAGGACTGAATGGCGGCGGAGGGCTGCGTCATGGTTGTGCTCCTGTGGGGCTGATTTATGATTGTTGGCAGACCGTTCGAGGCGCCAAGGGTGCCTAGCACTCGAATAGCAAGTCCCATGCCAGCTTTGGGATGAAAAATAATCACAATGAAAACAGTGGGTTGAGGGTTCGCCTCCGAGGCGGCTCCCGGGTGTCGCGTCGCCGGACAGGACGGCTGTCGCATCCTGGGACACCGCGACCCACCGGGAGAGACCTATGCCGATCAAGGCCGCCCTGCGGACCTCCGATGTGATGCGCCAGGCCCATGCTCGGCTGCGCCGCGGCCAGTTGCCGGTGGACCTGCTCGACGCCACCATCGGCCGCTCCTGGCAACGCTGCCTGGAGCACGGCCTGCGCCCCGGTAGGCTGCCGGAACTGCCCCGGCTCAGCGGCGGCGAGCTGCGCGACCGGCGCGATGCGCATCGCCGCCTGATCGAGCTGGCCGACCCCCTGGTTAGGCGGGTCGCCGATG
The DNA here is from genome assembly GCF_050613175.1 of Halomonas sp. H5. GTDB lineage: Bacteria > Pseudomonadota > Gammaproteobacteria > Pseudomonadales > Halomonadaceae > Bisbaumannia > Bisbaumannia salifodinae. The sequence continues at coordinate 1,666,396 of NZ_CP192510.1, forward strand.
ACCTGCGCGGCTGCCAGCTGTTGCTGGCGGGGCCCGATGCCACCGTGCTCAAGAGCTACGGCAAGCGCTTCGTGATCAACGACCACTTCTGCATCGCCCCGGGCATCAACCTGGACGAGCGCTGGTTTGGCACCAATGCCCCGGCCCTGGCGGTGATCGAGCGCGCCCCGGTGCTGGTCAAGTCCAGCGAGCATCTGCTGTTTCCCGACAACCCGGTCTCCTGCGTGGCCGCGCCGCTGTTCGATGTGGGCGGCGACTGCCTGGGGCTGATCGACCTCACCTTCGCCGCCGATCATCCGCGCCCGGAGATCTTCCTGCGTCGGGTGCAGCAGCTCACCGGGGCCCTGGAGCAGCAGCTATTTCGCGATCATTACCAGCAGCGCTGGGTGCTCCAGGTGCATGCCTCCCTGGCCGAGCTGGACGGCGTGGCCTGCGGCCTGGTGGCGATCAACGACGCCGGCCTGATCCTGGCGGTGGACCCCCAGGCCGCCCAGTGGCTGGGGCGCGAGGCCGCGAGCCTGATCGGCCAGTCGATCGAGGCGCTGCTGGGAAGCGCCTGGGGCGAGATGCGTCGCCAGTGCGAGGGACGCTCGGCGCTGCTGGGGCTGGACCTGGCCGGTGGCCAGCTGGTGGGGCGTCTCAATCCCCCGGAGGCCTGGCAGCCGGCGACCCTGGATGGCGAGGCGGGTGATAGCGCCCCGGTGGTGGTGCCGGTCACCTCACTCAAGCCATCACCGGCCCGGGGCCGGGCCCTGGATGACCTGGTGGCCGGCTGGCCGGAGGCCCTGGCCCGGGAGGCACGGCGGGCGTCGCGGGCCCTGGCGGCGGGGCTGCCGGTACTGCTGCAGGGCGAGACCGGCACCGGCAAGGAGCAACTGGCCCGGGCGCTGCATGCCGGCCTCGGTGGCTTGCACGACAGGAATGGCCCCTTCGTGGCGCTCAACTGCGCGGCCCTGCCCGAGAGCCTGATCGAGGCGGAGTTGTTCGGCTATGGCGAGGGCGCCTTCACCGGCGCCCGCAAGGGCGGCTACGGCGGGCGCCTGGTACAGGCCAATGGCGGCACCCTGCTGCTCGACGAGATCGGCGACATGCCCTTGGCGCTGCAGGCGCGGCTGTTGCGGGTGCTCCAGGAGCGGGTGGTCACGCCGCTGGGCGATCACCGCGAGGTGCCCATCGACTGCCGGGTGATCGCCGCCAGTCACCGGGACCTGGAGGCGCGGGTCGCGGCGGGCGACTTCCGCGAGGACCTCTTCTACCGGCTGGCCGGGGTGGTGGTGGAGCTGCCGACGCTCAGCGAGCAGCACCAACTGGCGGAGACGATTCGCCACCGCTGGGCGGCGCTGTGTCGCCGTCATCGCCGCGAGCTGGCCCTCGACGAGGCGCTCTGCGAGCGCCTGGCGGCCTACGACTGGCCGGGCAACTGGCGGGAGCTGGAACACTGCCTGGAGGTGGCCCTGGTGGGCGCCGAGCCGGAGCTGGCCAGCCTGACCCTGGAGGCGCTCTCGCCGCGCTGGCAGCGCAAGCTGGCGGGCGGCTTGTCGCTCGGCCGGCCAAACCTGGCCGCACAGGCGGTAGAGAGTGATACCCAGGCCCTGCGGGATCTCGAGCAGGCGCATATGCGGCGTACCCTCGAGGCCCACGACGGCAACGTCACCGCCGCCGCCCGGGCCCTGGGGGTCAGTCGCTCGACCCTCTATCGGCGCCTGGGGCACTGAACGCCTCGGTTTCCGGGGCGGGGGCCTCGTCCTCGATCCAGCCCTGCTCCCGGTAATAGCGGAGCGCTCCCTCGTGGAGGGGGGCACTGAGCCCCTCGCGAATCATCGTCTCCGGGCTCAGATCGGCATAGGCGGGGTGAAAGGCCTTGAAGGTATCGAGGTTGTCGAACAGGGCCGCCACCAGGCGGTAGATCAACGCCTCGTCCACCGCCGCCGAGGTGACCAGGGTCGCACGGACGCCGAAGGTCTCCACCGCCGGCTGGTCGTCGCCATAGAGGCCGGCGGGAATGGTGGCCCGGGTCAGGTAGGGGGTGCCGGCCACCAGGCGGTCGACCGGTTCGCCGCCGACCTCCACCAGGATGGCGTCGCAGAGCCGCACCGCCTGGGCGATGGAGGGGTTGGGATGCCCCACCGTATAGACCATGGCCTCGATATTGCCGTGGCAGAGTTCCAGGGACTGCTGGTCGGCGGGCAGTTCGTTGGCGGGGCGGAAATCCCCCAGGCTCCAGCCCCAGGCCTCGAGCAGGGTCATCATGGTGCCGCGCTGGCCCGAACCGGGGTTGCCCACGTTGATCGAGCGACCGCGCAGGTCGGCGAAGCCGGTGATGCCGCTGTCGCGGCGGACCACCAGGGTAAAGGGCTCGCCGTGCAGCGCGGCGATGGCACGCAGGTTGGGGTCGGGGCCCGCCGTCGCGAAGCCCGCGCTGCCGGTTACCGCATAGTGCTGCAGGTCCGACTGGGCCAGGGCCACCGGTACCTCGCCGTCGCGCAGGGCGGTCAGGTTGGCGGCGGAGCCGCCGCTGGTGCGGGCCTCACAGGGAATATCCACCAGGCTGCACAGGGCGCGCCCGGTGATATGGTAGACCCCGGCCGGGCTCGCCGTGGCGATCACCAATTCATCGGCGAGGGCAGGGCCGCTGGCCAGCAGGGCCGTGAGGGACAAGGCCGCGCCCAGCTTGCTCAGGGCGTGCGATACCATCCTTTGGCGAGGCATAAGGCATCTCCTTCAGGGGGGCGCTGATGCTTAGCCAAAGCATAGCCTTGCCCTTCAGAGGATGCCGCTCTCCAGCCCGGCGGCCAGAGTGAGGCCCAGCTCCTCGACCCGCTCGACGAAGGCCTCCTGCCAGTCGCCGCGCAGGATTAGCGGTTCCTGCACCCAGCGCCAGCGCAGCCCGGTGACGATGCCCTCCACCGCCCGCCGGGTGCCGGTGCCGTCATGACCGGCGCGCACATAGAGGGCACAGGGCAGCCCCTGCTTCTTCTCCAGTACCGGGTAGTAGCTGCGATCGAAGAAGTCCTTCAGGGCCCCGCTCATATAGCCCAGGTTCTCGGTGGTGCCGAGCAGGATGGCATCGCAGGCGCGGATATCTTCGGGGCCCGCCTCCAGGGGCGCCTTGACCACCACCTCCACGTTCTCCACGTCTGGATGGCGCGCGCCGCGTTCGGCGGCCTCGCGCAGCCTCAGGGTATTGGGGGAGGGCGCATGGGCGACGATCAGCAGGCGCTTGGGCATGGGGGCTCCTTGGTGAGGGGCGCGCGGGGCGGCCACCCGCCTCGCGTGTCTCGATATTCCAGCATAGGCGTCAGGCGCCTTGTCCGTGAGCAGCCGCTACAGCGTCTCTTCCAGAAGCATGACGAGGCGCTTGTGATGCAGGGCGTCGGCGGTCGCGTCGTAGGCGGGGGCGTCCTTGGCCGTGAAGCCGTGAGCCGCCCCCTTGTAGAGCTCCGTGGTGAAGTGCACGCCGGCCTTGGCCAGCGCCTCGTCCAGGCGGGCGATCTGCTCGGCGGGCAGCAGCTCATCCTGGTCGGCGTGGCCGAGATAGACGCGCCCCGCGATGCTGCCGACCACCTGGACGGGGCTGTTCGGGTCGTCGGCGCCCGCCAGCCGGGCCGAGTGAAAGCCGGCCGCGGCGGCCACCCGGTCGGGGTGTTCGGCCGCTATGCGCAGCGCGAAGGCGCCGGTCATGCAGTAGCCGACCACGCCCAGCTTGCCAGCCGCGAATTCGGCCGCGCCATCGATGCCGTCGAGGAGGGCGAGGAAATCGCGGGATTGCGCCTCGGGCGTCAGGTGGCCGGCATACTCGAGCAGCGTCGGACGGACCTCCGGATCGCGGAAGGACTTGCCCTCCGGTACGACGGGGCCGCGCGCATCGCGGTAGTAGACGTTGGGCATCAACACGGCGTAGCCGTTGTCGGCTATTTGCTGGGCCTTCTCGTGATAGCAGGGGCGCAGGCCGCCGATATCGGTGAACAGCACCACGGCCGGCAGTGGGCCTGCGGCGCCCGCGGGCGTGAAGATATGGGCGTCGATGGTGCCGTCGGCGGCAGGGATGTCGATAGCGCGAGACATGAGCGGGCTCCGGGGCTGTCGATGAGGATGGATGTCGCCGGGGACGAAGGTCACCCAAGGAGCATCTAACCAGAGACAGGCCCGGTTGACGAGGTCGTTACCGAGAGGCGTTCCCAGGGGGCAGCTCCCCAAACCCATGGGCTGATGGGCCCAGTGGGAGCTGGCTTTAGCCGGCGATTGGCGCCGCCAGGCGACAAGGCGTACCGCTACGGCCAGTTCTGCCAGCACTATCTTCGCAATCGCTGGCAAGGGATACTGTGATTCAGCGGTGGTAGAGTGACGTCGTGCCAGTGATCGATGGCACGATGCTGATGGGAGAGGGCGGGGCGCGGGTGTCGTCCCGAATCGATAGGGATAGAGAATCTTTGGGCGCTTGACGTAAATGATGATGAAGAGTCCCGCCAACAATGGCTCCTTTATTCGGTTACGCCAGGAAGGCCGTACCGAACAGGTCATTCGCCGCATGATGGAGGCGATCGATCTGGGGCTCTACGTGGAAGGGCAGCAGCTGCCCAGTGAAACCGAGCTCGCCATGCAGTTCGGGGTGGCCACGGTGACCCTGCGCGAGGCCCTGGGCTACCTGCGCCAGGTCGGGGTGATCGAGACCCGCCGGGGACGTAATGGCGGCAGCTTCGTGTGTGCCACCGAGGAGCTGTCCGCCGAGCTGATGCTGGAGCGTCTCGACGAGTGGAGCCTGATCGAGCTGCGCGACATGGGCGATGAGCATCGGGCCATTTCCGGCATGGCCGCCCGCCTCGCCGCCGAACGTGCCACTCCCGATAGCTACCGCCATATGGCCTTCCATATCGAGGCCCTGGGCGAGGCCGGCAATCGCCGCGAGCGGCGTCGCGCCGATGCCCGCTTTCATATGGAAATTGCCGCCCACTCCCAGTCCGTGCGCCTGACCCATGCCGAGATCCGCCTGCAGTCGCAGTTGGGCGAGCTGCTCTGGCTGCCCGGCAAGGAGCCCCCCGAGGTGGCGAGCATCCAGCGGGAACACCAGGGCATCCTGGACGCCATCCAGCAGGGCGAGGCGGCGCTGGCCGGGCGCCTCGCCGAGGCGCATATCCAGGCGGGGATTCGCCGCCTGATCACCATGAAGATGGCGCTGATGGAGACGCGGTCGGGGGGCGATGATGAGCACTGAGCCGATGGCAGAGCGCCGCCGGGCGTGCCTGCGACGCATCGAGGCCGCCCTCGATGGGGTCTTCGACGATATCGAACGCATCGCTTCCGAGCTCGAGCGGCTCTGGGAACGCCAGGCGGCGCTGGGCAAGGCCCCGGTGTCCGCCGACCTCAAGCCGCTGCGTACCCTGGCCGATGATCTGCTGACCCGGGACAATCGCTGGGTGCTGGGCACCGGCGTGGTGCTGGAGCCGGGGGTGCTGGCGGATTGCGACATGTTCTGCGAATGGCGTCACCTGGTGGGGGAGGGCAAGCCGGCCCAGCTCGATCTCAACTTCAACCGCAGCAGCGACAGCTACTACAACTACCGGGATATGCCCTGGTTCACGCAGCCGCGGGGGACCGGCCATCGCGTGGTGGAGGGGCCCTATATCGACCTCTACGGCCAGGACGCCTATATCCTCACCTTCGCCCGACCGCTGCATTGCCGCGGCGATTTCCTGGGCATCGCCGGGGCCGACGTGCATCTGGGGCGCTTCGAGCGCATCCTCGTGCCCGGCCTGCTGCAGCTGGCCCACGACGCCTTGCTGGTCAACGCCTCGGGGCGAGTGGTCGCCTCCAATACCCCTCGCTGGCTACCGGGTGAGCGGTTTCGTATGCCGGATAACGGCCCGCGGCCGGGGTGCCTGGTGACTCCCCTGGCCGGCCAGCATGCCCATTGGCAGCTGGTGGAGTCCCTGGAGGTGTCGCCGGAGGGGGGGTGAACCCGTCGTCGGTTCCAGGCCACTGCTACCCGTCGGTGTTTCCTATTCCCCCACTTCTTCCGTCCCAGCTGTTACCTCCGGTAGCAAACCGATGCCGCCTCGGGCCTCGCTCTCCCATCGGGGGAGGGCGGGGCCCGGTTGCCTCACGGGCGTGCGTCGGCCTGTCGATTCGCTCCAAGTTGGTGAAAAAACAAGGCGCTAGTCGGTGTCGCATCGGGGCGTGAGCTCGTCTTTTCTATAAAAGATATAAAAACAGATGTTATATGGCATGGGCCTTGCAGCCTATTTCGTGACGGCCTCCCCTCGATGCGAGGGAGGGCGACCCAAGCCGCTGATCCATCGTTACGCCAATAACAACCACGAGGGTATGACATGAAACTACTGCGCGACTCCCTGCCGGAGAGCTGGTCACTGGTCTTCTCGGCCTTCGCCGCGGCCTACGGCGTCGGCCTGCTGGCGCTGCTGGCCCTGCCGTTTCTGATCAGCGCCATCATCACCGACCTGGGGCTGAACGAGGCCCAGGCCGGCTACCTGATGTCCGCCGAGTTCCTGCTGACCATGCTGGCCTCCTTGATCATCGCACCCCTGATGGGCCGGGCGCCGCGGCGTACCCTGGCCCTGGTGGGGGCCCTGGTGGCCATCCTGGCCAATCTCGGTTCGGCCATGGCGACCGAGGTGACCACCCTGGCCATCCTGCGCTGCGTGGCCGGCGCCGGGGCCGGCCTGGCGCTGGCCTGTGGCAACGCCTGCGTCTCCAGCGCCCGGGATCCCGACACCATCGCCGGCTACATGAACGTGCTCTTCGTGGCGCTGATGATCGTGGTGATGCTGGTGTTCGCCCGCACCATGGCCAGCAGCGGCCTCTCGGGGCTCTATTTCTCGCTGGCGGCGACCCAGGCGGTGATGCTGCTCTTTATGCTCAAGATGCCCCAGCGGGCCGCCATTACCCAGGCCATGAAGCAGGCGGCATTGCCCAACAGCAAGATGCTCTCCGCCGCGGCGGTGTGCATGATGCTGGCCACCTTCCTCTTCTCCATGCGTGACACCATGGGCTGGGCCTTCGTCGAGCAGGTGGGCATTCGCGTCGGCTATGACGGCGAGAGCCTGGGCCTGCTGTTCTCCCTGCAGGCCTTCGTCGGCCTGGCGGGACCGCTGCTGGTGGCCCTGATCGGTAGCCGCTTCGGGCTCAGCAAGCCGGTGATCATCGGTATCCTGCTGTGCGGCGGTTCCAGCCTGGGCTATGTGCTGGGCGAGGCCTCCATCGTCATGTACACCACCGGCGTGATGATGATCGCCTTCACCTACTTCTACACCCTGGCCTACCTCACCTCCCTGGCCGCCTCCCTGGATCGCGAGGGGCGCGTGGTGGCCGCCTGCGGCAGCTTCCTGACCCTGGGCATCGCCATCGGCCCCGCCGTCTCCGGCACCCTGATCGCCATCGGCGGCTATGCGCTGACCGGTTGGGCCATCGCCATCACCGTGGGCCTGACCCTGCTGGCGGTCTCGGTGCCCCTGGCCAAGGCTCGCCAGCGCCGCCAGGCGGAGCAGCTGGCCGCCGAGAGCGTCGTTACCGCTTCCTGAGGCGCCACGACTCGCCGTGGGGCCGTGAAGGCCCGCGGCGAGTCGCATGGGGCCGCGCCCCGTAATACCGCACCATCTACGACAAATGATTTACGGGATTCCATCGAAAATCCTTTGAAACATATAAAACCATATCTTATATTTTTACATGGCATCGCCCCCAGGCAGCAGCACGATAACCACAGTCACTCTTGCCCGGATGCCAGGACGATAACCGATAACAAGAGGTGCCTATGTCCACCATGATCGAAGAGCCCACCGACCAGGCCCCCTACCTGGATGTGGCCGACCCTAGCTTCTCGATTCGCTCCAGGGCCGTCGAGCAGGCGCGGGAGAAGAGCTGGTATGCCCGCACCCCCTACGGCATCGCCGTGTTGCGCTATGACGAGGTCAATACGCTGGTCCGTGACCGCCGCCTGCGCCAGGGTAGCTACGCCTGGCCGGCCCATAACAACGCCCACGGCAGCTTCTCCGACTGGTGGATGCGCATGCTGCTGAGCAAGGAGGGCGCCGATCATTCCCGGCTGCGGCGCCTGGCCAATCCGGCTTTCGCACCCAAGCTGGTCAAGAAGATGACCCCGGATTTCCAGCAGATCGCCGACGAGCTGATCGACGACTTTATCGACGCCGGCGAGTGCGATTTCGTCGCGGAGTTTTCCGAACCCTATGCCACCCAGGTGATCTGCCTGCTGCTGGGCCTGCCGCTCAGCGAGTGGAAGAACCTGGCGGAATTGGCCTCGGAAATGGGCCTGGCATTGGGGGTCACCTTCAAGCGCGACGAGGCCCGTATCAATGCCGCCACCGACAAGCTCTTCGCCTACGCCAAGGCGGTGGTGGAGAACATCAAGCGGGAGGGGCTGGGGGATGACTTCCTGAGCAGCCTGGTGCGCGCCAACCAGGACGATGACCAGGCGCTCGGCGACCAGGAACTCTACGACATGATCGTGCTGGCGATCTTCGGCGGCATCGATACCACCCGTAACCAGATCGCCCTGGCCCTGGACACCTTTATCCAGCACCCGGCGCAGTGGAAGCTGCTCGGCGAGCAGCCCGAACTGGCCCGGGCCGCGGTGGAGGAGGTGATGCGGGTACGCCCCACCGTCACCTGGGTAACCCGGGAGGCCCTGGAGGACTTCACCTTCCAGGGGCTGGAGATCACGCAGGGCACCACGGTGCACCTGTTCAGCCAGTCGGCGGGCACCGACCCCCGCGCCTTCGACGACCCCGGTTTCGATATCACCGCCAAGCGCTGCCCGCACTTTGGCTTCGGCGCCGGTGCCCACCACTGCATCGGCCATTTCATCGCCCGGGGCGACATGACCGTGGCCCTGGCCAAGCTGGCCCAGCGCCTGCTCGATCCCGAGTATGCCGGTACCCCCGAGTGGCTGCCGGACAGCGGCAACACCGGCCCGGTCAGGCTGCCGATTCGCTTCCGGGCGGGGAGGGCGGCATGACGGCCCCGAGCATCGCCATCGTCGGCGCCGGCCCCTCCGGCTGCTACCTGGCCCAGGCCCTGCGCAAGCAGTGGGCCGAGGCGCGGATCGATATCATCGACCGCCTGCCGGTGCCCTTCGGCCTGGTGCGCTACGGGGTGGCGCCGGATCATCCTGGCACCAAGGCGGTGACCCGCCAGTTCGAGCGCCTCTTCGAGCGCGATGGCATCGGCTTCCACGGCAACCTGGCGCTGGGCCGCGACCTCGCCCTGGACGAGCTGCGCGAGGCCTATGACGTGGTGGCCCTGGCCACCGGCCTGGCCGCCGACCGCCGCCTGGGCATCCCCGGCGACGACCTGCCCGGCGTCTATGGCGCCGGCGCCCTGACCCGTCGCCTCAACGATCACCCGGACGAGCAGGGGCTGCGTCCCGACCTGGGCCGGCGGGCGGTGATCATCGGCCAGGGTAACGTGGGCCTGGACGTGCTGCGCCTGCTGAGCAAGCCGGAGGCCGCCTTCGAAGGCTCCGAGCTCTCTCCGGAGGCGTTGGCCGCCTGTCGGGCCAAGCCGCTGGCACGGCTCGATATCGTCGGCCGCTCTTCCGCCGCCGAAGCCAAGTGCGACGCCGCCATGCTCCGCGAGCTGGGGCGCCTGGCGGGGCTCTCCTTCCATTTCGCCGCGCCGCTGCCGGCACCGGAGAGCATCGAAGACAAGGCCGCGAGCCTGCGCCTGGCCGCCTTCCACGAGCTGGCCGAGCGCCATACCGAGAGCCATACCGAGAACAATGGCTGCCAGATCCACTTCCACTTCGGCTGGACCCCGGAAGCGGTGCTCGGCGAGGCCTGGGTCGGCGCGGTGCGCTTTCATGGCGGCGAGAGCGGCCGGGAGACCCTGGAGCTTGCCGCCGATAGCCTGATCACCGCCATCGGCTTCGCCCAGCACGATCCCAACCTGCCCGGTGGCCCCGAAGCGCCCCGGCCCGACGACCAGGGGCGCCTGGCCCCCGGCCTCTACTGCACCGGCTGGCTGCGTCGTGGCCCCCGCGGAACCATTCCCGAGAACCGCCAGGATGCCCGCGCCGTGGCCGCCACCATCGCCGCCGACTCTACCAAGCGCCCCCTGGGGCGGCCCGGCTTCGCGGCCCTGCCCGCGGCGGCGATCGCCCGGGCCACTGACTTCGCCGGCTGGAAACGCATCCAGGCGGTGGAAGCCGCCGAGGCGCCGACCGGTCGACTCTGCCGGCGCATTCCCGATCTGGCGAGGCTGCTCGAGATCGCCCAAGCGACCCCCGTGGGAGGACCCTGAGATGACGATTCATGTGATTTACGGCACCGAGACCGGTAACGCGGAAATGGTCGCCGACGACCTGGTAGAGGCCCTGGAGGATGACGCCACCGTCACGGCCCGGGACCTGGCCGACTTCGACCCGGCCGAGGTGGCCGAGCGGGACTTCGTGATCTTGGTCAGCTCCACCTATGGCGAGGGGGAGCTGCCCCATTCGGCCCAGCCCTTCTTCGCCAGGCTGGAGGCCCAGGCCCCCGACCTCAGCGGCCTGACCTTCGCCACCTTCGGCCTGGGCGACAGTTTCTACGAGACCTTCAACCACGGCAGTCGAATCCTCGCCGACAAGTTGCGCGAGCTGGGCGCCACCGAGCTGGGCGAGCGCGGCGTGCATGACGCCTCCAGCGGCGAGCTGCCCGGCGAGGTGGCGGTGGAATGGTTGAAGGGCCTGCTCGGCGCCCACGGTGCGCGGATCATGGCCGGCGAGGCCGCCGCGGAGGCCGCCTCATGAGGGCCCTGCGCCTGTGCATCGTCGAGAACGGCCTGGTGCCGGAACCGCTTGATGAGCGCTTCGCCGGCTACCCGGCGATGATCGAGGCCTGGCTGGGGCCGGCGCTGCCGGAGGCGAGCTTCCAGGCGGTTTCGCCGGTCTCCGGGGAGGCGCTGCCGGACCCCGCTGCCTATGACGGCTACCTGCTGACCGGCTCCAAGCACAGCGTCTACGAGGGCGCCGACTGGATGCGTGCCGAGATCGACTTCCTGCGCCGCGCCCGGGCCCTGGGCCGCCCGATCTTCGGCATCTGCTTCGGCCACCAGCTGATGGCCGATGCCTTCGGCGGCCGCACCGCCAAGGCCGAGGCGGGCTGGGGCCTGGGGGTGCAGGGCTATCTCCCTGACGATGCTGCCGATGCCGATCGAGGCGCCGGCCGGGTGCTGGCCTTCCACCAGGACCAGGTCGTGGAGCTGCCGCCCCAGGCTCGGGTGCTGGCCGGCAGCGACCACTGCCCCCACGGCGTGCTGCGCTACGCCTTCCCGGCGCTGTCGGTGCAGTACCACCCCGAGTTCACCCCGGCCTACGTGGAGGCGCTGCTGGATCGCTACGGCGGCCACCTCTTCGACCAGGCCGAGGCCCAGGCGGCCCGAGCCAGCCTGTCGCAGCCCGATCTGGCCAACTCCGAGGTCGCCACCTGGGTGGCGCGCTTCTTCCGGGAGGCCTGTGTCAGCGCCTCCCCCGCCACCGCGCGGGCCACCCCTAGCCCCATCGACCCCTAGCCCCAATCGACTGAGTACTGCGCGTTTTCCCCTGGCTCCGCCAGGCACAACAACCACAACAGAACCGCCTTCGGCCCATCCCGGGTCGCTCGGCAAAGGAGAATGACATGACGTCTCTGACAAGCACCGCTCAAGCCACTTCGGCCTTTGACACCGCCCTCCGGGCGGCCCCCACCACGGCCCTCGATCGCCATCGCGAGACCAACAACAGCGCCGCGGTGGCGCAGGAGCTGAGTTCGCGTATCCGCGACTCCGGGGTCGAGTACCTCTACTACCAGGTGGTGACCCTCACCGGCCGGGTGGTGGCCAAGGTGGTGCCGGCCAAGCACCTGCTGCGCAACCTGGACAAGGGCATCCAGTTCCACCGCACCGCCATCTCCGACCTGCAGTGCAACCGCGCCGGCGAGCTGCTGGGCGGCGGCGCCCAGGCCGCCGAGTTCACCGGCATGCCGGACGCCGACAGCTTCCAGGTGCTGCCCTGGGACCGCTCCATCGGCTCCTTCTTCTGCCGCCTCTACGAGCCGGAGCACCGCACCGAGAACGGCGGCAGCATCCTCGCCACCGACCCCCGCGGCCTGCTGCTGGACACCCATCGCCGCTTTATCGACGAGACCGGCCTGACCCTCAGGACCGGCCTGGAGCCGGAGATGTCCTGGCTGGGCGAGAAGCTCAACGTCAAGGTGCGCCCCGGGGCCAGCCCTGCCTACCACCTGGGCAACCTGGAGCTGATGCGGCCCATCTTCAAGCGGGTCATGGAGTACGCCGGCGCCATGGGCCTGGACATGATCGAGGGCGACTACGAGGATCCGGGCCAGCTCGAGCTCAACTGGATGTTCGACGATTGCCACCTGACCGCCGACCGCATGATGACCTATCGCCTGATCTGCCGTCAGGTGGCCCAGGAGTTCGGGGTCAAGGCCAGCTTCATGCCCAAGCCCACCACCGGCAGCATGGGCAACGGCTGCCACCACAACTTCAGCCTGTGGCGCGGCGACGAGAACGTCCTCGCCGAGTCGGGCCGCCGCGAGCTGCACCTCACCGAGACCGGCCGACACGCCCTCGGCGGGCTCCTGGCCCACGCCCCCGGCGCGATGATGATCATGGCCTCCACCGTCAACTCCTATAAGCGCTACTGGGACACCGGGCTGTTCGCCCCCAACTGCATCAACTGGGGCATGGACAACAAGACCTGCACCGTGCGCCTCTCCGCCAACGGCCGCCTGGAGTTCAAGGTGCCGGACGCCAGCGTCAACCCCTACCTCTCCCATGTGATGCTGCTGGCCGCCATGCGCGACGGCCTGAAGAACGAGCTGGATCCGGGTGCCCCGGACAATAGCGACAGCATCCCCGGCTCCCCGGCGGAGATCCGCTACCTGCCGCGCACCCTGGGCGACGCCATCGCCGCCTTCGACCAGGACGCCGTGATCCAGGGCGCCATGCCGGCGGAGATGGCCAGCCTCTACCGCGACCTCAAGACGGACGAGTGGGCGCGCTACTGCGCCGCCGTGACCGACTGGGAAAAATCCATGTACGAGGACTACCTGCCGTGAACCAGACCGCGACCGATCTCAAGCTCAAGGTCATCTGTGCCGACCTGCCCGCGCCGCCGCTGTTCTGGCGCGACGACCAGGGCCACCGTCACGGCTACGAGGCCGACGTGGCACGGCTGCTGGCCAGCAAGCTGGCCGGGGACACCGCCTTCGCCTACCGCCAGTGGGCCGACTTCTACCCCGCCCTGGAGGCGGGGGAGGGGGACATCCTGCTCTGCGGGCAGGGCATCTCCGAGTACCGCAAGACCCTGGCCGACTTCACCGCCCCCTATGCGGTCTTCGACGAGTCGGTGATGGTGCTGCGCGACTCGCCCATCCGCCGCGCCGAGGACCTGGCGGGGCGCCGGATCGGGGCCATCGACAAGAGCCTCAACATGGCCCTGGCCGAGACCTTCGAGGGCGCCATCCGGGTGCCCTTCTCGGGGGAGTCCGAGGACGTGATGGGGGACATGGTGGCGGCCCTGCGCCGCGGCGAGATCGACGCCTTCGTCGACGACGACGTGGCCCTGGTGCCCCTAGCCGAAGAGGAGGACCTGGCCATCGCCTTCACCGTGGCCAGCCGCAACGCCTGGGGCATCGCCGTGAAGAAGGGCGAGCCCGAGCGCCTGGCCCGGGTCGAGGCGGCCCTGGCCGAGGTCAAGGCCAACGGCGAGCTCCGGGCCTTGTGGGAGCGCTGGATGCCGACCCTCGACTACCCTTTCTGAGCCGCCACGGGGAGCGCCGACCCGGCGCTCCCTCCCATGTTCACGACACCCTGGTGACGCCATGAAACCGAGACGCGCCCTCGCGGTGCTGCACTCGCCCAGCGACGTGCCGGGCACCCTGCCCGAGGTGCTCGCCGAGCACGGCATCGCACTACAGACGCACCTAGTGACCGACCCCCTGCCGCCCCCGGAGGCCCTGGAGATGGTGGTGGTGATGGGCAGCCCCGAGTCCGCCTACGACCCGCGCCTGCCTTGGCTTGAGGCCGAACTGCGCTGGCTGAAAACGGTAATCGATGCCGGCGTGCCGACCCTGGGCATCTGCTTCGGCAGCCAGCTGCTGGCCCGGGCCCTGGGCGGTACCGCCCTGGTCGCTGAGCAGGCCGAGATCGGCTGGACGCCGCTGCGTGACTGCCATCCCGACTGGCACCATCCCGGCCCCTGGCTCAACTTCCACTTCGATACCTTCCGCCTGCCCGATCACGTCACCTTGCTGGCCGAGACCGCCCTGGCCCCCCAGGCCTTTCGCCACGGTTCGACCTGGGGCGTGCAGTTCCACCCCGAGATCACGGTGGCGATGTTCGATACCTGGCTTAGCGATTGGCGCAAGAGCGAGGAGGGGCGGCGCTTCCTTGACGAGGCCGGCGACCTGCCGCGGCGCCTGCGCGACGAGATCGCCCGGCGTCAGCCCGATAACACCGCCAACTTTCGTCGCCTGATGGGCGATTTCCTGGCCGCCATCGCGGCGCCGGAAAAGGAGATGAGCTGAGATGACCACCATGACGGCAAGTGACTGGCGGGCCCGGGCCGAGGGCCTGGCGATCGCCGACCAGGCCTTTATCGACGGCGCCTATGTGTCGTCCCGCTCCGGCGCGACCTTCGAGAAGATCAGCCCCGTGGATGGCCGCCTGCTGGCGCGGGTGGCCAGCTGCGACGGTGAGGATGCCGACCTGGCGGTGGCCGCGGCGCGCCGCGCCTTCGACGACGGCCGCTGGGCCCGCCAGGCCCCCGCCGCCCGCCAGGCGGTGCTGCTGCGCCTGGCGGCGCTGATCGAGGCCCATGCCGAGGAGCTGGCCCTGCTCGAGACCCTGGACATGGGCAAGCCGATCGGCGATGCCCTGGCGGTGGACGTGCCCGCCGCCGCCCGCGCCATCCGCTGGTCGGCGGAGGCGATCGACAAGATCTACGACGAGGTGGCGCCCACCCCCGAGGATCAGCTGGGCCTGGTGACCCGGGAGCCGGTGGGCGTGGTGGCGGCCATCGTGCCCTGGAACTTCCCGCTGATGATGGCCTGCTGGAAGCTCGGCCCGGCGCTGGCCACCGGCAACTCGGTGGTGCTCAAGCCCTCCGAGAAGTCGCCGCTCAGCGCCCTGCGCCTGGCCGCCCTGGCCGTGGAGGCGGGGCTGCCGGCGGGGGTGCTCAACGTGCTGCCCGGCTTCGGCCATACCGCGGGGCAGGGCCTCTCTCGCCACCAGGACGTGGACACCCTGGTCTTCACCGGCTCCACCCGGATCGGGCGGCGGCTGATGGTGGACGCCGGCGAGACCAATATGAAGCGGGTCTGGCTGGAGGCCGGCGGCAAGAGCCCCAATATCGTCTTCGCCGATGCCCCCGACCTGGAGGAGGCCGCCGAGGCCGCCGCCGCGGCCATCGCCTTCAACCAGGGCGAGGTGTGCACCGCCGGCACCCGGCTGCTGGTGGAAAACAGTATTCGCGAGGCCTTCGTGGCCCGGGTGGTGGCCGCCCTGGAGCGTCACTGGCGCCCCGGCGATCCCCTCGACCCCGCCACTCGGGTGGGCGCCCTGGTGGACGGCACCCAACTGGAGACGGTGCTGGGCTATATCGAAGCCGGCCGGGCGGAGGGCGCCACCCTGCGCCTGGGCGGCGCGCCCCTGGCCGATGCCTCCTGTGCCCTGCTGGTGCCGCCCACCGTCTTCGATGACGTGGCCCCCGGGATGCGTATCGCCCAGGAAGAGATCTTCGGCCCGGTGCTCTCGGTGATCGGCTTCGACGACTTCGACGAGGCCATCGCCATCGCCAACGACACCATTTACGGCCTGGCCGCCGCGGTCTGGACCCGCGACCTCTCCAAGGCGCACCGCGCCGCCCGGGCCCTGCGTGCCGGCAGCGTCTGGGTCAACCAGTACGATGGCGGCGACATGACCGCCCCCTTCGGCGGCTTCAAGCAGTCCGGCAACGGCCGCGACAAGTCGCTCCACGCCTTCGACAAGTACACCGAGCTCAAGGCCACCTGGATCAAGCTCTAAGCCGCGTTCTTCATGGGATTGGGCCATGCCTCACACGGGACATGGCCCCTTTTGTATGTTCTCGTCGGCCATGCAAGGATCAGAAGCGGCCAAACCTGGCCCGTGACACCGCACAAGGAGGTGGCAAGGCATCCGGCAGGCAGCGCCCTTCGGCACCAGCCTCCTGGCGCAGATGGCGGTCACTATATTGTTCTTCTATAGTGTAGCTATTAGCTATTTAGAAGACTCAACCACCGATGACAGGATCAACCAAAAAATAAAGGAAACGTCACCACGGCTGGATTGAAGCATCCAGACAGGGAAGTGTAACTATTTTGAAATCTTGTTCCCTGCTTGGTGTGAAAGCGGAACAACACAGTTGTCGCCCGTGGCGGCTGTGGTTATTCCACCTGGAGCCGGTCAGATCCGAATGAAAGGTGAATAGCCACGTTCGCCACCTTGCGGATCGACGATCATTAGCAGCGATAGGGAAGTTGAAGTCATGCCTGCACAACAACCGAGATATACTCCCGCTGTACTCAAAAAGCCCGCGAACTATGGTGTTCTCGAACAGTTGGCGGGAACTTGGGTCAACTACAACCCAGGCAATAATACTACAGGGTGGGGGTTGCATACCACTTGCCTGCCTTCCCCTGGAACCAACTCTGAAACCATTCCCGGTAAGTTTCATTTTCTTTGCCAGAACTACACGGAAGAGCTTACTTTCACATTGGTGGCCGGCGGAGTGCGTAACCGCGGTGGCGCCAACGAGCAGTTCAGCGGAGCAGTGAAGTACAGCCAGAGTATTCAGGATCTCGAGGGTAACGGACTCCATGAAGAGAACGGTATGTATCTCTGGTTAGATACTATTTATAATCATCCCGCCGATGACGACTCCATCATGATCGATATCGGTTATCCCGAACTATCGGCGGGCGCCGGCTCCGATGGCCCGGTTTATGTGCCCCCCTATTCGGTCTCTCGCAGCGGCACGATTCCCCACGGCAGTACTGTACTGTTGCTGGGTAAAGACTCCGAAAATAACGGCAAACCGCAATTTCCCCATGGGGCAGGCGCTTGGGACCCCAATCACCTATCCATCTCTCCGAGTATGGGGCTGGCAGGCACCACCGCCGACACACCCATCAATCTCGATGAGAAGGCGCCGCCCTGGGTTCACGACCCCAGTCTGGCGGAGAGAGATCCAAGCGGCAATAAAACCTACACTCAGCGCATTCTGGCGCACGATCTCTACCCCTACTCGGTTCGTCCCGATCTCCGCCTGCGCGATGCCATCAAGGATCAGGATATCAAGAGCTTCGTACTGATCGAGATGTGCACACGGGAGACCGGCGGGCCTGAGGGGGGATTGCTGAACACTCCTTTCACAAGGCGATTCGCTCCCGTGACCGAGATGAAGTTTCGCCTGTGGATTGAGACTGTTATCGAGGACGGCAAGGAAGTTCTGCAGTTACAGTACGAGCAGATCCAGTTTTTCGAATTTCAATTTGGCACCGATGGCGGAACGACCCGCTGGCCACACATTCAAATCAATACCCTACGCAAAAAAATGTAACCGCAAGCCTGATCGCACGGGAGTCTGTCGCTGTTAACTACCGTAGGTGGCGGGTTCCCATAGTGCGAAATGCAAACAGGCGAACTGGAGCAACGAAACATAAGGAGATGAGAAGCCATGGCGCCATCAGCAACGGAGAGCTATCCTCCAGGCCTGTTCGACAGGCTTACCAGCACCACTTCACCCGCGATAAAGGATCTCCAGGAGGCGGCGCAGTTAGCGTTACAGGTGGAATTTACGACCATTCCTGTCTACCTCTCGGCACTCTATTCCATTTCAGACACCGAGAGCCACGCCTACCAGACCCTGCGAAGCGTAGCCATGGAGGAGATGTTCCATGTCAACCAGGCGGCCAATATTGTCGTCGCCTTGGGCGCTCTGCCAAAATTCACCGGTGATGCGGTACCCGTTTACCCCGGCTATCTGCCCAAGGCCAACCCAAAAACGACTCCCATGGTCGGCCTGTTTCGCGCCTCCCCCGATGTATTCAGCAATGTCTTTGCCGCTATCGAGAGCCCAGCACAGTATGGTGCGCCTCCTCAGGGTGATAACTACGACAGCATCGCGCAGCTGTACGGTGCCCTGATCGCGGCGGTAAATGCCTATCCCGGAAACCCCTTCAAAACCACTGATGTTCCCGGTCGACAAAGAACCAATATTTATCTGGGAAAGTTTGGCGGTAACGTCAACGAAGTGGTGGACAAGGAGAGTTTTCACTCGGCGGTAAACGAAATCGTCGAGCAAGGTGAAGGGACGGTCCCCCCTGAAAAGCCTCTGGTGCCGGTTGAGAGTTTCGGCACTTACAATCACTATGGAAAGCGCACCGACGGCACCTACGGGCCCATCCTCGGCACCCCGTATGAGATGAGCCACTTCCTCAAGTTCCGCGAAGTCGCGCTCGACAGCGGCAATTTTCCACCGACTCTCCCTATCATCTCCAATCCCGATAGCAGCGTTTATACCAACCCGCGGGCCAGACGGTTGGCCGACAGCTTCGATCATCACTACAGCCTGATGTTGCGCGCCTTCGAGGCCGCATTCAAGGCCGGCGCCCCCGACCCCTATTTCAGCGTCGTCCTGTCAATAATGCACCGGGTTTTGCCCCACCTTTCCCGAGCACTGATGTCTACCCCGGCCTTTGCCGGTGGCGACGGTTCCGTTGGCCCCAATGCCGCCCCAGCATGGCTCTACAGGAGCGATATCAAGCGTACCTTCGAGAAACTGACTCAAGAGCTTGCAGGTGAGGTTAACCAACTGTCGACATCGTCCAGGGAAAGCGCCTTGAACACGCACCTTAAGGCAGCCTTAGCAGGCGATAAAGAGATATTGATGGCTGCCGAAGCGCTGGGCTTGTAATGGGACAAAGTTGAAAGGATATCATCATGCCTGACTACAAAGTTTACCCGCCGATTGGCATTGCCCGAGTGGGTAACGCGCCGGAAAAATTCTATATCGGACCCGAGACATATCGCGGTTTACCCACCAACCCCGATGGTAGCCCCTTCACTCAGGATGATTTCCGGGATGGGCAGGGTCGTATGTGTCGCCAGGCTGCACGCTTTCATATCTTTCACGGTGACGAAGAGATCAGTCTGAATACGCCCGGAGTCAAGTCGATCACCTGGACCGTGCACATGGCGAACAAGAAAGCCAGTTGGTATGAGTTCGCCACCAACGAGGGAGAGCAGGGGTATGCCAGCAATCATCCCTTGCGCAACGCCCATGTGGAGAATCGACACAGCTTGATTATCGATCCGGGCCCACGCCAGATCAGCGGCGCCGATGCCGGCTCCGTCCCCATGGATCGCCATACCATTCCCGAGGGCTACAAGGGAGCAAATTTCCCTGAGGGCATCCTGTATCCCAACCGGGAGCGTATCGACACCTTGGGAGAACTGCGTACCGATGAAGCCGGTCGCTTGTTGGTGTTGGGCGGTTTGGGCATTTCCGGGACAGAAGATGAAAATGCCGTTATCAAGCAGTACGCCAATAACGACGGCTGGTGGGATGACACCGCTGACGGTCGGGTCAGCGCGGTAATCGAGTGGGAGAATGGTCGCAGCAAACCGGCTGAGACGGCCTGGGTGTCTGTGGCACCGCCCTCCTATGCACCGGAGATCGCTAACCTGGTCACGCTCTGGGATACCATCTTCGACAGCGCTGTACGCGCCGGACATTACCCGCGGATCAATGACCAGGGCATCTGGCAAGGTGGGCCCCATGGTTACAAGCCCAACTTTCAGAGCGAGATAAAACCACTACTGGAGCGGGCCACCACCTACACCTGGGTCGCGGCCATCCCCCCCAAACCCCACAGCTTCGACATGGAGATGCTGGGGGCAGTGCCGAACAAAGAAGACCACTACCGTGGCTTGCGCAACTGGATTCTGGATATCCTGCGGCCACCGGCAGATGAGAACACCATTATCTCCGGGCGGGGGGCCACCATGATGCCCTACCTGGCGGGGGACAACTGCCTTATCGACGGCACGCTGACATCCAATTTCCTGCGCTTGACAGATACCCAGTTCTTCTTCGTTCAACAGTGGGCGGCGGGCCACTTTGTCAACGAGCCTGTTGCCGATGGTGGCCCCCAATCGCTGACACGCAATATTCTGGAAAACTGTGTGGGAGGGGCGTTTTCTCCCGGTATCGAGCTTACCTGGATCTCCCGTAATCGGGCCATCTACAGCAGTGAAGACCCCTTTCGCATCAACGCCGCGCCGCCCACCGAAGGGCCACTCAACCTGGGCTTTAGCCCTGCTGCGATGGAGCCCGGGGATCTCACCCGCTACATGGCCATACCCTGGCAGGCAGACTTTAATGAGTGCTCCTCACAGCCCATCGGTGAGCGCGTGTTGTGGTGGTGGCCCGCACAAAGGCCGGAGTTCGTCTATCTGGAACCGCGGCCCGAGATCGAGAACCTGGCGGCTATCCCGACACCGGATGAGCAGACGGGAGGGCAGGTCGCCTGGATTGGCACCGATTTCGACCAGCTGCGCGGTGATTTCATCTCCTTTGCCGACGATGTACAGATGGTGCAGTACTGGTCGCAACTGGGTTTTGTGATGGAAAAAGAGGTCAAAGGAGAGCGCCGCTTTGTGGAAGTTGCCCGCACCCTACCCAGGCCTTTCACCCCGGATGGCAACTGATTTCGATCTCGTTATCCTCGGCGCCGGCCCTGCCGGTTGCGCCACGGCGCTCGCCGCGATTGCGGCGGGCGTAGAGCGAGTGGCTATACTGGACAGGCCCACCCGTCAGGCCTTCCGGGTGGGGGAATCCGCGGCGCCCGATATAGCCGACAAATTGAGGCTGCTGGGCATCTCGGACGACCTGTCGGCGAGGGGGCACCGACCCTACTACACCAACCTCTCCCTATGGGCGGGAGAGCGCCGGTTCGATGATTTTCTCCATCGCTCGACAGGGGATGGCTGGCATCTCGATCGGGAACGCTTTGACGAGGATCTGCGTCTAGCCAGCTGTGAGAGAGGCGCACAACTGCTGACTCCGGCAGTGTTGAAATCTCTACGTTGGGATAGTGGCGAGTGGCAACTGAAAATAACCTATCAGGGAAAACGGCATCTGCTGAGTTGTCGTTACCTCGTCGACGCTTCCGGTCGCGGAGCTTCCCTCGGCAGGCGACTGGGAATCGAACGAAAGCGTCTCGACGACCTGGTGGCGGTGGCGTGTAAATTACCCAATGCCGGCAGGCTGGAAGGTATGACACTGGTGGAGTCGGTAGCCGACGGCTGGTGGTACGCCACCCGTTTGCCCGATGGTTCAGCACTACTGGCGTTGATGTCGGATGTGGCCATTATTCAACAGAAGGGGCTGCGAAAGGGCGAAATCTTCTCTGCACTATGGGCACAGACAGAGGAGCTACAACAGTGGCTGCAACCGTCCCAACGGCCCACACGTTCCCTTACCTGCTTTGCCGCACACAGCGGTTTTGTTACCCGGGCAGCCGGGCCGGGCTGGATCGCAGTGGGCGATGCCCTGGCTGCATTTGATCCTTTGACCTCTTCGGGAATTTCCAACGCACTGGGCGACGCCCTGGCTGCGGCACCAGTGATCACCGATTGGCTGCACAGGAGTGGCCTGCAAGCAGCGGAACAGTATGCGTTTCGGGCAAACAGGGGGATTAACCGCTTTCTCAGGGAGTGGCAAGGCCAATATGGCCTGGAGCAACGGTGGTCGGATCACCCATTTTGGGCTCGTCGTCGTGAGGTTATGCTGAGTTAAGGTAGAAAACACGCTCATCGGCGTCATGCTGACGAGCTATAGTGCCGGTGCGGGCATGCGGACTACGTCATCGACAGCTACCGACTCGAGCATAACCGGCAGGGCGTTGGCGGCCGCACCAGGACCGACGCTGGCTTTAGCCGCGGTCCGACGTCTCTGCGTCTGCGATTGGCACCACCAGGCGCCTTGCATCAGCACCGCCTATCGCGCGACATAACCGATCTCCGTAACGAAATCCCCACCAGGTGTGTTGAACTGTGTTATCTAATATCCCGTAACATGCAAGGATAAAAGCGGTCAGCTCAACTCGCGACAACCATATGGAGGTGCCAACCCATGCCTTTTCTCGACCTGGAGGTCAGAACCGCGCGCATCGTGCACGGCTTCGACGAGGCTAACCGAGAGATCGTCGAGTGCCCGGCAGAAACGGACTTCACCCGCAAGCTGATCGCCGTCTCCCGCATCCAGTCGATCAGCGACCAGTACCTGCTGGTAACCGGCTCCCATGGACGGATGATGTACTGGGAATATCGTGGCAGCCTGGATGAGGTCGAGGTCCGCCTGGCCACGGCCGGTCTGACGCTGGAGTGACCGAAAAGCCCAGGAGGAGGGCACCATGCAAGGAAGCTGTCTGTTCCGGAGAGGCGACGAGGTGATCACCGACCCGCGTGCCACTGGGGTAATTTGTGCTGTGCGCTACTTCCCGACTATGGCTAAGATGAAATGCGGTAGGCGATTAGCCGGTGGGGCAGGGAGGCGCCATGATGGCAGGGAGCTGGAGGTGGTCGCTATCGGCCCGCCGGTGCAGTACTCGTGCCAGCAAAGCTTGCCGACACCTGTGTCGCTGTGATGCAGCGCGCGATGATAGGTGTCAAATTCTCGTTTCCCTGTCGCGGTTTCCTTGTGGTTTTGATGGTTTGGCTTGCGGACGTCATTACATATGGCGGGAATGGCCGTGCCACATCTTCGCCCCATCATCGGATGGGCCGTCTAATACCTGTTAGGCAATCATCGCAAATCAAAAGGAGCACGATGTGAAAAAGTATGCGGCGGAGTTTGTTGGCACGTTTTGGCTAGTTCTTGGAGGGTGTGGTAGCGCAGTACTCGCGGCTGCGTTTCCGGAACTCGGCATCGGTCTCTTGGGGGTGTCGCTGGCCTTTGGTCTGACCGTGCTCACCATGGCCTACGCGATCGGTCATATTTCAGGCTGTCATCTCAATCCTGCCGTTTCCGTCGGGCTCTGGGCCGGCGGGCGCTTCCCTGCAAAGGACGTGGCGCCTTATATCCTTGCGCAGGTGCTTGGCGGCATCGTGGCGGGGGGCATCCTTTATCTGATCGCCACTGGCAAGACCGGCTTTGATGTGGCCGACGGCTTTGCTTCAAATGGCTATGGTGCGCACTCGCCAGGTGGCTACACGATGCAGGCCGCGTTGATTACCGAGGTCGTGATGACGATGATGTTCGTTGTCATTATTCTGGGGGCCACGGATAAGCGGGCGCCGGCCGGTTTCGCACCGCTTGCCATTGGCCTGGGCCTAACCTTGATCCACCTGATCAGTATTCCTGTAACCAATACCTCGGTGAATCCTGCGCGAAGCACGGGCGTGGCGCTCTACGTCGGAGACTGGGCGATTGCGCAGTTGTGGCTCTTCTGGGTCGCACCGATTGTCGGCGGTGCCCTTGGGGCCGTCGTTTATCGCTTTATTGGAGCGTCCGACGACTGAGCGGCATGATTGGCGGCTGTGGCCGAGATAACGCCCCGAAGGGGCGGTGTTAATCGATCCGGGCGCTCTTGCTAGCAGCGCTCGTCGCTACCCGAAGCGACCGGTATTGCCGAAAGGCACCCAGGGAGCCCGGCTCTTCTCGACGACAAGACAAACGCCCGCGTGCCATTGGCAGGTGGGCGTTTTCTGTCGGGCCGGCCGGGTTACTTGCCCAGCGCTTCCAGCAGCAGCTTGGCCACCGGCTCGGAGGAGGGTGGGTTCTGGCCGGTGATCAACTGGCCATCACGGCGGGTGTAGGGGATGAAGTCGTCGGCCTTGGAGTATCGGCCGCCGCCGGCGATCAGGGCATCTTCGACCAGGTGGGGCACCACCTCGGTGAGGCCCACGGCGGCTTCCTCGCCGTTGGTGAAGCCGGTGACCTGGCGGCCCTGGATGATCGGCCGGCCATCGGCGTCGCGGGCGTGGATCAGCACGATGGGGGCGTGACACACTGCGGCCACCGGCTTCTGCTGGGCCCAGAAGGCCTCGATCAGGCGAATGGAGTCGGCATCGTCCACCAGGTCCCAGAGTGGGCCATGGCCGCCGGGGTAGAAGACGGCGTCGAAGTCGTCGGCGCTCACTTCGCTCAGGCGATGGGTGCTGGCCAGTTGCTGCTTGGCCGTCTCGTCCTGCTGGAAGCGGCGGGTCGCCTCGGTCTGGCTCTCCTCGGCGTCGCTCTTGGGGTCCAGCGGCGGCTGGCCGCCCTTGGGCGAGGCCAGCACCACCTCGGCACCGGCGTCCAGGCAGGCGTAGTAGGGCGCCGCCAGCTCCTCCAGCCAGAAGCCGGTGGGCTCGCCGGTATCGCCGAGGCGGTCGTGGGAAGTCAGCACCATCAGAATGCGTGCGCTCATGGCAATCTCCTTGGCCAGTGCGGTGAATGGGATGGTCACCATCCTAGCCGGGCGGCTAGTATTCGAGAATTGATGATTCTCGATAGGAGATATTCACTCAATGAATATCGCAGGCAAGGACCTCAACCTGCTGCTGCTCTTCCACGTGCTCTATCAGGAGCGCAGCGTCTCGGCGGCGGCCGGGCGCATGGCGCTGAGCCAGCCGGCCCTGAGCCACAAACTGGCCAAGCTGCGCCACGCCTTCGGCGACGAGCTCTTCGTGCGTGCGCCCCGCGGCCTGACGCCGACACCCCGGGCCCACGAGCTGGCGCCCCGGGTGCAGCAGCTGGTGGCGGGCATCGAGGGCTTCTTCGACTTCTGCGAGGGCAGTGACTACCTGGCCCGGGCCGACCGGGTGCACCTCTACACCACCGACTATATCGAGCAACTGCTGTTGCCGCGGCTGCTGCCGGTGGTGCGCCGCGAGGCGCCGCAGTTGCAATTGGTCACCCATAACACCCGGGGCCGGCTGCCGCGGGCGGAGCTGGAGACCGGCGAGTGCGATATCGCCATCGCCGGCTTCTACGGCGACCTGCCGCGCAGCTATTACCAGCAGCGCATCCACCGGGAGGGCTTCGTGGTGCTGGCCGCCCGGGACCACCCCCAGATCGGCGAGCGCCTGACCCTGGAGGGTTACCTGGCCAGCGATCAC
This sequence comes from Halomonas sp. H5, assembly GCF_050613175.1. Classification (GTDB taxonomy): domain Bacteria; phylum Pseudomonadota; class Gammaproteobacteria; order Pseudomonadales; family Halomonadaceae; genus Bisbaumannia; species Bisbaumannia salifodinae. The sequence goes on from NZ_CP192510.1 coordinate 1,691,536, forward strand.
CTGGTCACCACCCTGACCGGCGACCTGGACGGCCATGTGGACAAGCAGTTGCGCGCCCTGGGCCGCCGGCGGCGGGTGGTGGCGGGGCTGTCGAGTTTCACCGTGCCGCCGCTGCTGGTGGCCCAGAGCGACCTGCTGCTGACCTGCCTGGAGAGCGTGGCCACCCAGGCGGTGGCGCGCTTCCCGGGGTTGACGATTCACCCCTGCCCGCTGGAGCTGGACGGCGTGGCGGTGATCCAGACCTGGCACCAGCGCACCCACGAGGATCGCCTGCGCCGCTGGCTGCGCGGCCAGATCAAGGCGCTGCTGGAGCCGTCGGCCCTGGTCGAGGCGAAGGAATAAGGCGGGGGCTATACCATGGCATTGAAGAAGATCATTTCCGGCGGCCAGACCGGCGTCGACCGCGGCGCCCTGGATGGCCCTGCTGCGCCTCGGGAAAGGCTGATGGCAGCGAGGCGTCCATTCCTTTACTTGGCGGCACCGACGAACTGGCGCGGCTCTGGGAGGTCTGCCGTAGTAGTTGAGTCGGCAGAGAGGCCACCATGAGCGCATTGCCCCCCTTGAGGGTCTACTACGACGGCATCTGCCCCGGTTGTCGCCGGGACCGGGCCCGCTACGAGCGCTGGGCTGGCGAGACCGGCCGGGACGTGAGCTGGTGCGACGTCACCGAGCACCAGCAGACGCTGCGCGCCAAGGGCATCGATCCGCGGGCGGCGCTGCTGTCGCTGCATGTGGAGGAGGAGGGCGGCGCCATCCGCGAGGGCATCGACGCCTATGTCCTGCTGATGCGCCGGGTGCCTCGCCTCAGGCCCCTGGCCTGGCTGATCGGCCTGCCGGGGCTCAAGTCGGTGCTGCGCTTCGGCTACGACCGCTGGGTGCGGCGGCGCCTGGCCCGGGAGGGGCGCCTGCCTTGAGTCAGGCCTCGCCCTGCAGGGTGGCGATCAGCCGCCGGGGCCCGCCCTGGTCGCGGTGTTCGCCGAGCCACAGGCCCTGCCAGGTGCCCAGGGCCAGGCGGCCGTCGCGCACCGCCAGGGTCAGCTGGGTGCCCAGGAGGCTCGCGATCACATGCGCCGGCATATCGTCGGGGCCCTCCAATACGTGCTTGAAGTAGGGCAGGTCGCCGGGCACCAGGCGGCGCAGAAAGGCGTCCATGTCGTGGCGCACGTCCGGGTCGGCGTTCTCGTTGAGGGTCAGCGACGCCGAGGTGTGCATCAGCTGCAGGTGCAAGAGCCCCACCCGGCAGCGGGCCAGCTCGGGCAGCGCCGCCTCCACTCGTTCGGTAATCAGATGAAAGCCCCGCGCCACGGCGGGCAGTCGAATCTCCTGCTGGTGCCACATCTCACCATCCTCTGCGTCTCGGGGGGAGGCCAAGGCTGCCATCCCCGGACCACGCTGTCATCGGCCCTTATCGCCGGCATAGCAGGGCGGCGAGGCGGGGTCGTCCCGGTCGCTGGCGTCTTCGGCGGCCAGGGCCTCGAGCAGCGCCTCGCGCAGCACTGGGAGGTGGGAGGCCTCCAGGTCGCGGGCGGCGGAGAGCAGGGTCAGGCGCCCGCGACGGGCGTGGCGCAGCAGCGGCACCAGCGCCTCGGCGGCGTCGTTCAGCTCCCAGCGGTAGCGGCGCACGAACACCGCGCGGCTGATCTCCTCCTGGTGCCAGGCCCGACGCAGGCCGGGGGAGGGGGAGGCGTCCCGGTACCAGTCGGTGAGGCGCAGGCTCTCGCGGCGCTTGCCCCGGGGCCACAGGCGATCCACCAGGATGCGGGCCCCATCCTCGGATTCGGCCTCGCTGTAGATGCGCTTGAGTCGAATATCGTAGGTCATATCGAGTTTCTTCCTTGCACGCAGTGGCCGGGTTCCCAGCTTAGGCCGGGCCGGCGTCTCGCTCCAGTCCCGAAACGTTTACCGCTCGGCTTGCGCCACTCAGCGTTGGCGCCGGCGTTGTCGGCCGGCAGGTCGAGGCCCGCGGCTTCGGCTAGGCTCAGGAAGGAGCCGCGAAGGAGCGAGCATGGCCAAGCCGCACAGCAGGTCCCAGGGCAATGACGAGGGGCTCGCGCCCCTGTCCCTCAAGCGGGTGGGCATCGATACCTACCGCGAGAACGTCGCCTACCTGCACCGGGAGTGCGACCTCTACCGGGCCGAGGGCTTCCAGGCCCTGGCCAAGGTGGAGGTGGGTGCCAACGGGCGGCGTATCCTGGCCAGCCTCAATGTGGTGGATGACGAGGCCATCGTCGGCCACGACCAGTTGGGCCTCTCCGAGGAGGCCTTCGCCAGCCTGGGCATGGCGGAAGGGCAGCCGGTGTGCGTTTCCCAGGCGGAACCGCCGGGCTCGATTCCCGCCCTGCACCGCAAGATCAACGGCGAGCGGCTGACCCGCAGGGATTTCCGCGCCATCGTCCAGGACGTGGCCGAGCGGCGCTACTCCAAGATCGAGCTGACCGCCTTCGTGGTGGCCTGCGACCTGGGCGAGATGGATCGCGAGGAGGTCTTCTACCTCAGCGATGCCATGGCCCGGGTGGGGCGGCGCCTCGACTGGCATGAGCATCCGGTGGTGGACAAGCACTGCATCGGCGGCATTCCCGGCAATCGCACCTCCATGCTGGTGGTGCCCATCGTCGCCGCCCACGGCACCCTCTGCCCCAAGACCTCGTCCCGGGCCATCACCTCGCCCTCCGGGACCGCCGATACCATGGAGGTGCTGGCGCGGGTCGACCTGCCCTTCGCCGAGCTCAACGAGCTGGTACGCACCCATCGCGGCTGCCTGGCCTGGGGCGGCAGCAGCGACCTGTCGCCGGCGGACGATGTGCTGATCACCGTGGAGCGTCCCCTGTCGCTGGACTCGCCGGGGCAGATGGTGGCCTCGATCCTCTCCAAGAAGGTTTCCGCCGGCTCTACCCATCTGCTGCTGGACATCCCCGTGGGGCCCCAGGCCAAGGTGCGCTCCATGCCCGAGGCGCGGCGGCTGCGCAGGCTTTTCGAGTTCGTGGCCGGGCGCCTGGGCCTGACCCTGGAGGTGGTGATCACCGACGGGCGCCAGCCCATCGGGCGCGGCATCGGCCCGGTGCTGGAGGCCCGGGACGTGATGCGGGTGCTGATGCAGCACCCCGAGGCCCCCCGGGACCTGCGCCAGAAGTCGCTATACCTGGCCGGTCGCATGCTGGAATTCGACCCGGACGTGCGCGGCGGCGATGGCTATGGCATCGCCCGGGATATCCTCGAGTCGGGGCGCGCCCTGGAGAAGATGCGCGCCATTATCCGCGCCCAGGGGGAGGCGCCCTTCGACCCCGAGGCCCCGCCCCTGGCGCCGCTCGGCTTCGAGGTGACGGCGCCCCATGATGGCGTGGTCACCGCCATCGATAATCGGCGCCTGGCACGCGTCGCCCGGCTCGCCGGCGCCCCCAAGACCAAGGGCGCCGGGGTCGACCTGCTGGCGCGCATCGGCGATGCGGTGACGGCGGGCCAGCCCCTCTATCGGGTCTATGCGTCTTACCGTAACGAGCGCAACGCCGCCCACCAGTGCTGTGACTGCGACAACGGCTTTACCCTGGGCGAGGCCTCGGCCATCGTCCCGCTCAATGTGGAGGGACTATGAGCGCGACCCTGACCGCGACCCTGCTCTATTTCGACGACGAGGCGGTGCCGGCGCGGCGCCTGGCCGAGGCCCTGGGCCTGCCGGCACTGGCCATCGCGGCCCATCGCTTCCCCGATGAGGAGTTGCGCCTGCGGCTGCCCTTCGCCGCCGCCTGCCCCGAGACCCTGGTGCTCTACCGCAGCCTCGACCGCCCCAACGACAAGCTGGTGGAGCTGCTGCTGGTGGCCCGCCATGCGCGGCGCCAGGGCACCCGGCGGCTGGTGCTGGTGGCGCCCTATCTCGCCTATATGCGCCAGGATATCGCCTTCCATCCCGGCGAGGTGGTCAGCCAGACCCTGGTGGGGGCCTTCCTCGCCGAGCTGGTCGATGCCCTGATCACCGTGGACCCGCACCTGCATCGCATCGCACGGCTCGACCAGGCGGTGCCGCTGGTGGATGCCATCGCCCTGTCGGCGGCGCCGGCGCTGGGCGAGCTCGCCGCCGCGCGGCGCCCCGGGGCCCTGCTGCTGGGGCCCGACGAGGAGGCCGAACAGTGGGTGGCCCGGGCCGCGGCGGCCAGCGGCCTCGATCATGGGGTCTGCCGCAAGCAGCGCCACGGCGATAGGCAGGTGAGCATCGCGCTGCCCGAGCTGGCGCTGGCCGGGCGCGCCGTGGTGCTGATGGATGACGTGGCAAGCTCCGGCCATACCCTGGCCCGGGCCGCCGAGGCGCTGCGCGGGGCCGGTGCCGCCTCGGTGGACGTGGCGGTGACCCATGCGCTGTTCGCCGGCGAGGCCCTGGCGGTGATCGAGGCCGCCGGCATCGGTGAACTCTGGAGCAGCGACGCCATCGCCCATCCCAGCAATGCACTGCATCTCGCGCCGCTATTGGCCGAGGCGCTCGAGCCGCTGATCCGCTAATCGTCGCCGAGGAGGCATCATGGAGAAGAACCTGGCGGTATTGATCGACGCCGACAACGCCCAGCCCAGCATCGTCGAGGGGCTGCTCTCGGAGATCGCCAAGTACGGCACCGCCAGCGTCAAGCGGGCCTACGGCGACTGGACCGGCCCCGAGCTCAAGGGCTGGAAGGAGACCCTGCTGCACTACTCCATCCAGCCGGTGCAGCAGTTCGGCTATACCCGCGGCAAGAACGCCACCGACAGCGCCCTGATCATCGATGCCATGGACCTGCTCTACACCGAGCGCTTCTCGGGCTTCTGCCTGGTCTCCAGCGACAGCGACTTCACCCGCCTGGCGGCGCGTATCCGCGAGTCGGGGCTCACCGTCTTCGGCTTCGGCGAGAAGAAGACCCCCATGCCCTTCGTGGCCGCCTGCGACAAGTTCATCTACGTGGAGGTGCTGCGCAGCGACGACGAGGAGGGCGAGGAGAGTCGCCGCCGCTCCGCCAAGGAGCTGAAGTCCGATAACCGGCTGGTCAGCCTGCTGCGCAAGGCGGTGGAGGCCTCCTCCGACGACAATGGCTGGGCCTCCCTGGGGGCGGTGGGCAGCACTATCGTCAAGCAGTTCCCCGATTTCGACGCCCGCAACTACGGCTACAAGAAGCTCGGCGAGCTGGTCAGCGCCACCGAGCTCTTCGAGGTGGCCCAGCGCGGCGATGGCAAGGCTATTTATGTGCGCGACAAGCGCCGCAAGTAGGCCGGGCGATGCCGTCGACTCTGCTAGAGTGAGGCCTCCAAGCCTTGATCAGGGAAGCCTGCCGATGTCATTGAAGATTCTGGTGTTTCTCGGTTCCGTTCGCGACAGCACGCCGCCCCGGCCCAGGCGCCTGGGCGAGCGGGTGGCCAAGGCCTGTGTGGCGCGCCTGGCGGCCGCGGATATCGAGGCCGAACTGATCGATCCCCTGGCGTTGGCCTCCGAGGCCGGTGACGTCCCGGCCGTCTTCAAGCCCCACTTCGCCTATGCCGAGGGGCGGGCCCCCGAGCCCCTGGCGCGATTGGCCGAGACCATCCGTGGCGCCGATGGCTATGTGATGGTCAGCCCGGAGTACAACCACGCCATGAGCCCGGCCCTGGCCAACCTGCTCAACCATTTCGGCAGCTCGCGCTTCTCCTACAAGCCCAGCGCCATCGTCACCTACTCGGCGGGGCAGTGGGGCGGCGCCCGGGCGGCGGTCAATATGCGCACCTTCCTCGCCGAGCTGGGCTGCCTGCCGGTGTCGGCGATGATCCATCTGCCCCGGGCCCAGGAGGTGCTGGACGAGGCCGGCGACTTCCTCCCCGAGGTGGATGCGCCGCGCTGGGTCGGCTATTTCGGACGCACCCTGGCGCAGCTGCAATGGTGGGCCGAGGCGGCCCGGCGGCAGCGCGCCGAGCAGGATCCGGAGGCCCTGGCCCCGGCCTTCCGCCGCGACCCGTCCCAGCGCAACGCGCCCTGAGCCGTGACGGGGCCATGGAGGCGTTTCTCGGCGTGGGGGTGGCGCTCTTCTCGGGGCTTTTGATCGGCCTGGAGCGGGGCTGGAAGCAGAGTGGCCTGCCGGAGTCGAGCCGTGCCATGGGCCTGCGTACCTTCGCCCTGATCGGCCTCGGCGGCGGTGTCAGTGGCCTGCTGGGCGAGGCCTGGGGGGCGGTACTGCCCGCCGCCATCGGCCTGGGGTTGATCCTGCTGCTGACGGTGGTCTACTGGCGCTCGCGTCTCGAGCAGCGCGATGCCGGCTGCACCACCGAGGTCGCCGGCCTGCTGACCTTCGTGCTGGGGGCCGCGGCGGCGGCGGGCTATCCCGCCCAGGCGGCGGCCGGTGCCGTGGTGGCGGCCCTGCTGCTGCAGCTCAAGGCCTACCTGCATGACCTGCTGACCCGCATCAGCGCCGCCGAGCTGCGCGGCACCCTGATGCTGTTGCTGATCTCGGTGGCGGTGCTGCCGCTGCTGCCGGATCGCGGCTTCGGCCCCTTCGCCGCCCTCAATCCCTACCTGATCTGGTGGATGGTGGTGCTGGTGGCGGCCATCCAGTTCGCCGGCTATGTGCTGGTGCGCCTGCTGGGCAGCCGCTACGGCATCCTGCTGACCGGCCTGGTGGCGGGGCTGATGGCCTCCACCCCGCTGGCGCTGGCCTTCGCGCGGCTGGGGCGCCGACAGCCCGAGCTGGCGCCGACCCTGGTGTGCGCCATTCTCGCCGCCTCCTCGATGATGTTTCCCCGTGCCCTGGCGGTGGCGAGCCTGATCGCTCCGGGAATCCTGCCGACCCTGGCCGTGCCCCTGCTGGGCATGATGGGACTGGGCTTCGGTCTGGCGGCGGGACTCTGGTGGTGGGCTCAGCGCCGTGACGAGGCGGGCCAGCCGGCGCCGTCGCCGCCGGTGAGCAACCCCTTCGAGCTATGGCCGGCGGTGCGCTTCGGCGCCCTCCTGGCGGTGATCTTCCTGGCCGTGGCCGCGGCCCGCCACTGGCTCGGCGATAGCGGCCTCTATGGGCTGGCGCTGATCTCGGGGATGACCGATGTGGATCCGGTGACCCTCTCCTTCGCCCGCCTGGCCGCCGATGAACAGTCCTGGGAGCTGGCCAGTCGTGGTATCGTCCTGGCCGCCCTGGCCAATACCCTGTTCAAGAGCGGGCTGGTCGCCGTCCTCGGCGGCGCCCGCATGGGCGGCTGGATGCTGGGCAGCGTGACGCCGGCGCTGCTGTTCGGTGTCGCCTGGCTGGTATGGTAGGCCCCTCCAACCAAGGAGCGACGATGAGCAAGGACTCCCCCCGCGCGGCGTTTTCCGCGGCCGAACGCCACGGCCTCTACCGCGCCATCTTCGAGCGCCGCGACGTGCGCTCGCAGTTTCTGCCCGAGCCGATCCCCGCCGAGGTGCTGGCGCGGCTGCTGCAGGCCGCCCACCATGCGCCCTCGGTGGGTTTCATGCAGCCCTGGGACTTCCTGGTGATCGAGAGCCGCGAGCTGCGGTCGCGCATCCAGGCGAGCTACGCCCGGGAGAACGCCCGGGCCGCCGAGAACTACCGGGGCGAGCGGGCCGAACGCTACCGCCGCCTCAAGCTGGAGGGCATCCTCGATAGCCCCGTCAACCTCTGCGTCACCTGCGACCGCCGCCGCGGCGGCCCCCATGTGCTGGGGCGCAACTCCATGCCGGAGATGGACCGCTTCAGCACCTGCCTGGCGGTGCAGAACCTGTGGCTGGCGGCCCGCGCCGAGGGGGTGGGGGTGGGCTGGGTGAGCATCCTCGACCCGGTCGAGCTGGCCGATCTGCTGGGCCTGCCCGAGGGCGTCGAGCCGGTGGCCTACCTCTGCCTGGGCTATGTCAGCGAGTTTCTCGACGAACCGGAGCTGGCCGCCGAGGGCTGGCGACAGCGCCTGCCCCTGACCGAACTGGTGCATGGCGACGGCTGGGGCCGGCCTCTGGAAGCGGAAGCGCTCGGGCTGGCCCTGGAGGGCCTCGAACCGCGATAATGCCGTCCCATCCGAGACAAGAAGCAGGAATTAGGCGAGTTACCCATGTCACTCAGCGAATTCGAGATCAAGCGGGCCGAGAAAGTCATCCAGGGGTTCCTGGAGAAACATCGTCCGCCGCCGCATATCCGCTCTCAGTTGGATCTCGGCGGGCGGGTCAGCGGGCAGAGTGTGGAGATCTTCTCGATTCGCCCCCGCTATGACGACCCTTCGATACGCATGGAGACCCCGGCGGCCAAGGCCACCTATGTGAAGAGCCGCAGCCTGTGGAAGGTCTACTGGATGCGCGCCGACCTCAAGTGGCACGCCTACGAGCCCCAGGCCGAGGTGAAGAGCCTGGAGGCCTTCCTCGACCTGGTGGGCGAGGATGCCCATGCCTGTTTCTTCGGTTAGCGAGGAACCCCGGTCGCGAGATAAGGCTCTATAGGCCGCCCCGCATGAGGTGGGGCACCCCTTATCGGCAAGGAGCGAGACGATGATGATGGATCCCCGTGTGCTGGGACTTTCCCTGTTGGCCCTGGGGCTGGTCGGTTGCGGTGGCGAGACCGAGGAGGCCCTGTCAGAGGAGCAAGCCAGCGACTACGCCGCCCTGGTGGGCGAGTGGCGGGTGGTGGGGCACCAGGCGCCGGGCATCAGCGCCCTGAGCGAGGAGCAGGCCGAGGCCTGGCTGGGGGCACGGTTGCGTATCAATGCGGCCTGGATGGCCCTGGGAGAGGGCTTCTGCGAGGGCGTGAGCCACGACGCCGAGTCGCGCCCGGTCGCCGAGCTGTTGGCCGACTACCGACTCGATGGCGAGTCGCTGCCCCCCTTGGCCGGTCGCGAGGAGATCATCCGGCACCGCCTCGGCTGCGATGGCGAGCCCTGGCCGACCCTGGGCGGTACCCTGCTATGGCTGGGTAATGATCGGTTGCTGGCGCCCTGGGAGGGCGTGTTCTTCGAACTGGAGCGGGACGACGGCTTCCGTGCCTATGGCAACGAGCCGTTCTGGAACCTGGCCATCGATGCCGACGGCCTGCGCTTCGCCGACCCCTTCAGCGGCTTCGATATGCGCACGCCGCTGCCGGAGGCCGAGTCGCTGGAGCAGGGCGGCCGGGCCTATCATGCCCAGGCCGAGGCCCATGAACTGCGGGTCGAGATCCTTCCCGAGACCTGCCACGACAGCATGGCCGGGGCGCCCTTCGAGACGACGGTGACCGTGATCCTGGATGGCGAGCGTTTCGAGGGCTGTGGCGGCGCCGTGCCGGCCTTCTAGCGCTGAACCAGGCGGTTGCATCGGGCGGCGGTCAGGGAAGACACAGCGGCAGGCTATCGCGCAGGGTGCGTGGAGCGATGCCCAGGTCGGCGAAGGTACCCACGCCCTCGCCGACGAGGTTGTCCTCGGCCATCAATAGCACCTGATCGCGAGTCAGGGGCGGATTGGGCAACGGCGAGAGCAGCCCGGCCAGGGTCCGCCAGGCCCAGAACGGCAGGGGCAGCAGGGGGCGTTGGGTGTGGCACTGGGCCTGGATGCGCCCGAGGATCTCCCGGTAGCTAAGCACGTCCGGGCCGCCCAGCTCGAAGAGCCGCCGCGGCGGTTCGACCGCGGCCACCAGGATCGCCACGGCGCGGGCCACGTCCACCACATGCACCGGCTGCAGGCGGGTCTCGCCGGCGCCGAACAGCGGAATCAGCGGCAGCCGGGTCAGCCGCGCCAGCCCGTTGAGGAAGGCGTCATCGGGGCCGAACATTACGCTGGGACGCAGGATGATCGCCTTGGGCTGGTACTCCAGTACCGCCGCCTCGCCCCGGGCGCGGGCGCGCACATAGGCCGACGGCGAGTCGCGGCGGGCGCCGATACCGGAGAGCTGCACCAGGCGGGGGATGCCCGCCTCCCGGGCCAGCCGGGCCAGGCGAGCGGCGCCCTCCACATGGATCGTCTCGAAGCTGGCGCCGCGGCGCTCCACGTAGCCGCTGACCGCATTGATCACCGCCGAGGCGCCGGCCAGCGCCTCGGCCACCGCCGCCTCGTCACGAATATCCGCCGCGCAGAGGCTGATGGGGTCCTGGGGCTCCGCCCAGTCGGGCCGCCGGGGGTGGCGCGCCGCCAGGCGCACGCCATGGCCCGCTTCCACCAGTTCACGCACCAGGTGACGCCCCAGGAAGCCGGTACCGCCGAAGACCAGGATCTCGCCGTCGGATCTCGTCATGGGCGGGTTATCCCATCAGGTCGAAGAGGCGCTCCACCGCCAGCAGCAGCTGACGACGGGGCTGGGCCCCCTCCAGCACCCCGGCGTGTTCGCCATCCAGCATAAAGCGCAGGCCGGGCACCCCGGAGATGCCCAGCGTATGGGCCTGATGGAGGTCGTCGCGCACCGCCTGGCGGAAGCGCCCCTCGTTCAGGGCCCGGGCCAGGTCGTGGCCATCCAGGCCCATGGCCTCGGCCTGGGTGACCAGGGCCTCGCTGTCCCCCAGGTCGAGGCTGGCCTCGAAGAAGCCACGAAACAGCGCCAGGCGCAGCCGGTCCGCGTACTCCGGGGACTGTGCCTCGGCCCAGGCATGGGCCTCGTGAGCCAGTCGCGAACGTGGCTGGATGCTCGGCAGGCGCAAGGTCATGCTGCGTTCGCCGGCCATGGGCAGCACCGAACGCTGCCAGACGTCATGCAGGTAGTCGGCGTCGGGGTCGAGGGGCGGGTGGGGCTCGGGGCGTAGCTCGAAGGCCCGCCAGCGAATGCCGAGTGCCTCGCCGAAGCGGGCCTCGAGGGCCTCCAGCTCCGGGAGCTCCAGGTAGCAGAAGGGGCAGACGAAGTCGCTGAAGACTTCCAGGACGATACGTGGCTGGGTCATGATGGTGCTCTCGCGGGATGCTATTGCCCCTAGGGTAACCGCTACGTTCGCCAACGCCACCCGATCCCCTGCCTGGAGCCGCCATGATCGCCACGACCCCGGAACCGCCCTATTACGCCGTGATCTTTACCTCGCTGCGCAGCGAGGTGGACGCCGGCTATGCCGAGATGGCCGAGCGCATGCTGGCGCTGGCCGCCGAGCAGCCGGGCTTCCTGGGGGTGGAGTCGGCCCGGGAGGGCGTGGGGATCACCGTCTCCTATTGGCGGGACCCGGAGGCGATTCGCGCCTGGAAGGCCAATCTGGAACACCGGGAGGCCCAGCGCCTGGGCCACCAGCAGTGGTATCGCTACTTTCGGGTGCGGGTGGCCCGGGTCGAGCGGGAGTACGGGATCTAGTCCTTCCGCCCGGTGTGATCAGGCATAGGTGTTGATCTGGGTACCCAGATGGCCCTGGTCGGCCAGCTGCGGTTCGGCGGAGGCGGACTCCATCAGGGCGGTGACCTGCTGCTGCTGGGTGGTCAGGGCCTCCTTGAAGATCTGCATCTGTGCCTGCTGGGCCACCTGGGCCTGCTGCATCACCAGTGCCTGGCTGACGGTGTTATTGACGGCCGAGTCCATATGAGTACTCCTTTATTTAGCGAGAGACTCCCTCACGCTACCAGCCCGGACGCCGCGATGCCAGGCCTGGGTGCGGGCGCCCACTGGTCTCGCCGCGGCCGGCGGTGTAGGCTTGCCGGCTTTCCCGTTAGCGCAAGGACCCCGTGATGAGTGAACTGCCCAACTGTCCCGCCTGTGGCTCCGAATACACCTATGAGGATGGCATCCAACTGGTGTGTCCCGAGTGCGGCCACGAGTGGGCCAAGGACGCCGCGCCGGAGAGCGCCGAGGATGAGCTGGTCGCCCTGGATGCCAACGGCAATCGGCTCGCCGATGGGGATACCGTCACCGTGATCAAGGACCTCAAGGTCAAGGGGTCCTCCTCGGTGATCAAGGTGGGCACCAAGGTCAAGGGCATTCGCCTGATCGAGGGCGACTCCGAGGGTGGCCATAACCTCGACTGCAAGGTGGAGGGCATCGGTCCCCTGAAGCTCACCTCGAAGTTCGTCAAGAAGGCCTGAGTCCGCCTCCGGGCCTCGTCGCCCCGCTCCGCTGTGCCTATGTTTTAAGGATGAGGGGGACGAGGAGGCCAGGATGAGCATGATTCCGATCGGTGGGGCGGTCACCGAGACCGCTCCCGTCGCGCCTCACGACACTGCCAACCACGCCGGGCATCGCCACGCCGGGCGTCGCCGCGCCGACGATATTCTCGAGGCGGCCCTGCACCAGGCCGAGGCTCGCGGCTGGGAGGCGGTGTCGCTGATCGCGGTGGCCGACCACCTGGGCTTGCCCGCGGCGGCGGTGCTGGATCATTACCGGGACGCCAACGACTTGGCCGATGCCTGGTTCCTTCGTGGTTGGCGCGCCATGCTGGCGGACAAGCCCCAGGGCTTCGCCGCCTGGCCGGCCCGGAAGCGCCTGGGCCACTGCCTGCTGGCCTGGTTCGATGCCCTGGCGCCGCATCGCCGGGTGACGGTGCAGATGCTGCGCACCAAGGCCCATCCGCCCCATCTGCATACCTGGGTGCCGATGCTCTTCGACCTGTCGCGGACCGTTCAGTGGTGGCGCGAGGCGGCTCGCCTCGAGGCCCCTTACGGCAGCCGCCGCGCCCAACTGGAGGAGATCGGCCTGACCGCCCTGTTCCTGGCCACCCTGAGGGTCTGGGCCCATGACGAGAGCGAGGGGCAGCGGCGCACCCGGCGTTTCCTCGAGCGCCGCCTGGGTCGCGCCGAGTGGTGGCTGACCCGCTGCGAGGGGTGCCGCAAACGACACCGCCGAGGCCGCAGGGCCTCGGCGGGATAAGTCGCCGTCGGGGGAGGGCAATCCCTATAGGCGGCCCAGGGCTTCCTCGGCGTGGCTCTGCCAAGGGCCAGGCAGGGCGGCGGCGCGCTCGAGGGCGTCCCGGGCCCGCTCCGGCGCCTCGAGCCCGGCCAGGGTCAGGCCCAGGTTGAGCCAGGCCACCGCCAGTGACGGGTCCGCCTCGGTGGCGCGTCGGAAGGCCTCCACGGCGCCCCTGGGGTCGTCGCCGCCATGGCGGGCATTGCCCAGGGCGAACCAGCCCATGGCGGCCTCCGGCCAGCGCCGCGTCAATGCCTCCCAGGCGGGCAGGGCGGCCAGTGAGCCGTTGGCCTGCTCGAAGTCGGCGATGGCCTGCAGGCTACGCACTGGCCCGGTGCTGGCGGGTAGCTCCCCGGGGGGCAGGGCCACCACCGCCCAGCGTTCGCTGCGCGCCCAGGTGGCATCGAAGCGCTTGAAGGATTCGCGGCGAGCCGCTTCCATGCCGCTATGCACGATCATCTCTTCGGCGTCCAGGTCGTAGCCGATGGCCACCGCGTAGTGCCACATCGGCCAGGCCGGCAGCGACAGGTTCTGCATCACCACCACCGGGTGGCCGGCGGCCAGCTCCTCGAGCAGCGACTCGATGCGCCCATCCAGGACGAAGGGGACCCGCCCCTGGCGACGCAGGGTGGCCAGCATCTCCGGCTGCACGCTGCCGTCGCGCCCAGGCAGGAAGACCTGGGGAATCAGCTCGTCCACCGTGGCGTCGACGCCGCCGGCGTTGAGCACCATGGCGAGCGACGCCGGCCCGCATTGATAGTCCCGCTGGGCATAAAAGGGGATGCCTTCCAGCTGCACCCGGGGCGGCACGCCCATGGCCTCGGGGCTGGCCAGGCGCGGGGCGCTGGCGCAGCCGGCGAGGCCGAGGACGCCGAGGACCAACAGCACAACGCCCGCGAGGCGGGCGTTGAGGCGTGAGCGAGGAGCGGGGCGGCGGCCCCGACGCTTAGCGGGTAAAGGGAAAGACATTGGTCAGGCCCAGGATATCGGTGACCAGCAGGATCACGAAGACCGCGAACAGCGCGCCCACCACGCTGGCGCCGGCGGGCAGCTGTTCCAGTTGGTCGGCCATCTGACGCACTTCGGCATCGGAGAGCGCGGCTACGCGGGCTTCCACCTCGGCGGGGTCGACGCCCTGGGCGACCAGTTGATCCTGGACATCCTGGCGGGCGAGGATCTCGTTGATGCGTTCCCGATCGGCGCTGACCTGGTCCTGGCTCAGGGCCTCCTGGGTGGTGATCAGGCCGCTGGCCGGGCTGGGGGCGGCGGCGACCGGCAGGCTGCCGAGGACCAGGCAGAGGATCAGCAGCGGACTGAGGGCGCGTGCGATTGTTTTCATCATGAGAGGATTCCTTACTCTTGGGATGGGGCTTCCGGCTTCATTCCTTACGGCACTCAGGCGGGTGCCGTCACGCGATGCCCTTCCAGTATAGGGTTAGAGCCCTATGATTTTCATGCCTTTTTTTCGTCCGCCTCGGAAGGAAAGGAGAGAAGGGGGAACTTGTTATCGAGTTATAAGCAAACCAACCTTCACCTTGGTGGTGCGTTTTGTCAGAATCTTGCCTCTTTATGGTGCATTCAGTGGACGACAATGAAGAGTTACTTCGGCAAGATGCGCGGTGAACCCGCGCGGCGTGCCCGCGCCGACTGGCAGGATGCCCTCTGGTCCTGGGCCGGTGCCTTCGCCGGCATGGGCGCCATCTGCTGGCTTAGCGCCCATTGGCTCAGCGATCAGTTGCTGATCCTCGGCTCCTTCGGTGCCACCTCGGTGCTGATCTATGCCGCCCCCCAGAGTCCCTTCGCCCAGCCCCGCAACGTGCTGCTGGGCAGCATGCTGTCGGCCTGCGTCGGCGTGGCCTGTGCCCAGGCGCTGGGGACCACGGCGCTGGCCGTGGCCCTGGCGGTCTCCCTGGCCATCCTGGTGATGCAGTTGACCCATACCGTACACCCGCCTGGCGCCGCCGCCGGCTTGATCGCCGTGGTGGGTGGCCCCGAGGTACAGGCCCTGGGCTGGTGGTATCCGCTGATGCCGGTGGGGGTCGGCTGCGCGGTGATGCTGGTGGTGGCCATCCTGGTCAACAACCTGGCCCGCCATCGCCGCTATCCCGTGCATTGGCATTGAGCCAGGTCAGCTTTTTGCGCAACGTTGAAGCGGGCGGGCGTCGGCCTGTGCCAGTATGGCTAGATAGCTAGATATAAAACGTTGCCAGGGACTCGGCTCGACGCGGGGGGAAGTCGAATGGAAGAGCCGAGTGACCGGTATCCGCCAGGGCTTCGGGCGGGAGACGAGGCCATCTATCGCCGCCTCTTCGAGGCCTCGGCGGATGCCCAGTTCCTGGTGGGCGTGGAGGCGGGGGGCGAGCGTTTCCGCTATCTCCGGGTCAACGACGCCTTGGTCAAGGGCACCGGCATTCCACGCTCGGCCATGGAGGGGCATACCCCCGCCGAGGCGTTACCCAAGGCCCTGGTGTCGCTGATCGAGGAGCAGTATCGGCTGTGCCTGCTGGCGCGCCAGACACGGCTCTACGAACAGCACTTCCCGCTCCCCGCCGGCCAGCGCTGCTGGCAGACCCGCCTGACCCCGCTCTTCGATGACCACGGCGAGGTGTGTCTGATCCTGGGCACCGCCCGGGACATCACCGAGCTGCGCGACTTCACCCAGACCCTGGTGTCGGTGGCCGATACCCTGCCGGGCTTTATCTATCAGCTGCGCCGCGATGCCGACGGCCACTGGTCCTATCCCTATGTGGGCAAGCGGGTCAGCGAGATGTTCGGGGTCAGCGTCACCGAGGCGGAGGCCGATGCGGAGGCGCTGATCGGGCTGATTCATCCCGACGACCGAGAGCGAGTGATCCGCGAGAGCCTGGAGTGCGCCGAGCGCCTGGCCCCCTGGCATAGCGAGTTCCGCATGTATCACCGGGATGGCCGGCTACTGTGGCTGGAGGCCAACGACATCTCCCAGCGTCTGGAGGATGGCAGCCTGGTGTGGACCGGCTATGTCAACGACATCACCGCCCAGAAGCGGCTCGAGGAGCGCAGCGCGGCCAATGATCGACGCTTCCAGTTGCTGGTGGAGAATGCCAACGACATCATCTACACCCTGACCCGGGAGGGGTGCTTCGAGTATGTCTCACCGAACTGGACGGAGATGCTGGGCCTGGACGCCGAGGCGGCCCTGGGCCAGCCGCTGATCGACTTCGTGCATCCCGAGGATCGCCCCGCCGTGGCGGCCTTCCTGACGCGGCTGTTCGACTCCGGCAGCAAGCAGCAGGGGGTGGAGTACCGCATGCGTCACGGCGATGGCGGCTGGCGCTGGCACACCTCCAATGCTTCCCCCATGTTCGACAAGGACGGTAGCCTGGCCACCTGCATGGGTATCGCCCGGGACATCTCCGAACGCAAGGCCATGGAGGAGAAGATCCGCCATATGGCCCAGCACGACCCCCTGACCGGGCTGCCCAACCGGGCGTTGTTCTTCTCCCACCTGGACAAGGCCATTCAACTGGCCCTGCGCCAGCGTCAGCCACTGGCGCTGATGTTTATCGACCTGGACAAGTTCAAGCCGGTCAACGACACCCATGGCCATGGGGTCGGCGATCGCCTGCTGATCGCCGTGGCGCGGCGCATGGAGGCGCGGCTGCGCGCCTCGGATATCATCGGGCGTATCGGCGGTGACGAGTTCGTGGTGCTGCTGCCGCTGATCAGCGGCCGCGACGATGCCCACGGGGTGGCGGAGGCGCTCTGTACTGCCCTGCGCGAGCCCTTCGTGGTGGATCACCTGACCCTGAGCGTCTCCGCCAGCATCGGCCTGGCGCTCTGTCCCGAGCATGCCGAGGAGAGCCAGGCCCTGGCCCACTATGCCGACCAGGCCATGTACCTGGCCAAGGAGCGCGGCCGCGACCGGGTGGTGGTCTATGGCGAGGGCCGACGCCACCGCTGAGCCGCCTCCGGCGACCCGCTCCCGGTGGGCGGACAGGGCGCGGCGGGCGTGGCACACTGGCGCGCCGACGACCGAGGAGAGCCAAGAGATGGACAAGCGAGCCTGCCCCTGTGGCAGTGGGGCCGCCTACGCCGATTGCTGCGGCCCCTACCATCGAGGGGGGCCGGCACCGACCCCGGAGGCGCTGATGCGCTCCCGCTATAGCGCCTTCGCCATGAACCTGACCGATTACCTGCTGGCCAGCTGGCATGCATCGACACGGCCCGCCAGCCTGGCGGCGGACGACCAGACCCGCTGGGTGCGCCTGGAGATCATGGAGAGCGAGGCGGCGGGAGCGCAGGGCCGGGTGCACTTTCGCGCCACCTTCCGGGAGGGCCGTCGCTGGGCGGTGCTCGAGGAAGCATCCCGCTTCCTGCGTGAGGAGGGGCGTTGGTACTACCAGGATGGGGAGACCTCGATGAGTCGCCTCAAGCCGGGGCGCAACGATCCCTGCCCGTGCGGCAGCGGGCGCAAGTTCAAGGCCTGCTGCGGGGCGGCCTGAGGCGATAACGCCGGGACAGGCCCCGGCGTGGTCAACATCACAGGATCATGGCGGCGATCCAGCCGAAGGCGATCAGCGGGATATTGTAGTGCAGGAAGGTGGGCACCACGCTGTCCCAGATATGGTCATGCTGGCCGTCGGCATTGAGGCCGGCGGTGGGCCCCAGCGTCGAGTCGGAGGCCGGCGAGCCGGCATCGCCCAGGGCCGCGGCGGTGCCGACCAGGGCGATGGTGGCCATCGGCGAGAAGCCGAAGGTCAGTGCCAGGGGCACATAGAGGGAGGCGATGATGGGGATGGTCGAGAAGGAGGAGCCGATGCCCATGGTGATAAAGAGCCCCACCAGCAGCATGATCAGCGCCGCCAGCCCCTTGTTGTCGCCGATCAGGGCGGTGGAGCCCTCGACCAGGCCCTGCACCTCGCCGCTGGCCTGCATCACGCTGGCGAAGCCCGCCGCCGAGATCATGATAAAGCCCACCAGGGCCATCATGCGCATGCCCTCGGTGAAGATGCCGTCCTGTTCGTGCCAGTGGAAGACGCCGCTCAGCGACAGCAGGGCGAAGCCGAAGATGCCCCCCAGCACCATGGAGCCGGTGGTGAGCTGTACCGCCACCGTGCCGACCAAGGCGATGCCCAGCACCGCTTTCTGCCAGCCGGCCAGGTGACGGGCCGCCTGGGCCGGCGTCTCGTCGCCGTGGGCCAGGTCGCGGTCCTCGTAGTCGCGTCCCTTGCGGTAGCTGAACAGTGCCGCCACCGCGAGCCCCAGCGCCATGCCGCCGATGGGGATGATCATGGCTAGGGGCACCATCTGACGGGTGACCTCCAGGCCCAGCTCGGCGCCGCTCTCGTTGAGGTTGGTGAGCAGGATGTCATTGAGGAAGATGGCCCCGAAGCCCACCGGCAGCAGCATATAGGGCGCGGTGATACCGAAGGTGATGACGCAGGCCACCAGGCGCCGGTCGAGGCGCAGGTGGTTCATCAGCTTGAGCAGCGGCGGCACCAGCACCGGGATAAAGGCGATATGCACCGGAATCAGGTTCTGGGAGCTCACCGCCGCCGCCAGCAGGGCCGCCAGCAGGGTATAGGTGACCAGGCGGCGATTGTCGCTCTGGGAGTCCAGGTTGAGCCCGGCGATGGCGCGGTTGGCCAGCAGCTCGGTGATCCCCGAGCGCGACAGGGCCACGGCGAAGGCGCCCAGCACCGCATAGGAGAGGGCGATGGTGGCGCCGTTGCCGAGGCCGTCGTTGAAGGCGTCGAGGATCTCCCCGATGGGCATGCCCGCATAGAGGCCCCCCACCAGGGTGGCGACGATCAGGGCGAAGACCACGGAGACCCGAGCCAGACTCAGGCCGACCATCACCAGGATGGCAAGAACGATAGCATTCATGATGGGCTCTTATCGTTGGGAACGAATGCACTGACGCCCCCACGGCACCCGCCGTGGGGACACGGGACATGCCGGGCGGCTCAGTGGCAGCTGGGCAGCATACCGGCGGGTACTAGGGGGCTCAAGGCGCGGCCGGCCAGCAGCTCGGTGGCGGCCTCGATATCCGGCGCGAAGAAGCGATCCTTGTCGTAGTGGCCGACGCGCTCGCGCAGGGTGGCGCGGGCCCCTTCCAGGGACTCGGAGGTGGTCAGGCGCCGGCCATCGGCGTCGGTCCGCAGGTCCAGCCCCTGGCAGGCGGCCAGCCACTCGATGGCGACGATGCCACGCACATTGGCGGCCATCTCCCAGAGGCGTTTGCCGGCGGCCGGGGCCATGGAGACATGGTCCTCCTGGTTGGCGGAGGTGGGCAGGCTGTCGACGCTATGCGGGTGGGCCAGGGCCTTGTTCTCGCTGGCCAGGGCCGCGGCGGTGACCTGGGCGATCATAAAGCCGGAGTTGACCCCGCCTTTCTCCACCAGGAAGGGCGGCAGCTGGGACATATGCTTGTCCATCATCAGCGAGATGCGCCGCTCGGTGAGGGAGCCGATCTCGGCGATGGCCAGGGCGAGATTGTCCGCCGCCATGGCCACCGGCTCGGCGTGGAAGTTGCCGCCGGAGATGATGTCGTCGTCCTCGGCGAACACCAGGGGGTTGTCGGAGACCGCATTGAGCTCCACGGCCAGCACCTCGGCGGCCTGGCGCAGCTGGGTCAGGGCGGCGCCCATCACCTGGGGCTGGCAGCGCAGGGAGTAGGGGTCCTGCACCCGGTCACACTGGGCGTGGGAGTCACCGATGGCGCTATGCTCCCCCAGCAGGTGGCGGTAGGCGGCGGCGGCATCGATCTGGCCTTGTTGTCCACGTACCTCATGAATCCGCGCATCGAAGGGCGAACGGGAGCCGAGGGTCGCCTCCACGGTGAGGGCGCCGCACACCGTGGCGGCGGCATGCAGGTCTTCCGCCTCGAAGAGGCCGCGCAGGGCGTAGGCAGTGGAGACTTGGGTGCCGTTGAGCAGCGCCAGGCCCTCCTTGGGGGCCAGGTTCAGGGGCTCGAGGCCGGCCACCTTCAGGGCCTCGCTGGCGGGCAGCCATTCGCCCCGGTGGCGGGCCTTGCCCTCGCCGAGCAGCACCACGCTCATATGGGCCAGCGGTGCCAGGTCGCCGGAGGCGCCCACCGAGCCCTTGAGGGGGATATGCGGGTAGACCTCGGCGTTGATCAGCGCCACCAGGGCATCGAGCACTTCGCGGCGGATGCCGGAGAAACCGCGGGCCAGGCTATTGACCTTGAGCACCATGATCAGGCGCACCAGGGCGTCCTCCATGGGCTCGCCGACGCCGGTGGAGTGGGAGAGCACCAGGGAGCGCTGCAGGTCCTCCAGCTCCTCGTTGGCGATACGGGTCTGGGCCAGCAGGCCGAAGCCGGTGTTGATGCCGTAGACGGTACGGTTCTCCGCGACGACCCGGTTGACGCAGTCGACACTGCGCTGGATGGCGGCATCGGCGCTGGCCGGCAGGCTGACCGACAGCGGCGCCTCATAGGCCTGGCGGGCCTGGGCCAGGGTCATCTTGCCGGGGTGGATCTCGAGATGGGTCATAACGCTCTCCTGAAAGAAGGCTCTTCTTAGATCAGCGTGGAGCACTACATGGCTGATCTTCGGCTAGCTATCGTGGGAGTTCGGCTTTGCCGAACGATTGGCGCCGCCAGGCGCCTTGGTGCTTGCCAGGATCGCCCTTCGGGCGATATCGCGCGGAATCCGCGCTCCCACCATGGTATTCATACCAAAGTATGGTGAACCTGAAAGAAAGGGGCCGGCGAAGAGCCTGGGATTCACTCATCGCCGAATTCGAGTCAGGGCGTTACTTATCCAGCATCGGCAGGTCGAGGCCGTTGTCGCGGGCGCACTGCTTGGCGATCTCGTAGCCGGCGTCGGCGTGACGCATCACCCCGGTGCCCGGGTCGTTGCGCAGCACCCGGCCCAGGCGGGCATGGGCATCGTCGGTGCCGTCGGCGACGATCACCACCCCGGCGTGCTGGGAGTAGCCCATGCCCACGCCGCCGCCATGGTGCAGCGAGACCCAGGTGGCGCCACCCGCGGTGTTGAGCAGGGCGTTGAGCAGCGGCCAGTCGGAGACGGTATCGGAGCCGTCCCGCATCGCCTCGGTCTCGCGGTTGGGGCTGGCCACCGAGCCGGAGTCCAGGTGGTCGCGGCCGATCACCACCGGCGCCTTGAGCTCGCCGTTCTTGACCATCTCGTTGAAGGCCTGGCCGAGGCGGGCGCGATCCTTGAGGCCGACCCAGCAGATCCTGGCGGGGAGTCCTTGGAACGAAATTCTCTCACGGGCCATATCCAGCCAGCGGTGCAGGTGCTCGTCGTCGGGGATCAGTTCCTTGACCTTCTGGTCGGTCTTGTAGATGTCCTCCGGGTCGCCGGAGAGCGCCGCCCAGCGGAAGGGACCGATGCCCTGGCAGAACAGCGGGCGGATATAGGCCGGCACGAAGCCGGGGAAGTCGAAGGCGTTGCTGACCCCCTCTTCCAGGGCCATCTGGCGGATGTTGTTGCCGTAGTCGAAGGTCGGCACGCCCTGCTTCTGGAAGTCGAGCATGGCCTGGACATGCACCGCCATGGACTGCTTGGCGGCCTTGACGGTGGCTTCCGGCTGGGCCTTGCCGCGGGCCACGTACTCCTCCCAGGTCCAGCCCTGGGGCAGGTAACCGTGCAACGGGTCGTGGGCGCTGGTCTGGTCGGTGACCATATCGGGGCGCACGCCACGACGCACGAGTTCGGGGAGCACATCGGCGGCATTGGCGCACAGGCCGATGGAGATCGCCTTGCCCTCGGCGGTGTAGCGCTCGAGGCGCTTGAGGGCGTCATCCAGGCTATCTGCCTGCTCGTCCAGGTAGCGGGTGCGCAGGCGGAAGTCGAGGCTCGACTGCTGGCACTCGATGTTCAGCGAACAGGCGCCGGCAAGCGTCGCTGCCAGGGGCTGGGCGCCGCCCATGCCGCCGAGGCCGGCGGTGAGGATCCAGCGGCCGGTGAGGTCGCCGTCGTAGTGCTGGCGCCCGGCCTCGACGAAGGTTTCAAAAGTGCCCTGGACGATGCCCTGGGAGCCGATATAGATCCACGAGCCGGCGGTCATCTGGCCGTACATCATCAGGCCTTTCTTATCCAGCTCGTTGAAGTGCTCCCAGTTGGCCCAGGCCGGCACCAGGTTGGAGTTGGCGATCAGCACCCGCGGGGCGTCCTTGTGGGTCTCGAAGACCCCCACCGGCTTGCCGGACTGCACCAGCAGGGTCTGGGTCTCTTCCAGGCGCTGGAGGGTCTCGACGATGGTGTCATAGCAGTCCCAGTCGCGGGCGGCGCGGCCGATGCCGCCATAGACCACCAGGTCCTCGGGGCGCTCGGCGACGTCCGGGTGGAGGTTGTTCATCAGCATGCGCAGCGGCGCCTCGGTGAGCCAGCTCTTGCAGCTGAGCTCGGTGCCGGTGGGGGCGCCGATCTTGCGGGACGGGTCGTGACGGGGATCGCGTTGGGTCATGGGAGTCGCCTCGTTATTGCGTCGTTCGGTGATGGGGTGTCGTGACGTCTGGTGGGCCCTGTGGCTTAGCCGTTAAGCGTCAAATGGTGAATCAGTCGCGCCGCCGCCCGGGCGGTGCGCTTGTCGATATCCAGCTCGGGGTTGAGCTCGGCCAGGTCGATCAGGGCCAGCTTGCCGCTGTCGCGGACCCGGGTAAGCAGCGGTTCGAGCAGGGCCAGCGGCACGCCGTGGGCGGCGGGGGCGCTGACGCCGGGGGCCTCGCAGGCCGGCAGCACGTCGATATCGAGGGTCAGATAGACCAGGTCGCACTGGCCGATAAAGGCCGCGAGCTCATCGCCGAGGCTGTCCAGGCGGGCCGGGGTGATCTCGTGATCCTCGCGAACCAGCACGTCGAGCTCGGCGGCGCGGCTAAACAGCGCCCGGGTATTGGCGGCCCGACTCACGCCCAGGCAGGCGTAGCGGAAGGGCCAGCCGCGGTCCTGGCAGGCCTCGGCGATCTGGGCGAAGGGGGTACCGGAGGAGCGCACCTGGGCCGGGTCGCGCAGGTCGAAGTGGGCATCGAAGTTGATGATGCCGACCCTGGGCACCGGGCCGTCTCCGGCCGCCAGGTGACGGGCCAGGCCCGACCAGCTGCCGAAGGCCACCTCATGACCGCCGCCCAGCACGATGGGCAGATGGTCCTTGGCGAGCAGCTCGGCGACCCGCTCGGCCAGCCGCGCCTGGGCGGCTTCCATGTCGTCATCGCCGTGGCAGACGATATCGCCGGCATCCACGGCGGGACCCTGGCGGTGCCAGGCCAGGGGGGCCAGGGCCTGGCGCAGGGCCCGGGGGCCCTTGGCGGCGCCGATGCGCCCCTGGTTGCGGGCCACGCCGGCGTCGCAGGCGAAGCCCACCAGGGCCACGCCTGGCGTGGTGGTGGCCTGGGAGAGCGGCTCGACCACCTGGTGCCAGCGCAGGCTATCCGCCTCGGGATCCGCGCGGCCGGCCCAGGGGGACATATCGATGGCATCGAGATAGGTGGGATTCATCTCATCTTCCCTCGGTGATCGGGGCTACCCCGGGGACAGTCAACGCGAAGACGTGATCAGCCATGGGTCACCTCGCCGTTAAACACCCGCTGTTGCAGGCGTCCGGGCTGCACCGCATAGGCCAGGGCCGCCGGGGTCTCGACGCGCCACAGGCAGAGGTCCGCCGGGGCGCCGGCCTCGATGCGGCCCAGGCCTTGCCCGGCGAGCCCGAGCGCGCGGGCGCCGTGGGCGGTCATGCCGGCCAGGGCCTCCTGGGGCGTCAGGCGGAACAGGGTGCAGGCGAAGTTGAGCATCAGGGTCGGGGCGAAGATCGGCGAGCTGCCCGGGTTGGCGTCGGTGGCGATGGCCATGGGCACGCCGGCACGACGCAGCGCCTCGATGGGCGGCAGTTGGGTCTCGCGCAGGGTGTGGAAGGCGCCGGGCAGCAGCACGGCGACGCTGCCGGCCTGCTTCAGGGCGGTCACGCCGGCCTCGTCCAGGTACTCGATATGGTCGGCGGAGAGCGCCCCATGACGCGCCGCCATGGCGCTGCCCCCCAGGTTGGAGAGCTGCTCGGCATGGGCCTTGATCGGCAGGCCATGGGCCTCGGCGGCCTCGAAGACCCGCTCGCACTGGGCCACCGAGAAGGCGATGCTCTCGCAGAACACATCCACCGCATCCGCCACCCCCTCGGCGGCGGCCGCCGGAATCATCTCCTCGCAGACCAGGCGAATATAGCCGTCGCCGTCGTCCTGGAACTCCGGGGGCAGGGCGTGGGCGCCGAGCAGGGTAGTGACCACCCGCACCGGCAGGGCCTCGCCCAGGCGCCGGGCGACCCGCAGCATCTTCAGCTCGTCGGCCACGCTCAGGCCGTAGCCGGACTTGATCTCCACCGTGGTGGCGCCCTCGTCGATCAACGCCTGAAGGCGCGGCTTGGCGGCGGCGAAGAGCGCCTCCTCGCTGGCCTCGCGGGTGGCGGTGACGGTGCTGAGGATGCCGCCGCCGCGCCGGGCGATCTCCTCGTAGCTGACGCCCTCCAGGCGTTGCTCGAATTCATCGGCCCGGGAGCCGCCGAAGACCAGGTGGGTATGGCAGTCCACCAGGCCGGGGGTCATGACGCCGCCGCTGGCCATCGGCTCGCAGCCGGCGAGGGTCGCGGCGTCGAGCTCGCTCATCGGCGCCACCCGCTCGATGCGCTCGCCGGCCACGATCACTCCCATCGGCGTGGGCAGGGTGCGCAGGCCATCGAAGAGGGTGATATCGCGCCACAGGCGACGACTGGCTTGGGATGGCATAACTGCCTCCTCACTGGGCTGGGGTATGTATATACAATTAGCCTAGCCCGAAAAGGCCGTCAAGTCACCCCGTGTCGGGGGCGCGCCTGCCGCGGATCCATTTCCGCCTTTATTGCCATTTATCATTTTATTATCAATGGAATATAGCTTATCTCTCGTAAGGAAAAGGCGCCGCTCTGGAGTCGATTAAGACCAAAGTCTAAGGGCTTTCGGTAGGCGTGCCGGCCCCGGTTTGTCTATTGTATTGTATATACATGGCAAGGACGCCTTTCCCTGCCCCGAGGCTCTCTACCCAGAACTCGGCCGACAATCACAAGCGAGGCATCATCCGTGGACACTTCTCCCTCCAAGGCATCTCCGGCGCGGCGAGGCTCCGTCGCCACCGTCCTGAAACTCTTCGTGCCCAGCCTGCTGGGTATCCTGATCTTCTTCGTGCCCATCGAGCTCGGCGGGCGCAGCACCATCCTCCTCGACCACATGGTCGGCGGAGCCCGCGGCCTGCTCGGGGAGGCCAGCGGCTTCTATGCCCTGGCGCTGATCGTGGCCGGGGCCGCCTACCCGCTGATCAAGGGCTACTGGCGGCGCAATCTCACCGAGCGCATCTTTATCGTGCTGAAGATCGCCGGGGTGGCCGCGGCGCTGATGGCGCTGACCGGCTGGGGGCCGGACTTCCTGCACGAGCCGGATATGCTGCCCTTTTTGTTCGACAAGCTGGTGATCCCGGTGGGGCTGATCGTGCCCATCGGCGCCATCTTCCTGGCGCTGTTGATCAGCTATGGCCTGCTGGAGCTGATCGGGGTGCTGGTGCAGCCGGTGATGCGGCCCATCTGGCGCACCCCGGGGCGCAGCGCCATCGATGCGGTGGCCTCCTTCGTGGGCAGCTACTCCATCGGCCTGCTGATCACCAACCGGGTCTATCAGGCGGGGCAGTACTCGGCCCGGGAGGCGGCGATCATCGCCACCGGCTTCTCCACCGTCTCGGCGACCTTTATGATCATCGTCGCCCGCACCTTGGACCTGATGAGCGTCTGGAACCTCTACTTCTGGCTGACGCTACTGATCACCTTCGTCGTCACCGCCATCACCGTGCGCCTGCCGCCGCTCGCCGGCATGAGTGACGACAAGCGCGATGGCGAGCCGGAGTCCGTGCCCGGCAAGCGCCTGTCCACCGCGTGGCGGACCGGCCTGGCGGTGGCCGAGCAGGCCCCGGGCCTGCATCGCAGCGTGGCGCTCAACTTCAAGGAGGGGCTGGTGATGGCCATCAGCATCCTGCCGTCGATCATGTCGGTGGGCCTGGCCGGCCTGCTGGTGGCCAAGTACACCCCACTGTTCGCCTGGCTGGGCTGGCTCTTCTATCCCTTCGTGGCAGTCTGGGGACTGGCCGATGCGCCGGCCCTGGCCCAGGCGGCCGCCTCGGGGCTGGCCGAGATGTTCCTGCCGGCGCTGTTGATGGCTGAGGCGGAGTTCGTGGCGCGCTTCGCCGCCGGGGTGGTCTCGGTATCGGCGGTGCTGTTCTTCTCCGCCTCGATTCCCTGCATCCTCTCCACCAGCATCCCGCTCTCGGTGGGGCGCATGCTGGTGATCTGGTTTATCCGCGTGGCGCTGAGCCTGACCCTGGCGATCCCCACCGGCTACCTGGTGCAGGCGCTGGCCGGCGTGTAGCGCCCGCGCTGGCAGCGCAACGAAAAACGCCTCCCGGGTCTTGCCCGGGAGGCGTTTGCGTTTCCAGCGCCCGCCTAATCGCGACGGCTGCTGACCGTGGAGCGCAGCTTGTAGCGGTCGCCGGGATGAATCAGCCGCGCATAGCTGATCAGCTGTTCGCCGGACCAGGTGCGGCGCACCATGCTCAAACAGGGGGTGGCGGTATCGATGGCCAGCCAGTCGGCGGTTTGGGCATCCACCAGCATCGCCTCGACGATATGCTCGATATCGGTGATGGGGCAGGCCGCCACCAGCACCTCGTTGGGGGTCTGGTGGCTGAAGTCGCTGGCCAGGTAGTCGGGGACCCAGCGAGGATTGACGTAGCGATTCTCCAGCTGGATGGGGGTCTCGTCCTCGTAGTGCACCAGCAGGGTATGGAAGACCCGGCTGCCCAGGCGCATGCCCAGGCGCAGGGCCACCTCATCGTCCGCCTCGATGGCCTCCCGGGTCAGCACCTCGTTGCGGTAGGCGTGGCCCCGGCCGCGCACCTCCTCGGCGATATTGTGCACGTCGAGCAGCGGCGACTCCGCCTTGCGATCGGTGACGAAGGTGCCGAGTCCCGGCTGGCGGGTCAGGTAGCCCTTCTGCACCAGGTCGCGGATCGCCTTGTTGGCGGTCATGCGGCTGACGCCGAAGTCCCGGGCCAGTTGCTCCTCCGGGGGGATCTGGTGGTGGGCCGGCCAGTCGCCGCCGTGAATCTTCTCCAGCAGGTGCTGCTGAATCTGCAGGTAGAGCGGGGGGGAGCTACCCATGGGGTCGGTGTCCTTGCGCCACAAGAGAATGTCTATACAGCTAGTCTACCTGGCTTGCGGGGATCGGGCATCTCCAGCACTTGCCGGTGAGTCGGGCTGGCCTACACTGGATAAGTCATGCCTGATAAAAGGAACTTATCGATGGTTGCCCCAGCTTGTCACCACCTCCATGCCGACGGTCACGGCCCCTGCTGCTGTGGATCGCCGCTGTTGCAGCAGTTTCATCGGCGGATCATGGCGGATCTCTCCCGTCGCCACTTCCTGGGCGGGTCTGCCGCCATGCTGGCGCTCTTCGCCGGCCTGAGGGCGCCGCGCCTGGTGGCCGAACCCTCCCGCCAACCCCGGGGGCCGCTGCTGTTGACCGGACTGCGCCTCTTCGACGGCAGCGGCACGCCGCCCCGGGAGGGCGTGGCCCTGCGTATCGAGGAGGGGCGTATCGCCGCCATGCTCTCGGCGGAGGAGGGGGCCCGGCTCGAGATGGAGGGGGAACGCATCGATTGCGGTGGCCGGGTGGTGATGCCGGGGCTGATCGATGCCCACTGGCACAGCACCCTGGCGGCGATCACCCAGGCCGCCGCCATGACCGCCGACGTGGGCTATATCCATCTGGTGGCGGCCCGGGAGGCGGAGCGCACCCTGCTGCGGGGGGTGACCACGGTGCGCGACGCGGGTGGGCCGGCCTTCGCCCTGAAGCGGGCCATCGACGAGGGGGTGGTGGCGGGGCCGCGGATCTTCCCCTCCGGGGCGATGATTTCCCAGACCTCCGGGCACGGGGACTTTCGCATGCGCCACGAGGTGCCCCGGGGCAGCACCACGCCGCTGAACGAGATCGAGCGCCAGGGGGTGGCGACTATCGCCGATGGCGAGACCGAGGTGCTGCGCCGCACCCGGGAGCAACTGATGCTGGGCGCCTCCCAGATCAAGCTGATGGCCGGCGGCGGGGTCGCCTCCACCTATGACCCCCTGGACAGCACCCAGTATGGGGAGGACGAGTTACGGGCGGCGGTGGCGGCCGCCGAGGACTGGGGCACCTATGTGATGACCCATGTCTATACGCCGCGGGGCATTCAGCGGGCGATTCGCGCCGGGGTGCGTTGTATCGAGCACGGGCAACTGGCCGACGAGGAGACCGTGCGGATGATGGCGGGAGAGGGCATCTGGTGGAGCCTGCAGCCCTTCCTGATGGACGAGGATGCCAACGTCTACCCGGACGAGGCGCGTCGGGAGAGCCAGCGGCTGGTCTCCGAGGGCACCGAGCGGGCCTATGCCCTGGCCGAGCGTTTCGACGTCAAGACCGCCTGGGGCACCGATATCCTCTTCAGCCCCCAGAACACGCCCAGCCAGGGGCGCCAGTTGGCCAAGCTGACGCGCTTTTATGACCCCCTGACGGTGCTGGCCATGGCCACCGGCAACAACGGCGAGCTGCTGGGACTCTCCGGGCCGCGCAGCCCCTACCCGGGGCGTCTCGGGCGGATCGAGGAGGGGGCCCTGGCGGACCTGCTGGTGGTGGACGGCGACCCGAGCCAGAGCCTCGACTTCCTGGCCGACCCGGAGACCCATCTGCGCCTGATCATCAAGGGCGGGCGCATCTACAAGGACAGCCTGGACCAGGCCAGGGCCTAGGTTTTTTCGAAAAGCGGGGAGTCAGCCCACCTTGTCGGCGTAGGGGGTTCGGCCAGGGGGCCGCGCTCTCCGGCCAAGACCCATCTGCGCCTGATCATCAAGGGCGGGCGTATCTACAAGGACAGCCTGGATCAGGCCAGGGCCTAGGTTTTTTCGAAAAGTTGGGGGTCAGCCCACCTTGTCGGCGTAGGGGGCTCGGCCAGGAGGCCGCGCTCTCCGGCCAAGACCCATCTGCGCCTGATCATGAAGGGCGGATCTACAAGGACAGCTTGGATCAGGCCAGGGCCTAGGTTTTTTCGAAAAGCGGGGAGTCAGCCCACCTTGTAGGCATAGGGGGACCCGGCCAAGGGGCCGCGGCCCCCGGCCAGGGTCAGCGCCAGGTCGTGGAGGCCGTCCCACAGCGGCACCGGGCTGGCGCCCTTGATGGCCAGGTCGAGGCGCTGGGCGAAGAGTAGCAGCTTGTGCAGGCGCTTGGTGGGCAGGCGGTTCAAGGCCTGCTGGTAGGCGGGGCGGCGCTTGTCGAAGATCGGCGGCTTCTGGGCCTTGCAGGCGTGTTCGAAGCTCTGCCCCTGGTCGAGGTGCTGGTAGAGGGAGAGCAGGGTGCGCAGCTCCCGGGTCAGCACCCAGAGTACCAGGGTCGCCTCCACCCCTTCGCCGCGCAGCCCGGCGAGAATCCGCGAGGCGCGCTCCCGCTCGCCACGCAGGCAGGCGTCGCTCAGGGTAAAAATATCGTAGCGGGCGCTCTCCTCGACGCCACCGGCGATGGCGGCGGCGTCCAGGCGGGCCCCGGGGGGCATCAGCAGGGCCAGCTTCTGCAGTTCCTGGTCGGCGGCCAGCAGGTTGCCCTCGGTGCGCTCGCCGAGCAGCCGGGCGGCCTCCATATCCAGGCTCAGGCCATGGCGGGCGGCCCGGTCGCGTAGCCAGAAACCGAGGCGCTGGTGATCCACCGGCCATACCGGGACGAACAGGCCGAGTTTGTCGAGAGCCTTGAACCAGGCGCTCTTCTGTTCGCGGAAGTCGAGCTTGCCCATGCTCAGCAGGAGGATATTGTCGCTGCCCTCCAGCCCCTCGGCATAGGCCTTGAGCGCCTTGGAGCCCTCCTGGCCCAGTTTGGCACCGCCCAGGCGCAGCTCGATCAGCTTGGAGGAGGCGAACAGCGACAGGCTGGCGCTGGCCTCCAGCAGTTGGCTCCACTGGAAGCCATTCTCCACATGCAGCACCTCCCGCTCCTCCACGCCCCGGGCGCGGGCGGCGGCGCGCACGGCGTCGCAGGCTTCCTGATGCAGCAGGGGCTCCTCGCCGGCCACGATCACCACCGGCGGCAGCGCCTTGGCCAGCGCCTCGGGGAGCTTGTCGGGAAAGACCTTCATTCTATCGCTCGCATCTCACCGCTCGTTCAGGGGGCGCAGGCGATCGAGCAGCCGCGAGGCGGCCTCGCGGCGCAGGTTGGCCTCGGCCTCGCGGCGCTGATCGTCCGCGGCCAGCAGGTTGGCCTCGTTGATATGCAGCCGTTGGCTGACGCTGAGGGTCTCCTGGGGCAGCAGGTAGGCGCCGTCCTCGGCCCGCTGTACCGAGAAGGGCGCCTCGAGGATCAGCTCGATCTCGCGGTTACCGCTCTCCATCAGCCCCAGGGGACGTTCGCGGATTCGCTCGGCGCCCAGGTTGAGGCGCAGCGGCGCCGCCTCGTCCAGGCGGGTGCCGCCGCGGGTCAGGCGCTCGCGCACTGCCTCCGCCAGGTCGTCATTGGCGGCGGCCAGGTGCAGGGACTCGAGGCCGCTGGCGGTATCGAAGCCGCGCAGTTGGAAACCGCAGCCGCCCAGGCCGAGGCCGGCGATGCCGGCCAGGGTCAGGCGCAGAAAGTGACGCCGTTGCATCTTGGCTCTCCTTGGCCCATGGGAGGGGTGGGCCCTAGCCCACCACGATATTGACCAGCTTGCCGGGTACCACGATCACCTTGCGGACCGTCTTGCCCTCCAGGTGGCGCTGGACGTTCTCGGCGCCCAGGGCCTCGGCCTCCACGGTCTGCTTGTCGGCATCCGGGGCGACCTGGATGCGCGCCCGCAGCTTGCCGTTGACCTGCACCACCAGCTCGATGCTGTCGCGGGCCAGGGCGGACTCGTCGAGGCGCGGCCAGGCGGCGTCGATGGCCGGCCCCTCGTGGCCCAGCTCGGCCCAGAGGGCATGGCCGATATGCGGGGTAATGGGAGCCAGCAGCAGCACGCAGGCCTCCACCGCCTCCCGGGCCACGGCCAGGCCCTGGGGCGAGGTGTCGCCGCTCTCGTTGTGGAATCGGCCGAGCGCGTTGGTCAGCTCCATCACCGCGGCGATGGCGGTATTGAAGGTGGTGCGGCGACCGATGTCGTCGCTGGCCTTCTTGATGGTCTCGTGGGTCTTGCGGCGCAGGTCGCGCTGAGCATCATCGAGGGCGGCGGTGTCCAGCGGCGCCGGCTCGCCGGCGGCCAGGTGCTCGCTGGCCAGGCGCCACAGGCGCTTGAGGAAGCGGTTGGCGCCCTCGACGCCGGAGTCGGACCACTCGAGGGACTGCTCCGGCGGCGCGGCGAACATCATGAACAGGCGCACGGTATCGGCGCCGAAGCGCTCGATCATCGACTGGGGATCGACGCCGTTGTTCTTCGACTTGGACATCTTCTCGATGCCGCCCATCGCCACCGGCTGGCCGTCGTCGATCAGCACCGCGCTCACCGGACGGCCCTTGTCGTCGCGCTTGACCTCCACGTCGGCGGGGTTGAACCAGGTCTTGGCGCCGTTGGCCTCCTCCCGGTAGAAGGTCTCGGCGATCACCATGCCCTGGGTCAGCAGGCGCTGGAAGGGCTCGTCGGAGTCGACCAGG
The DNA here is from genome assembly GCF_050613175.1 of Halomonas sp. H5. Classification (GTDB taxonomy): domain Bacteria; phylum Pseudomonadota; class Gammaproteobacteria; order Pseudomonadales; family Halomonadaceae; genus Bisbaumannia; species Bisbaumannia salifodinae. The sequence continues at coordinate 1,722,931 of NZ_CP192510.1, forward strand.
CCGAAGTCGCGCATCAGCTTGTGGAAGAAGCGCGCGTAGAGCAGGTGCAGGATGGCGTGCTCGATGCCGCCGATATAGAGGTCCACCGGCAGCCAGTAGTTGGCGCGCTCGTCGAGCATGGCGTCCGGGTTGTCGGCGCAGCAGAAGCGCGCGTAGTACCAGGAGGACTCCATAAAGGTGTCGAAGGTGTCGGTCTCGCGGACCCAGCCATCGCCCAGGTCGGAGAACTCCGGCATCTTCTTCAGCGGCGAGCCGGAGGCATCCACGGTGACTTCCTGGGGCAGGGCCACCGGCAGCTCCTCGTCGGAGAGCGGCACGGTCTGGCCCTCGGGGCCGTACTTGACCGGAATCGGCGCGCCCCAGTAGCGCTGGCGGGCCACGCCCCAGTCACGCAGGCGGAAGTTGGTCTTGACCTCGCCGACGCCCTTCTCGGCGAGTTTGGCGGCGATGGCATCGAAGGCCGCCTCGAAGTCGAGGCCGTCGAACTCGCCGGAGTGGATCAGCCGGCCGTACTCGACGTAGGCGCCCTCGGAGAGATCCGGGGCCTGGCCGTTTTCGTCACTGATCACCGCCTCGATGGGCAGGCCGTACTTGGTGGCGAACTCCCAGTCACGCTGGTCATGGCCGGGCACCGCCATCACCGCGCCGGTGCCGAACTCCATCAGCACGAAGTTGGCCACATAGACGGGGACCTCGCGGCCGGTCAGCGGGTGCACCGCCACCTGGCCGGTGGCCATGCCTTTCTTCTCCTTGGTGGCCAGCTCCGCCTCGGAAGTGCCGCCCCGGGCGCACTCCTCGCAGAAGGCGGCAAGCTCGGCGTTGCCCTCGGCGGCGGCCTTGGCCAGCGGATGAGCCGCGGCCACCGCCACATAGGTGACACCCATCAGGGTATCGGGGCGGGTGGTATAGACCGACAGCGGCTCGGCGGGGGTGCCGTCGGCGGCCTTGATGTCGGAGCCCTCAGCGGGTTTGATCTCAAAGCTCAGCTCCACGCCGCGGGACTTGCCGATCCAGTTGCGCTGCATGGTCTTGACCTGCTCGGGCCACTCCACCTGGTCCAGGTCGGCCAGCAGCTCCTCGGCATAGTCGGTGATCTTGAGGAACCACAGCGGGATCTCCTTGCGCTCCACCAGGGCGCCGGAGCGCCAGCCGCGCCCCTCGATTACCTGCTCGTTGGCCAGCACGGTCTGGTCCACCGGGTCCCAGTTGACGGTGGACATCTTCTTGTAGACCAGCCCCTTCTCCACCAGCTTGGTGAAGAACCACTGCTCCCAGCGGTAGTAGTCCGCGTCGCAGGTGGCGAACTCGCGGCTCCAGTCGTAGGCGAAGCCCAGGGCCTGGAGCTGGTTGCGCATGTAGTCGATGTTCTCGTAGGTCCACTTGGCCGGCGGCACCTGGTTCTTGATGGCGGCGTTCTCCGCCGGCATGCCGAAGGCGTCCCAGCCCATGGGCTGCAGGACGTTCTTGCCCTGCATGCGCTGGTAGCGGGAGACCACGTCGCCGATGGTGTAGTTGCGCACATGACCCATGTGTAGCTTGCCGCTGGGGTAGGGGAACATCGACAAGCAGTAGAACTTCTCGCGATTGGCGTCTTCGACGGCCTTGAAGCACTCGTTCTTCACCCAGAACTGCTGGGCATCGCGTTCGATCTCATGGGGGTTGTACTGTGCGTCCATCGGTTCGGTCTGTCACCTTGTGGAGGGGGATGGCGTAAGCGTTGGCGAGTTCCAGGCGCCGCCGCGGCCTAGACTGTGCTACAACTGGCGAAACGGCGGCTTGGCACCATCGAATGGGGCACAAGCATACCTTAGTAAGGTCCTGTCAGGTAAGGGCCTGGCCCGGCGCCAGGCCGGTGGAACCAAGGAGCGCACCATGAGCGAGCACAAAGAGCGGGAGCATCGGCTGCGGGAAGGCTATGAGCGCATGCTGGGGCGTCTTCAGCATGGCGCCGACGAGCTCTCCTGGGAGGCCCTGCAGCAGGAGCTGGACGAGGCGGTGGAGTTCGAGGCGGAGCTCGAGGAGTTCACCAAGGACGAGCTCTCCCTGCTGCGGGCCTGGGTGGAGCGCGACCTGCGCGAGATGCGCCGCTACCTGGCGGCGGGGGGGCATGGCGTGGCCAGCTGGCTGGGCATCGACCTCTCGGTGCTGTCGCGCAAGGTCACCGATGCGCTCTTCTCCATCGCCGACCGCTCGGTGATCGAGCGCGAACAACTGACCGACGATCTCGAGGCGGCCCGGGCCGACTACTGCGAGGGCGAGATCGCCGCCCCCGGGCGCATGGCCTGCGTGCACTGCGGCGCCACCGTGGTGCTCGAGAGCGTGACCCGCCTGGAGCCCTGTCACCAGTGCGGCCACCGTTACTTCTCCCGGGCCTCTGAGGCATAGGGGAGTGGTTAGAGCAGCCGATCCAGCGCCAGGATCACCACCACAACCAATAGCGACATCACCGCGGCGTAGGTCAAGTTATGGCGCATCATGGTGTAGCCACTGGTGCCGTAGCGCCCCTGCAGCGAGAGGTTGATCCCCGACAGGGGCCCCACGGCGGTTCCCACCCCCCAGGCCGCCAGGGCCACGAAGCCCAGCAGGGTCAGGCGGCTGCCCTCCAGGTCGAGCAGCGAGGCCAGGGTCGAGACCCCGATGATGGGGTGCAGCCCGGCGATGGCGCTGGCGATGATGGCCAGGTAGCTCAGCGCCGCTTCCCTGGCGCCGAAGTGCGCGAAGAGCACCCAGTCCCCGCCGCTGGCGGCACTCACCCAGGCGGAGAGCCCCTGGGTGAAGAGGCCGGCACACAGGAACAGCGAAATCTCGCCACGCATCGCCGGTAGCCGCTGGCGGGCATGATCCAGGACGCGCCGGGCGGTCCAGCGCGGCCCCTTGGGCAGGTTGCTGGCCAGGGCCACCGTCGGCAGCAGGAAGGTGATCAGGCTGACGATGGAGAGCCCTGGAGTCAGGACATAGTGGAAGAGCAGCACCAGCGCCGCCATGGCGCTGGGCATCAGCAGATTGGTGGGGGTGAGGGCGTGGCCCGGCGTCCGGGAGAGGTCGAAGCGCCGCCCCAGCTCCAGGCAGGTCAAGGCGCCGGAGAAGAGCGCCAGGGGCATCCCGAAGGCGAGGATCCAGCCGTAGCTCATGTCGGGGGCCACGGTGAGCGCCACCCCCATGGAGGCGAAGAAGGGCGACCAGAGGGCGGCACTGGAGAGGCCGCGGTTGAGGGTCAGCAGCTGCGGCGTGGTGAGTTCGCCCCGGGCGTGCAGACGATCCCCGACCATAAAGACCGTGGAGAGGTTGAGGATGGCGCCGAGCAGATGCACGCTGAGCCAGGTATGGGCGATACCGCGCCAGCCGGTGACCAGCCGTCTGGGGGCCGCCGGCGGTCGGGTGCCGAGCAGGCCGAGGAAGCTCACCCCCACCAGCATGGCCACCACATAGACATTGCCCTCCAGGCTGCGGGCCCAGTCGATGGTCGCCCCGTGGCGTAGCTGGCTGAGTAGCAGGAAGCCGCCCCCCAGCAGGGCCAGGGCGCCGGCCTGGAGGCGGGTGCGCCGGGGAATATCCCGCCACAGCAGCAGTGTCGCCGCCCAGAACAGGTAGCTGACCCAGGGAGCCGGCATCGGTAACGGCGTAAAGTAGAGGATCTGGGTGATCAGGCCCAGCAGCAACAGCAGGCCGGCGATGACCCGGCGCGGCGTGGGGCGGGGCGGGGTGCCCTGGGGGGCGGGAACCGGTCGGGACACGGGGCCTCTCTTGCACAAGAACATCAGGACGACGGGAAGGTCGTCGCAAAGGTTAGCATCCTAGGGAAAGGCAGGCACCGGCTTGACTCGCCGAGTCGGAAGGAAGAGAGTGTTATGAAACACTGTTCTATTACTCTCTGTCGCCACTCGCCGGCCAAACACCTGCCCGATATCGAAGGAGCGAGTCATGTCGTCAGCACGAGCCCCCAATGACGCTGCTTCCCGGGATCGTTATCCCGATGCCCTGCGCGCCGGCGCCTTGCTGGTGGTGGTCTTCGGCCACTGGCTGGCGACCCTGCCGCGCCTCGAGGAGGGGCTGATGGTGGCCACCGACCACCTGCTGGTGGTCTGGGCCGGCGCCGGGGCGCTGACCTGGGTGTTGCAGGTGGTGCCGCTGTTCGTTTTCGTGTCGGCGGCGGTCAGCGCCGAGGGGGCCCAGCGGCGGCTGAGTCAGGGCGATCGACAGCTCCACTGGTGGGCGGGGCGCGCCCTGGGGCTGGCGCGGCCCACCGTCACCTACCTGGCGGCGCTGTCGCTGCTGGCCCTCGTGACCGGCGGACGCTTCCTGGGCCTGCTCAATCACTCCCTGACCATTCACCTGTGGTTTCTGATGATGCTGCTGGGGGTGCAGGCGCTGCTGCCGCTGGGTGTCTGGGCCGATAACCGCTGGGGGCTCAAGGCGGTGGTGGCCCTGGTGGTGATCGCCGCCGGCGTTGACCTGCTGCGCGCCGGAATCACCGCCCCCGGACAGCTCCTGACTCTGGGCGAGCGGGTCACCGCCAGCGCCGGCGGTATCGGCTGGATCAATGTGGCGGCGGTGTGGCTGTTGCCCCAGCAGTTGGGCATCGCCTGGCGGCGCGGGCGCTTTGCGGGGGTCGGTGTGGGGATCGGCCTGCTGCTGCTCGGCCTGGGGTGGCTGGCCGCCGCCGTGGCCAGTGGCTACCCCCTGGCCATGGTCGATGGTCGCGTCGGCGCCCCCAGCAACCTGCTGCCGCCGACCCTGGCCCTGGTGGGGGTGATGTGGCTCCAGGTGGGTGCGGTGCTGCTCTTCGAGTCGCCGGCGCGGCGCCTGCTGGCGCGGCGTCCCATCGACCGCCTGGTCACCCTCCTCGGCGCCCTGGGCATGCCGCTCTATCTCTGGCACAAGCTCGCCGAGTTGCCGGCGGCCTGGGTGGGGGAACGCCTGGGACTGCCCATCGATGCCGGGGTGCCCGGGGAGGCCGGTTTCTGGCTGGGGCGTCTCTGGTGGCTGCTGCTGTGTGCCCTGACGGTGGCCCCGGTGATGGTGGCGGTGGTGAGCTTTGAGGTGCGGCGCAAGCGCGGCCTGGTCCAGGCCGGCGCCACGCGGGTGATCCTCGCCGGGGGCGCGGCCCTGCTGGGCGGGATCCTGCTGAGCCTGGCCCTGGGCGCCATGCCCGGCGCCCTGTTCGGCCTGGCGGGCGTGGCCGCCGCCTCCTGGCTGCTGCGGGCCCATCCCCAACCCGCCGAGAGGCCGAGCTAGCCCCAGTGCCTGGCCTCGGGGCTGCGCGCCGCTTCCAGCATCGCCAGCATGGAGCGGGCTGCGTTGGAGAGGGTGCGGCTCTTGTGCATCAGGTAGCCCAGGGGGCGCTGGATGGGGCGGTGGTCGATGGGCAGTACCTCGATCTCGTCGTCGATCAGGCTCTCCGGCAGCACGCTCCAGCCCAGGCCGATGGCGACCATCATCTTGAGGGTCTCCAGGTAGTTGGTGGAGAGCGCCACCTGCACCTTGAGCCCTTCCCGGGCGAAGGTGTCGACGACGATGCCGCGGGTAAAGGTCAGGTGGCCCGGCAGCACCGCATCGAAGGTGGAGAGGGCCGAGAGCGGCAACTGTTCCCGGCCGGCCAGGGGGTGGTCGCGGCCGCAGACGAAGCGCAGCTGGTCGACCCATACCGGCACCACGGTGAGATCGGGGGCGGGGGAGGGGGCCAGGGTCACCACCGCGAGTTCCAGTTCGCCGTCCAGCACGTCCTGATAGGCCTGCTCCGAGTCGAGGAAGCGCATGTCCAGGCGCACCTCCGGGTGGGCCTGGGTATAGGCCTTGAGGATCGGCGGCAGACGGTGCAGGCCGATATGGTGGCTGGTGGCCATGGTCAGGCTGCCGCCCACGTCGCCGCTGAGGTTACCGATGGCGCGGCGGCTGTCGTCCACCATCACCAGGATCTGGCGGGCCCGGGGCAGTAGCAGGCGGCCCGCCTCGGTGAGGCTGACCCGCCGGCCGATGCGGTCGAAGAGACGGGCGCCGACCTGGTCCTCGAGACCGGCGATGCGCTTGCTCACCGCTGGCTGGGTCAGGTGCAGGTGCTCGCCGGCCAGGGAGAAGGAGCCGTGGTCGGCCACGGCGAGAAAGGCCTGAAGGCTCTGGGTATCCATTGCAAGGCTCCGGGGAGTGTTTCCGGGCTATCGCGGCTGGCATGGCCGAGGGGCGCTGGGGACAGGGCGGAGCGGGGGTTTTTTGCCAGGGATGGCAAAAGTAGCGCCCAGGGAGGGGTTTACAGCGCCCCGCGACGACCTGTCCTCAGGTTAGCCCCGGACCGCTATGCGGAAAGCGTGCCACCTGCGATAGCTTCGGGGATGTTATATCTCCATTGTATTCCATGTTGGAATCCAAAGGATAAAGAACATGAATTGATTTTATGGGTGGCGCCCCCTAGTCTCGAGGCATCAGAGAAGCGCGGGCAGCGAGCCCGCCCCTGGAGGAGACCCCCATGGCAGGCCAGACGCTCTACGACAAGCTGTGGTCACAGCACCTGGTAAAGGAACGTGACGACGGTACCGCCCTGATCTATATCGACCGCCACCTGCTCCACGAGGTGACCTCGCCCCAGGCCTTCGAGGGCTTGCGCCTGGCGGGCCGCCGGCCCTGGCGCCTGGACGCCAACCTGGCCACTCCGGACCATAACGTGCCCACCACCGTGGTGGAGCGGGCCCGGGGCAACGCCGGCATTCAGGATCCGGTGTCGCTGATCCAGGTGCAGACCCTGGACGACAACTGCGAAGCCTTCGGCATCGAGGAGTTCAAGATCAACGACGCCCGCCAGGGCATCGTCCATGTGGTGGGCCCGGAGCAGGGCGCCACCCTGCCGGGCATGACCGTGGTGTGCGGTGACTCCCATACCGCCACCCATGGCGCCTTCGCGGCCCTGGCCCACGGCATCGGCACCTCCGAGGTGGAGCATGTGCTGGCCACCCAATGCCTGCTGGCCCAGAAGATGAAGAACATGCTGGTGCGGGTCGAGGGCGAGCTGGGCCTCGGCGTCACCGCCAAGGACATCGTGCTGGCGGTGATCGGCAAGATCGGCACCGCCGGCGGCACCGGCTACGCCATCGAGTTCGCCGGCAGCGCCATCCGCGGCCTCTCCATGGAAGGCCGCATGACGGTCTGCAACATGGCCATCGAGGCGGGCGCCCGGGTCGGCCTGATCGCGGTGGACGACACCACCATCGACTACCTCAAGGATCGCCCCTACGCGCCCAGTGCCGCCCAGTGGGAGGCCGCCGTGGCCGACTGGCGCGGCCTGGTCTCCGACGCCGATGCGCGCTTCGACAAGGTGGTCGAGCTGGATGCCGCCGCGATCGAGCCCCAGGTGACCTGGGGCACCAGCCCCGAGATGGTCACCGGCGTCTCCGGCGAGGTGCCCGACCCCGAGGCCCAGGCGGATGCCACCCTGAAGAGCGGCTACCAGCGCGCCCTGGAGTACATGGGCCTGGCGCCCAGGCAGAAGATCACCGATATCCGCCTCGACAAGGTGTTTATCGGCTCCTGCACCAACTCGCGGATCGAGGACCTGCGCGAGGCGGCCAAGGTGGCCAAGGGCAAGAAGGTCGCCGACTCCGTCCAGTTGGCCATGGTGGTGCCGGGCTCCGGCCTGGTGAAGCGCCAGGCCGAGGCCGAGGGACTCGACAAGGTCTTCGTCGAGGCGGGCTTCGAGTGGCGCGAGCCGGGCTGCTCCATGTGCCTGGCCATGAACGCCGACAAGCTGGGCGCCGGCGAGCACTGCGCCTCCACCTCGAACCGCAACTTCGAGGGTCGCCAGGGCTACGGCGGGCGCACTCACCTGGTGAGCCCGGCCATGGCCGCCGCCGCCGCCATCGCCGGTCACTTCGTCGATGTGCGCACCCTCGAATCGAACCGCGCCGCCCAGGAGGCCTGAGTCATGCAGAAATTCGAACGTCAGCAGGGGCTGGTGGCGCCCCTCGATCGGGCCAACGTGGACACCGATCTGATCATCCCCAAGCAGTTCCTCAAGTCGATCCAGCGCAGCGGCTTCGGCGTCAACCTCTTCGACGAACTGCGTTACCTGGACGAGGGCCAGCCGGGCCAGGACTGCTCGACGCGCCCCCTCAACCCCGATTTCGTGCTCAACCAGGCGCGTTACCAGGGCGCTAGCGTGTTGCTGGCGCGGCGCAACTTCGGTTGCGGCAGTTCCCGGGAGCACGCCCCCTGGGCCCTGGCCGACTTCGGCTTCCGGGTAGTGATCGCGCCGAGCTTCGCCGATATCTTCTACAACAACGCCTTCAAGAACGGCATCCTGCTGATCACCCTGGCGGAGGAGGCCGTCGACCGGCTGTTCCGCGAGGTGGAGGCCAGCGAGGGCTATCGCCTCGACGTGGACCTGGAGCAGCAGCGCATCACCACGCCGAGCGGCGAGATCCTCGAGTTCGCGGTGGACGCCTTCCGCAAGCACTGCCTGCTCGAGGGGCTCGACGATATCGGCATCACCCTGCAGGACGAGGAGGCCATCCGCGCCTTCGAGCAGAAGCATCGCGCCGCCCGCCCCTGGCTGTTCCGTCAGGCCGGCTGAGCCGCCTATTCATCGATTCAAGGGAAGACACAGCTGATGAGCCGCAAGATTCTCGTTCTGCCGGGCGACGGTATCGGTCCGGAAATCACCCGCGAGGCGGTCAAGGTCCTCGAGGCCTGCCAGGCCAAGGGCCTGGACGTGACCCTGGAAGAGGGCCTGGTGGGGGGCGCCGGCTATGACGCCCATGGCGAGCCGCTGCCCGCGGTGACCCTCGACAAGGCCAGGGCCGCCGACGCCATCCTGCTGGGCGCCGTGGGCGGCCCCCAGTGGGACACCCTGGAGGACCTCTCCAAGCGTCCCGAGAAGGGGCTGTTGGGGCTGCGCAAGAACCTGGGGCTGTTCGGCAACCTGCGCCCGGCGCTGCTCTACCCGCAGCTGGCCGAGGCCTCGACCCTCAAGCCCGAGGTGGTCTCCGGCCTGGATATCCTGATCGTCCGCGAGCTGACCGGCGGTATCTACTTCGGCCAGCCCCGGGGCATCGAGGAGCGCGACGGCGAGCGGGTCGGTTTCAACACCTATGTCTACTCGGAGTCGGAGATCGAGCGTATCGGTCGCCTGGCCTTCGAGATGGCCCAGAAGCGTGGCAAGAAACTGTGCAGCGTCGACAAGGCCAACGTGCTGGAGGTGACCATCCTGTGGCGCGAGATCATGGAGCGCCTGGCGCCGGAGTACCCGGACGTGGAACTCTCGCACATGTACGTGGATAACGCCGCCATGCAGCTGGTGCGCGCCCCCAAGCAGTTCGACGTCATCGTCACCGGCAACATGTTCGGCGATATCCTCTCGGACGCCGCCGCCATGCTCACCGGCTCCATCGGCATGCTGCCCTCGGCGTCCCTCAACGAGAGCGGCCAGGGCATGTACGAGCCCTGCCACGGCAGTGCCCCGGATATCGCCGGGCAGAATATCGCCAATCCGCTGGCCACCATCCTCTCGGTGGCCATGATGCTGCGCTACTCTCTGGGTGAGACCGCCCTGGCCGAGCGGATCGAGAGCGCCGTGGGCCAGGTGCTGGATCAGGGCCTGCGTACCGCCGATATCGCCTATCCGGGCACCCGCCAGGTTTCCACCACCGAGATGGGCGACGCCGTACTGGCCGCCTTCGAGGCGCTCTAAACGCGCCCTCGGTATCGTTGCGCCCGTGGCACCCGCGGGCGCTTCCTCCCCTCGAAAGGGGAGGCACACATTTTTTCAGGAGGACATTCACATGTTGAAAGTCGGTTTTGTCGGTTGGCGTGGCATGGTGGGCTCCGTGCTGATGCAGCGCATGGTGGAAGACGGAGACTTCAAGGGCATCGAGCCCATCTTCTTTACCACCTCCCAGGTCGGTCAGCCGGGCCCGGACGTCGGCGTGGAAGTGCCCCCCCTCAAGGATGCCTTCGACCAGGAGGCCCTCAAGGCCCTGGACGTGGTCATCACCTGTCAGGGTGGCGATTATACCCAGGCGGTCTACCAGGACCTGCGTCAGGCCGGCTGGAAGGGCTACTGGATCGACGCCGCCAGCACCCTGCGCATGGCGGACGAGGCGACCATCGTCCTGGATCCGGTCAACCGCCATGTGATCGATACTCAACTGGCCAAGGGCGCCAAGACCTTCGTCGGCGGCAACTGCACCGTGTCGCTGATGCTGATGGGCCTGGGCGGGCTCTTCGAGGCCGGTATGGTCGAGTGGATGACCTCCATGACCTACCAGGCCGCCTCCGGCTCCGGCGCCAAGCATATGCGCGAGCTGCTCAACCAGATGGGCGCCCTGCGCGACAGCGTGGCCTCCGAACTCGCCGATCCGGCCAGCGCCATCCTGGATATCGACCGCAAGGTCACCGCGGCCATGCGCGGCGGCGACTTCCCCACCGAGAACTTCACCGCGCCGCTGGCCGGCAGCCTCTTGCCGTGGATCGACGTCAAGCGTGACAACGGCCAGAGCAAGGAGGAGTGGAAGGGCAGCGTCGAGACCAACAAGATCCTCGGCCTCGACAACAACCCCATCCCCATCGATGGCCTCTGCGTGCGTATCGGCGCCATGCGCTCCCATAGCCAGGCCTTCACCATCAAGCTGAAGCAGGACGTGCCCCTGGACGAGATCGAGGAGCGCATCGCCAAGCACAACGACTGGGTCAAGGTGGTGCCCAACGACAAGGAGGCGACCATCGCCGACCTGACCCCGGCGGCGGCCACCGGTACCCTCAGCGTCCCGGTGGGGCGCTTGCGCAAGCTGGCCATGGGCGGCGACTACCTCTCCGCCTTCAGCGTCGGCGACCAGTTGCTGTGGGGCGCCGCCGAGCCCCTCAAGCGGATGCTCAAGATCCTCCGCGAACAGCAGTAAGCGCCGGAAACGCGAAAGCCGCAAAACGCCTCCCCTGGGAGGCGTTTTGCATGATGGCTCCCTTGTACAGCGGCCGTTGAAACGCCCCGGGAAAGGCGGGGCGGAGAGCGGTATCTTGAGTGTTACACTGACAAACAGTGACACTTTAGCCATAGGTGGCCGCCATGAAACGCAAGCTCAAGGGTGCCGTGCTGCTCGGACTCTCCCTGGCCAGTCCCCAGGCGCTGGCTCTGGGGGTGGGGGCGCTGGAGGTGCACTCTCCCCTGGGGGCGCCCCTGGAGGCCACCATTCCCCTCTATGATACCCAGGGGCTCGATCCGGCGGCCTTCCAGGCGCGCCTCGCCGATGCCCAGACCTATGCCCGCGCCGGCCTGGCCCGCAGTGAGCCGCTCCGCGACCTCGGCTTCCGGGTCGAGCGCCGCGGCGCCCGCCTGGTGCTGGCACTCGACTCGCGACGGCCGATCAATGAGCCTTACCTGGATCTGTTGATCGACCTGGAGTGGCCGGGGGGGCAGCAACTGCGCCAGATCACCCTCTTGCTGGATCCCCCGGACTACCGCCCCCTGGGGGAGCCCGCCGCGCCCCGGGTGCCGGCCACGCCCGCGACCCCGGCGCCTGCCGCGACACCCCGGACCGCTTCCTCGCCAGCCGCCCCTTCTTCGGCGGCGCAAGCCCAAGACGATCCCGCCTTCGTGCGCTCCGGAGATACCCTCTGGGCGGTGGCCAGCCGGCTACGCCCGGATAGCGACGTCAGCATGCACCAGATGATGCTGGCCCTGGTGGCGGCCAACCCCGAGGTCTTTCCCAACGGCAATATCAACCAGATGCGCGCCGGCTTTGCCCTGAGGGTGCCGGGGCGCGAGGGCCTGGTGGCGATCTCCCGGGCCGAGGCGGACCAGTTGGTGCAGGCCCACTATCAGGCCTGGGCCAATCGCGGCGGCGGCGCCCCGGCGCCGGTCGCCATGCCGACGCTGGTTGCGGCGGTCGCATCCCGGGCCGAGGCCGCCCGGGAAGCGCTGCCTCCCGAGAGTGGTGAGGCCGAGGCGCAGGCCGAGGCCGAACCCACCACGGAGGTGTCAGGCGGCGAGGCTCCGGCGCCCTCCGCCGAGTCGACGCCGGCAGCGCCCGCCGCCCAAGAGGCGGAAGGCGAGGCCGTGGCGCCAAGCGCCGGCGACGAGCAGGCCGCCCCGCGGCTGGTGCTGCTGAGCGATGCCGAACTGGCGGCGGAGCAGGCGGCCGGGCAGGCCGACGAGGAGGGCGCCATCGAGCCGGCCTTCGGAGAGTCCGTCGCCGAGGAAGCGCAGGCGTCGGCCCTGGCCGCGGCGGATGGCCTGACCGAAGGGAAAGACGTAGTCGAGGAGAGCGCTCCCACCCCAATGCAGAGTGGCGAGCCGCTGCTGGCCCAGTTGTCCGCGGCGGAGGAAGCCGGGCTCGCCGAGGAGGCCATTCCCTCCGGGGAGCTGGCCGAGCTGCGCGACGAGCGCGATGAACTGCGTGACGAGATCGGTGCCCTGCGCGACGAGATGGCCGCCCTGCGCGAGCAGTTGGTGGCCCTGGCCGCCGACGATAGTGGGACCGATGGGGCCGGCCCCGGGGGGATCGTGCCGCCCGATAGCGCGACGCCTGCCGAGGGCGCCCCGGCCCAGGATCGTCCCTGGTGGGGAGCGATCTGGGCCGGTGCCCGGGATCATACCCTGGCCCTGGGCGGTGCCGCCCTGGCATTACTGCTGGCGCTCTGGGCACTGCTGCGCCGGCGTAGCGAGGAGGACGAGGGGCAGAGCTTCGCCGAGCTCTATGCGGCGAGCCCGGCGCCGGAGGCCCATCCGGCCCGGGCGGTGCCCGGACCGGCCCAGCCGGGGCGTAGCGCCCTCCCCGAGGCGGAGGCGATCAGCGAGGCGGATATCTTTATCGCCTATGGCCGCTATGACCAGGCCAGAGAATTGCTGGAGGCGAGCCTGGCCCGGGATCCCGGTCGCGATGACTTGCGCCTGAAGCTGATGACGGTGCTGGTGGAGCAGCGCGATTGGGCGGCGGCACGCCGCGAGGGCGAGTTACTCGAGGCCCACGGCGATCCCGTCCTGGCCGCCGAGCTGGCGCGCCTGCAGGCCCGCTGCCAGGCGGAGGCCGATGGCGAGCCCTCGGCTCCCGCCGAGCCCCAGGAGCCAAGCCCCGGTGAGCCGAGTGTCTATTCGCCCCAGGCCGACTCGGTGGAGCGGATGATCGATTATGGTCCCTCGCAGGATATGGGAGACGAGCCCGGCACCTCGGCGGGCGAGACGCCCCGGCCCGAGTCGTCGGAGCGGGAGCGGATTATCGACTATCGCCCGCCCCAGATCGAGCCCGTCGAGCCCCAGGGCGAGACGCCCCAGCAGCCCGAGGTGGCCTTTACCGGCGATGACGAGGCGGCAGCGCCGCCGGCCGATGCGGCGATTCCCGCGGATTGGGAGGTGGAGGAGCTGGCCTTCCCGCCCGCGGATCTGGATAATGAAGCTCCCGCCGCTGCCCCGGCAGCGCAGCGGCTCCTGGCCGAGGCTCAAGCCTTGCTCGACACGGGCGAGCGCGAGCGGGCCGCCGAGCTGCTGGCCCGCGTCGTGGCCGACGGCGATGACCAACGACGAGAGCAGGCGCGGGCCCTGATCGCCCAGCACAACCTCCGATGAGCCGATGCCCCTGTTCGAGCCCCTAGACGAGACCCGCCCCCTGACCGGACGCCTGGCCCTGGGCGTGGAATACGATGGCAGCGCCTACTGCGGCTGGCAGCGCCTCAAGCATGCCGCTTCGGTGCAGGCCTCCCTGGAAGAGGCCCTGTCGAGGGTCGCCGCCGCCCCGGTCAAGGTGCTGTGTAGCGGCCGTACCGACAGCGGCGTGCATGCCACCCGCCAGGTGGTGCATTTCGACCCGCCGGCGCCGCGCTCCCAGAAGGCCTGGGTGTTCGGCGTCAATGCCAACCTGCCACGGGATATCGCCGTGCGCTGGGTGCATCCGGTGCCCGACGACTTCCATGCGCGCTTCAGGGCCCTGGCGCGGCGCTACCGCTACGTGATCCTCAACCAGCCCAGCCGTCCGGTGCTGGAGCGCGCCAACGTCACCTGGTGTCGCGACCCCCTGGACGCCGAGGCCATGCACCGCGCCGCCCAGGTACTGGTGGGCGAGCACGACTTCTCCAGCTTCCGCGCCGCCGGCTGCCAGTCGAAGAGCCCCTGGCGCCATCTGCACTTTATCGAGGTGCATCGCCATGGCCCCCTGGTGGTCATCGACGTCCAGGGCAACGCCTTCCTGCATCATATGATTCGCAATATCGCCGGCGCCCTGGTGGCGGTGGGGCGCGGCGAGCAGGCCGAGACCTACCTGGCCGAGCTGATGACCCTGAAGGATCGCGCCCGGGGCGCCGTGACCGCCCCGGCCTGTGGCCTGCACTTCGTCGACTCCCTCTATGACGAGGCCTATGGGCTGCCCCGGGAGCCATTGGGCCCCAGCCTGCTGGCCTTCCTGGGCGAGTGGACCGGCGAGCGCCCCCTGCCCGACTGCCCCATGGTCGAGTATCGCCGCGGCCGCCCGATCGCCTCCCTCACCGCCGCCGAGGAGTAAGCCCCATGTTGCAACGTACCCGGGTCAAGATCTGCGGGTTGACCCGCGAAGCGGATATAGACACCGCCGTGGCCGCCGGCGCCGATGCCCTGGGCTTCGTGATGTGGCCGGGCAGCCAGCGCGGCCTCGATCTCGAGCGCCTGGCCGCCTTGAGCGCCCGGGTGCCGGCCTTCGTCACCCGGGTGGGGCTCTTCGTCGACCAGGAGCCCGCGCTGATCGCCCGCTGCGCCGAGCACCTGGATCTGCTGCAGCTCCACGGCAAGGAATCTCCCGAGTTCTGCGAGGCCCTGCCGCGGCCCTGGATCAAGGCGCTGCGCATGCGCGAGGGCCTCGATCTGCATGGCGCGGCGGCGGACTATGCCGGCGCCCGGGCCCTGCTGCTGGACGCCTACAAGCCCGGCGTGCCGGGGGGCACCGGCGAGACCTTCGACTGGTCGCGGATCCCCGCAAGCCTGGCAAAACCTGTTATTCTCGCGGGAGGCTTGAGCGCCGACAATGTCGGCCAGGCGATCGCCGCGGTGCAGCCCTTCGCCGTCGATGTCTCCGGCGGGGTGGAGAGCGCCCCCGGGGTCAAGGACCCCGCCAAGATCGCAGCCTTCCTGCGCCAGGTATTCCTGAGCCATCCCATCCAAGCCCAAGCGACCCTGTGAGGTGTCTTTCGTGACCAAGTTCAGCGACCTGACCCGACTGCCCGATGCCCGTGGCCACTTCGGCCCCTACGGCGGCCGGTTCGTATCGGAAACGTTGAGCTTCGCCCTGGAGGAGTTGGAGAGCATCTACGCGAGCCTTCGCGACGATCCCGACTTCCAGGCCGAATTCGACCGTGACCTGGCCCACTATGTGGGTCGTCCCTCGCCGCTCTATCATGCCGAGCGATGGTCACGGGAGCTGGGTGGCGCGCAGATCTGGCTGAAGCGGGAAGACCTCAACCACACCGGCGCCCACAAGGTGAACAACACCATCGGCCAGGCCCTGCTGGCCAAGAAGAGCGGCAAGCCGCGGGTCATCGCCGAGACCGGCGCCGGCCAGCACGGCGTGGCCACCGCCACGGTGGCGGCGCGCCTGGGCCTGGAGTGCGAGGTCTATATGGGCGCCGAAGACGTCGAGCGCCAGAAGCTCAACGTCTACCGCATGCAGCTGCTGGGCGCCAGGGTGATTCCGGTGGAGTCCGGCACCCGCACCCTCAAGGACGCCATGAACGAGGCGCTGCGCGACTGGGTCACCAACGTCGACAACACCTTCTATATCATCGGCACCGTGGCCGGCCCGCATCCCTACCCGATGCTGGTGCGCGACTTCAATGCCGTGGTGGGCCGCGAGGCGCGCCGCCAGTCCCTGGAGCAGATCGGCCGTTTGCCGGACGCCCTGGTGGCCTGCGTCGGTGGCGGCTCCAACGCCATGGGGCTCTTCTACCCCTTCGTCGAGGACGACGAGGTGAAGATGTACGGGGTCGAGGCGGGCGGCGACGGCGTCGAGACCGGTCGCCACGCCGCGCCGCTGGCCTCCAATGCGCCGCGCGGCGTGCTGCATGGCAACCGCACCTACCTGATGTCCGACGAAGCGGGGCAGGTCAGCGATACTCACTCCATCTCCGCCGGCCTGGATTACCCCGGCGTCGGCCCCGAGCACGCCCTGTGGAAGGACGTGGGGCGGGTCGAGTACGTGACCGCCAACGACGACGCCGTGCTCGAGGCGTTCCGCGAGCTGACCCGGGTCGAGGGCATCATGCCCGCGCTGGAATCCGCCCATGCCCTGGCCTATGCCAAGGTGCTGGCGCCGACGATGCGCCCCGATCAGCATATCGTGGTCAACCTCTCCGGCCGCGGTGACAAGGACATCATGACCGTTGCCAAGCTCGACGGCATCGTAATCTAAGGACGCCCCGATGAATCGTATCGACCAACGCTTCGCCGACCTCAAGGCGCAGGGCCGCAAGGCCCTGATTCCCTACCTCACCGCCGGGGACCCGGGGCCCGAGCACACCGTGGGCTTTATGCATGCCCTGGTGGAGGCGGGCGCCGACGTGATCGAGCTGGGGGTGCCTTTCTCCGACCCCATGGCCGATGGCCCGGTGATCCAGAAGGCCTGCGAGCGCGCCCTGGCCAAGGGCGTGCGGCTGAGCCACCTGTTCGAGATGGTCAGCGAGTTCCGTCGCCAGGATGCCACCACCCCGGTGGTACTGATGGGCTACCTCAACCCCATCGAGCGGCTGGGTTACGAGGCCTTCGCCGATGCCGCCGCGAGCGCCGGCGTCGACGGGGTGCTGATCGTCGACATGCCGCCGGAGGAGGCCGAGGAACTGGGGCCGATTCTCAAGGCCCGCGGCCTGGCGATGATCTTCCTGGTGGCCCCTACCACCTCCGAGGCTCGGGCCGCTACAATATGCGCCCATGGCGAGGGCTATCTCTACTATGTCTCCCTCAAGGGGGTGACCGGCTCGGCCCAACTGGATGCCGGCGACGTGGCCAGCCACCTGGCGCCGCTGCGGCGCCTGACCGACCTGCCGCTGTGCGTCGGCTTCGGCATCCGCGATGGCGCCTCGGCGGCGGCGGTGGGGGGTGTCTCCGACGGTGTGATCGTCGGCAGTGCCCTGGTCAGCCGGATCGCCGAAGGGGGCGAGGCCCCGGAGGGCATCGCCCCGGTATTGAAGAAGGTGCTCGGCGAGATGCGCCAGGCCCTGGATGCCTGAGCCGTCGCGGCACCCGTATTGACTCACTGCAGGCCCGGCGATTGCCGGGCCGCCTATGATGGAATTCTTCTGCTATGAGCTGGCTTGACAAGATCGTGCCGTCCATGGGGCGCATTCAGCGCAAGGATCGCCGTGCGAGCGTTCCCGATGGCCTGTGGCGCAAGTGCCCCAAGTGCGAGGCGGTGCTCTACCTCCCCGAGCTCGAGAAGCATCACAACGTCTGTCCCAAGTGTGATCACCACCTGCGCCTGACCGCCCGCAAGCGGCTGCAGTGGTTCCTCGACAAGGAGGGCCGCGAGGAGATCAGCGCCGACCTGGAGCCGACGGATCGCCTCAAGTTCCGTGATTCCAAGAAGTACAAGGATCGCCTGGTCGCGGCCCAGAAGGGCACCAGCGAGAAGGATGCCCTGGTGGCCATGCGCGGCAGCCTGGATGGCCTGCCGGTGGTGGCGGTGGCCTTCGAGTTCACCTTTATGGGCGGTTCCATGGGCGCCGTGGTGGGCGAGAAGTTCGTGCGCGCCGCCAGCCGGGCCCTGGAAGAGGGCATCCCGCTGGTCTGCTTCGCCGCCTCCGGCGGGGCGCGGATGCAGGAAGCGCTGTTCTCGCTGATGCAGATGGCCAAGACCTCGGCGGCCCTGGAGAAGCTCAAGCAGGCCGGGGTGCCCTATATCTCGGTGCTCACCGACCCGGTCTATGGCGGCGTCTCCGCCTCCCTGGCCATGCTCGGCGACCTCAACGTGGCCGAGCCCAATGCGCTGATCGGCTTCGCCGGGCCGCGGGTGATCGAGCAGACCGTGCGCGAGAAGCTGCCGGAAGGCTTCCAGCGCAGCGAGTTCCTCCTCGAGCATGGCGCGGTCGACATGATCGTCCACCGCAACGAGATGCGCACCCGCCTGGGTGGCGTGCTGCGCAAGCTCAGCGGCCAGCCGTCGCTGGCTCAGGCGGAGGCGGCTCCCGCCGCCGAAGAGGCGCCGCTGGCCGGCGAACCGGAGGCCGATGCCGGTGACGACAGTGCCCAGGGCGCCCGTTAAGCGATGAGTGATACGCCCTCGACCCTCAACGCCTGGCTGGAACGCCTCGAACGCCAGCACCCGGTGAGCATCGACCTGGGCCTGGAGCGGGTGGCCAGGGTCGCCCGGCGCCTGGGCCTCGAGGCGGGCCCCATCGCCGAGCGGGTGATCACCGTGGCCGGCACCAACGGCAAGGGCTCCACGGTGGCCATGCTGGAGGCCCTGGGGCGTGCCCATGGGCTGAGTACCGCCAGCTACACCTCGCCGCATCTGCTGCGCTACAACGAGCGGCTGCGCTTCGATGGCGAGGAGGCCGACGACGTCACCTTGATCGCCGGCTTCGAGGCGGTGGAGGCGGCGCGCCTCGAGGGCGAGACGGTGAGCCTGACCTATTTCGAGGCGGGCACCCTGGCGGCGCTCTGGGCCATCGCCCGGCGCCGCCCGGCGCTTGCCATCCTCGAGGTGGGGCTCGGCGGGCGCCTGGATGCGGTCAACGTGATCGACCCGGACGTGGCGGTGGTCACCACCGTGGCCCAGGATCATGCCGCCTTCCTGGGCGATGACCTGGAGGGGATCGGCCGCGAGAAGGCCGGCATCCTGCGCCCGGGGCGTCCGGCGGTGCTGGGCAGCACTAGCCTGCCCGCCAGCGTGGCCGAGGTGGCCGATACGCTGGGGGCGGTGTGCCACACCCTGGGCGAGGATTACCACCGCGAAGCCGCCGGCGACGGCTGGGCCTGGCAGGGCCTGAATGCCGAGGGCGCAGCCCTGCGACTCGAGGCGCTGCCCGACCCGGGCCTGCCCCTGGACAACGCCGCCACGGCGCTCCAGGCCCTGGCGCTGGCGGGGGTGACCCTGAAGGCCGAGGCCTGTCGTCGGGCCCTGGCCGGCGTGACCCTGGCCGGGCGCATGCAGTGGCGGGGTCAGTGGTGCCTGGACGTGGGGCATAATCCCCACGCCGCGGCCTATTTGGCGGCGCGCCTCGGCGAGCGCCCCCTGGCATCGGGCGCCAGGCGCTATGCGCTGCTGGGCATGCTCGGTGACAAGGATGCTCAAGGGGTGGTAACGGAATTGGCCCCGGTGATCGATGGCTGGGTCTGTGCCACCCTGGAAGGGGAGCGGACCCGCACCGCCGCCGCCCTGGCCGAGGTGGTGCGTAGCGCCGGCGGCGCGGTACTCGCCGAGCTCGACTCGCCCCGGGCCGGCGCCGACTGGCTCGCCCCGCGGCTGGGCGAGGCCGATGAGGTGCTGGTCTGTGGCTCTTTCTTCACCGTGGCCGAGGTGCTGGCCGGCTGGCAGTCATGATCGTTACCCTGGTCGAGGTGCTGGCCGGCTGGGCCGCCACAACGATCCAGGATCGGGGGAGGTTCCGATGAAGTATGGAATGCGTGAGCGCCTGAGCGGTGGCTTGATCCTGGTTGCCCTGGGGGTGATCTTCGTGCCCATGCTGTTCGATGAGCCCGCGCCCCGGGAGGAGCGGCCGCGGCCGGTGCTGACCATCGAGCAGCCCATCGAGGTGGATCGCAACCCGGTGGCGGAACCCGCGCCCCCGGCGAGCCTCGAGGGCGAGCTCGAGGCCGAGCGCGGCGATGACGAGTCGAGTTCGTCGCTCGGGGTGACGGCGCTGCCCGAGGCGACGATAGCGGATGAGACGGACGAGTCGCCCGAGTCGCCCGAGGTGGCCGCCATCCCCGAGCCCCAGGCCACACCGGAGCCTGAACCGGCACCCAGTGAACCGGCGGCGGATCCCATCGCCGAGCTGGCCCAGGCCGCCCAGAACGGCGGGGACTCTCGGCCGCCGGCGGTCGGTGACTGGGCGGTGCAGGCGGGCAGCTTCGGCGAGCCGGCCAATGCCGAGCGCCTGGAGCGCCAGCTCGGTGAGCAGGGCTTCAACGCCTATCGGCGTCCCCGGGACAACGGCCTGACCACCGTCTATGTGGGCCCCTTCGAGAGCTCCGAGGCGGGGGAGCGGGCCCGTGGCGAGCTCAAGGAGAGGGCCAATATCCAGGGCCTGCTGATCCGGGTAAGGGAGTGACACCATGACGCTGACCTGGCTCGACTGGGCCTTCCTGGCGGTGCTGGCCATCACCATGCTCACCGGTTTCATGCGCGGCCTGGTGCGCGAGGCCCTGGGCCTGGGGGCCTGGATCCTGGCGCTGCTGGCGGCGCGTTTCCTGGCCGAGCCGGTGGCGGAGCTGTTGAGCGGGCTGATCGACAGCGCCGATGCCCGCCTGGTGCTGGCCTTTATCCTGGTGATCCTCGGCGTGGTGATCGCCAGCGGCATCGTGATCCGCCTGCTGCATGCCGCCGTGGAGTGGGTCGGCATGGGCGTCTTCAACCGGCTGATGGGGGCGGCCTTCGGCACCCTCAAGGGCGGTGCCATCCTGGTGCTGGTGACGATTCTGATTTCCCTGACGCCCCTGGCCCAGCTCGAGGCCTGGCAGCAGGCCGAGCTGCGCCCGCCCTTCGAGCAGTTGCGCGACTGGGCGGTGAGCCAGTTCGAGGCCTGGGAGTTCAACGAACCCGAGCGCCTGGAGCAGTGGCGCGAACTCTCCCTGCCGGACATGCGCGGCGGGGAGGCGGAGCCGACCGAGACCCCCTGAGGGCGGCGGCAAGAATTTACCGCCGCGGCCGTGGCCGCGGTGGGTCAATGCAAGCGAGTCAATGCAAGCGAGGTAAGGCGGAATGTGCGGTATCGTGGGCCTTATGGCCAATCAGGCAGTCAATCAGGCGCTCTATGATGCCCTGACGGTCCTCCAGCACCGAGGGCAGGATGCCGCCGGTATGATGACCTGGCATGAGGGCCGCTTCCTGCTGCGCAAGAGCAATGGCCTGGTGCGGGACGTCTTCCATACCCGCCATATGGCGCGCCTCAAGGGCAACCTGGGCATCGGTCATGTGCGCTATCCCACCGCCGGCTCCTCCAGCGAGGCGGAGTCACAGCCCTTCTACGTGAACTCTCCCTACGGCATCACCCTGGCCCATAACGGCAACCTGACCAACTCCGATCAGCTCAAGCAGGAGCTCTTCTCCACCGACCTGCGTCATATCAACACCAGCTCCGACTCCGAGGTGCTGCTCAATGTCTTCGCCCACGAGCTGGGCAAGCAGGGCCTCTACCTGTCGCCGGAGGATGTCTTCGACGCGGTGCGTCGCGTGCATCGGCGCTGCCAGGGCGGCTATGCGGCGGTGGCCATCATCAACGGCTTCGGCATGGTGGCCTTCCGCGACCCCCATGGCATCCGCCCGGTGGTCTACGGTGCCCGCCAGGACGAGGGTGGCCACCAGGAGGTGATGATCGCCTCCGAGTCGGTGGCCCTCGACGTGGGTGGCTTCGAGCTGCATCGCGACCTGGCGCCGGGGGAGGCGATCTTCGTCGACATGGCCGGCGCGATCCATACCCAGCAGTGCGCCGACGCCCCGACGCTCTCGCCCTGTATCTTCGAACACGTCTACCTGGCGCGCCCGGACTCCATCCTCGACGGCGCCTATGTGTATGGCACCCGCATGCAGATGGGCCGCAAGCTGGGCGATCGCATCCTGCGCGACTGGCCGGAGCACGATATCGACGTGGTCATCCCGATCCCCGATACCTCGCGCACCTCGGCCCTGGAGCTGGCCCAGCACCTGGGGGTCACCTTCCGCGAAGGCTTCATGAAGAACCGCTATATCGGCCGCACCTTTATCATGCCGGGCCAGACCCAGCGCAAGAAGTCGGTGCGCCAGAAGCTCAACGCCATCGATATCGAGTTCAAGGGCAAGAACGTGCTGCTGGTGGATGATTCCATCGTGCGTGGTACCACCTGCAAGCAGATCATCCAGATGGCCCGGGAAGCCGGCGCCAACAAGGTCTACTTCGCCTCCGCCGCGCCGCCGGTGCGCTACCCCAATGTCTACGGCATCGATATGCCGGCGGCCAACGAGCTGATCGCCCATGGGCGCAGCGAGGCCGAGGTGGGCGAGCTGATCGGCGCCGATCGCATCTTCTACCAGGACCTCGAGGACCTGAAGAGCGCCTGCCGCGAGGTCAACCCGGCGATGCAGGAGTTCGACTGCTCGGTGTTCGACGGTAACTATGTGACCGGTGATATCGACGACGCCTACCTGGCGGCCCTGGAGGCCTCGCGCAACGACAGCGCCAAGCAGCAGAGCGCCGGCGATCATGCCCTGGTGGGCATGCATAACCAGGACGACGATATCGACGACTAAGGGGCAGGTCATGGACCACAATCATCCGTTCGAAGCCGACTGGTCGCTGGAGACCCTGGCGATCCGCGCCGGCCACCGGCGCACCGCGGAGCAGGAGCATGGCGAGCCGATCTTCCCCACCTCCAGCTTCGTCTATGGCAGCGCCGCCGAGGCGGCGCGCAAGTTCGGTGGCGAGGAGCCGGGCAACGTCTACTCCCGCTTCACCAACCCCACGGTGCGCACCTTCGAGGAGCGCCTGGCGGCCATGGAAGGAGGCGAGCGCTGCGTGGCCACCGCCTCCGGCATGGCCGCCATCCTCTCTACCGCCCTGGCGCTGCTGAAGGCGGGGGACGAGATCGTGGCGTCGCGCTCGCTGTTCGGCTCCACCGTCAGCCTGTTCGACAAGTACCTGGGCAAGTTCGGCATCATCACCCGCTACGTGGAACTGGCCGACCTCGACGCCTGGGAGGCCGCCATCACCCCGGCCACCAAGCTGCTGTTCGCCGAGACGCCGTCGAACCCGCTCTCCGAGCTGGTGGATATCGCCGCGCTCGCCGAGATCGCCCATCGTCACGGGGCGCTGCTCGCCATCGACAACTGCTTCCTGACCCCGGCGCTGCAGAAGCCCCTGGCGCTCGGCGCCGACCTGGTGATTCACTCCGCCACCAAGTACCTGGATGGCCAGGGGCGCGCCATCGGCGGCGCCGTGGTGGGGCGCAACCAGGAGCTGGAGGAGCTGTTCGGGGTGGTGCGCACCTGCGGCCCCTGCATGAGCCCCTTCAATGCCTGGATCTTCACCAAGGGCCTCGAGACCCTGGGGCTGCGCATGCGTGCCCACTGCGACCAGGCCCTGGCCCTGGCCCAGTGGCTGGAGGCGCACCCGGCGGTGACCCGGGTCTACTACAGCGGGCTGGAGAGCCATCCCCAGCATGACCTGGCGAGCCGCCAGCAGCAGGGCTATGGCGCCGTGCTGGGGGTCGAGGTCAAGGGCGCGCGTGAGGGCGCCTGGTCGGTGATCGATGCCACCCGGCTGCTTTCCATCACCGGCAACCTGGGCGACGTCAAGACCACCATCACCCATCCCGCCACCACCACCCATGGGCGCCTGAGCGATGCCCAGCGGGAGGCCGCCGGCATCAGCCAGGGGTTGATCCGCATCGCCGTGGGGCTGGAGTCGCTGGAGGATCTCAAGGCGGATCTGGCCCGCGGCCTGGATGCCCTTTCATAGCGCCGCCCCGTTCCGGCACCGACGCTCGCCCTTCGGGGCGAGCGTCGTTTCGGGGCCTGGCCAAGAAGTTCCCCAGACACTGTTTCTTCCAGGGAAATAATCCCTTTACCCTCCCGGGGGTGTGTCCCCCTCGCCGAGTGATTAAGCTGCGCCTTATCGTTTCTCAAGAGGACGTCGAGGATGTGGCGCAATCACCGCAGCGGCTGGGGCTGGATCACCATCGCCATGCATTGGATCAGTGCCGTGGCGATCATCGGGCTCTTCGTGTTGGGCTGGTGGATGACCGACCTCGGTTACTATGACGCCTGGTACAACCTGGCGCCCTGGTGGCACCGCTCCCTGGGGATGCTCGTGCTGGGCTTGACCCTGGCGCGGCTGGTCTGGCGGCTGGTGCAGCCGGCGCCCCGGGTACCCGGCAAGCGTCTCGAGCGGTTGGCCGCCCACCTCGGCCATATCGGCCTCTATGGCCTGATGCTGGCGGTGATGGTCAGTGGCTACCTGATTTCCACGGCCAAGGGCCGCGGCATCGACGTCTTCGGCTGGTTCGAGGTGCCGGCACTGATCAGCGGCCTGCCCGACCAGGCGTCCATCGCCGGCGTCGTGCATTGGTATAGTGCTGTGGCGCTGATGAGTCTGGCCGGCCTGCATGCCCTGGCCGCCCTCAAGCACCACTTCCTCGGCCGCCATGACGTGTTGACGCGCATGGTGGTGGCACGTTCCCGCTGACCCCTTCGTTATCCTGTCCCCGGGGGCCCCGGGGACCGACGCTGAACCACAAGGAGTGATTTATGCTGAAGAAGACCGCCCTGGCCACTTTGGCCGCCGCCGCCCTGATTCCGCTGGGTCAGGCCCAGGCCGCCGACTATGTGATCGATACCGAAGGGCAGCATGCCTTCGTGCAGTTCAAGATCAGCCACCTGGGTTTCTCCTATATCCTGGGCAGCTTCGAGACCTTCGACGGCGGCTTCAGCTACGACCCGGAGAACCCCGAGGCGTCCGGCGTCGAGATGGAGGTGCAGATCGACAGCCTTAACACCAACCATGCCGAGCGCGATCGGCATATCCTCAGCGACGATTTCCTCGGCGCCGACAGCTTCCCCACCGCCACCTTCGTTTCCACCGGCTTCGCGCCGACCGGCGAGGGCGAAGGGCTGCTCAGCGGCGAGCTGACCCTCAAGGGGCAGACCCAGGCCATCGAGATGCCGGTGACCCTGATGGGCGAGGGCGACGACCCCTGGGGCAACTACCGCGCCGGCTTCGAGGGCAGCACCACCCTGACCCTGGCCGATTACGGCATCGACATGAGTGCCTTCCCCGAGGCGATGCACGAGCTCGAGCTCTACGTCACCTTCGAGGGCATTCGCCAGTAATCTCCCCTGGCTCGAACGAGAACGCTGGCTCCCTGAAGGAGCCGGCGTTTTTTTATGGCGATGGGTTATTGGGGATCGAGTACCGAATCCGGGAAGTAGCGCTTGAGCATCTTGTTCTGGAAGGGGTCCACGAAGCGACTGTTGATGATCACGATAAAGCGCTCGAAGGGGGCCTCCGGCGCCATCTGATGCAGGGCATCGGCGCTATGGAAGAGCCGGTCGTCGCGCAGGTGAAGGATCTCCCCCGGGGCCAGGGTATGCTCCATCAGTACCCGGCTGCCGGCCTTGTCGGCATAGGCTCGGCTGGTGCCCCCGGCCACATTGTCACGATTGAGTACCAGGATGCTCAGGAAGCGGCAACCATCGGCATGAATGCCCTGACCCTGGAGGGGGTCGTGGGTGCCCTTGCCACGCACCCCGGTGATCTGCATCAGGATCGGTTCCCTGGGACCGATGCCCCAGAGCCGTGCCCAGTGGCGCACGAAGTCGTGCACATCGGCGCGTTCCAGGAACTCTTCCTCCAGGCTCGGGTAGTAACGCAGCTTGTCGGCCATGCTGTCGGCATCGTTGAACCGCCCTCCCTGGGCCATGGGGCAGTCGCCCATCACCTCCACGGCGCCATCGTCGGCCACCGAGAACCAGGCCATGCGCTTCCAGCGGCGATTGACGTAAGGGTCCCGGGGCAGGGTCGCCAGGAAGCTACCCCAGGCGTCCAGGTCGAGGTGTGGTGAGACATCGGTGACGCACCAGTCCTGGTGAGTCAGGGTCCGGGACACCTCCGGCTGCCAGTAGGGAGCGGGAGTCTCGGCGATCAGGGTCGAGAGATCGAAACCGTGTTTAAGGCTTTCCTGTTTCATGGGTCTATCCTCATTGGGATGCCGCCGGGAGGCGGCGTCAGGATGGGAGCCGTTGCCGTGGCAACAGTTAAAGAGTGAAAACAAGTGATACGAAATGTCAAAGAAATGTATCTATGAGGAGGGGCCCATGAGGCGGCAGGAGCGCCTATCGAGAGATGATGCTGCGTTGGCAGGCCGCCGGGCGGATGCTCGGCGACCTGCTAGGTTAAGTAAGAAGGATTCCGCGCTATCCGGGCGCAATGCGGTAGAATTGCGCATTTCATTGACTGTGGATGGATGAGACTCGTGCCGGCAAAGTCCCGCCCAATACTCGGCCCGAGGGCCGGCTGGCTGTCTGTGGATCGCGTGGTGTTGATGGGGGTGCTCGGCGCTTTCCTGACCCTTGGGGGGATGGCGTGGCCGTCGCCGGGGATGAGCCTGGTGGCGGTCGTCGGTGCCCTGGTCACGGCACTGCTGTTGTACCGCTGGCCGTCGCAGCGTCGCCCGCGGAGCGATACCTCGCGTCAGCTGGTCGACGTGCAGCGCCGCCATAGCGAGAGCGAACAGCGCTTTCGTGCCCTGCTGGAGAGCCTGCCCAAGGTGGCGGTGCAGGGCTATGATCGCCAGCGACGGGTGATCTACTGGAATGCCGCCAGTACCCACCTCTACGGCTATCTACCGGAGGAGGCCCAGGGCCAGCTGCTGGAGGACCTGATCATCCCCGGGGTCATGCGCGAGGGGGTCATCAGTGCTCACCATGCCTGGGTGGAGCGAGGCATCGAGATTCCCGCCTCGGAGCTGGAGCTACGTCACAAGTCCGGTGCCCCGGTGGCGGTCTTCTCCCACCATGTGATGCTCGGTGAGCAGACCGCAGATCCCCTGATGTTCTGCGTCGACGTGGACCTTTCGGTACAGAAGCAGGCCCACCGGGACCTGGAGTTCGTGACTCGCTTCGACACCCTGACCCTGCTGCCCAACCGCCGCGCCTTCGAGACCGAACTGGAAGAGCGGTTGGAGAGTTGCCGACGCCAGGCCCATGGCCTCTCGGTGCTGTTTATCGACCTGGATGGCTTCGCCGAAATCAATGACGCCCAGGGCTATGCCCAGGGCGATATGCTGCTGCGTCAGGTGGCGCGACGGCTACGCAACTGCCAACGCAGCTCCGACCTGCTGTCGCGCTTCGGCAGCGACGAATTCGTGATGGCCTTCGGCCAGCTGCGCGACGATAGTGACGCCATGCGCCTGGTCGACAAGGTGCTGCACGCCTTCCTGCTGCCCTTTCAGGTCGGCGAGCGGGAGGTGCATATCACCGCGAGCCTGGGTATCAGCCTCTTCCCCGATAATGGCACCACGGCCCTGGAGCTGATTCACAACGCCGATGTGGCCAAGAATCGGGCCAAGCTCTCTGCCACCCAGCACTACTGGTTCTTCAATCAGAAACTCCAGGACGATCTGGTCCACGAGCATCAGATGGTGGAGCGCCTGCAGCAGGCGCTGCGCCTGGGCGAGCTGCAACTCTTCTATCAACCCCAGGTCTCGGCGGTGAGCGGTCGGGTGGAGCAGCTGGAGGCGCTGCTGCGCTGGTTTCCCCGGGAGGGTGGGGTGGTGTCGCCGGCGGAGTTTATCCCGGTGGCGGAGCGCTCCCAACTGATCGAGCGCATCGGCGATTGGGTCATCGAGGAGGCGTGTCGCCAGCGGGCGGAATGGAAGAACGAGGGCCTCGGCGACTACCGTATCGATATCAATCTGTCCGGGCGCCAGGTGGCGCATCCCGAACTCTTCACCCGACTCGAGGCGGCCCTGGAGCGATATGGCCTGGAGCCCGCTGACATCGGTATCGAGCTCACCGAGAACGTGCTGATCAAGGCCAATACCGGCCTGCTCGACAACCTGCGGCGTCTCTATCATCGCGGTATGAAGATCGCCATCGACGACTTCGGGACCGGCTACTCTTCGCTGAGCTACCTCAAGCTCTTTCCGGTGACCTCCCTCAAGGTGGATCGCAGCTTCGTGCATGATGCCCCGGATCAGCCCAGCGACCGGGCGATCATGGCGGCGGCGGTATTTATCGGCCATCAGCTGGGCCTGGAGGTGGTGGCCGAGGGGGTCGAGAACGAGGAGCAACTGGAGCTGGTGAGGGACCTGGGCTGTGACCTGGTACAGGGCTACTACTGCTTCAAGCCGATGACCGCCGAGGATACCCGCCGCCTGTTGGGGGCCCTGGTGGTGGATGGCGATGGCCTGACCAACTGACGCGACCTGCCTCCGAGGGGGAGAAGCGGTACACTAGCCGGCTAACGTTTTACCTCGGAGCCATCGTGTCCGCATCCACCGTTTCCTCGGCGAGCCTGGCCCGCCAGCTATGGCGCCAGACCTGGCCCATGACCCTCGGGGTGCTGGCCCTGCTGGGCTTTCAGCTTACCGACAGTGCCTTTATCGCCCGCCTGGGCACCGCGCCCCTGGCGGCGCAGGCCTACACCTTCCCCCTCAGTTTCCTGATTATCGGCATCCAGGTGGGCCTGGGGATCGCCATCGCCGCCCTGATCTCCCGGGCCCTGGGCGCCGGCGAGGCGCAGCGGGCCCGCCGCCTGGGCAGCCTGGTGCTGCTGCTGGGTGCCGCGGTGCTGGGTGGCCTGGCGCTGTTGCTGTGGCTGATCCAGGCGCCCGTCTTCGCCCTGCTGGGGGCCGATGCGGCGACCCTGGGCCTGATCCACGCCTACTGGGCACCCCAACTGTTGGCCGCCTGGCTGGGGGCCCTGCTCTATTTCTTCTATAGCCTGTTTCGCGCCCATGGCGATACCCGCCTCCCCGGCAAGCTGATGGTGGTGACCAGCCTGGCCAACCTGGTGTTGGACCCGCTGCTGATCTTCGGCCTGGGCTCCTGGGAGGGGTGGGGCCTGCCCGGCGCCGCCTGGGCCACGGTAATGGCCTTCGCCCTGGGCTTGGGGATCGTCGCTCGGCGCCTGGCCGGCCAGGCCTGGCTTGCCGTCGAGGGACTGGCCGAGGAGGCGCGGCGCTCGGCGCGGCCCTTCCTGGGCATCGCCGGGCCGGCCATGGTAGGACAGTTGATGCCGCCCCTGGCGGCCATGCTGGCGATCGCCGTGGTGGCCACCCTGGGGGAGGCCAGCGTGGCCGCCTGGGGCCTGGCTAGCCGCCTGGAGACCCTCTCGCTGGTGGTGGTGCTGGCGCTGACCATGTCGTTGCCGCCCTGGCTGGGGCGCTGCTATGGCGCCGGGGACTGGGCCCAGGTCGATCGCCTGATCCGCCTGGCGATGCGGGTGGTGGTGGGCTGGCAGCTGGTCCTGGGCGGCCTGCTGGCACTGCTGGCCCCCTGGGTAGCGGCGGGGCTCTCCGGCAGCCCCGAGGTGCAGGAGGACCTGGCCCTGTTGATTCGCTACCTGCTGCCCAGCTATGCGCTGCTGGGGGTGTGCATGCTGATGGTCTCGGCGGGCAATGCCCTGGGCTGGCCGCTGCGTTCCATGCTGATGTCGGCGGCGCGCCTCTTCCTCTGCTATCTGCCTTGCCTGTGGCTGGGGGCGCGATTGGGGGACCTGGTGGGTCTGGCGGTGGGCGCGGCGCTGGGCAATTTGCTGGCCGGGGCCCTGGCCTGGCAGTGGAGTCGGCGCCTGCTGCGGGCGCGAATGAGTAGGGTAGTGGAAACAAATTAAAAACACTGTTCTATAATAAAATAGGGCCATGTTTTTAAAAATCTTTAATTTAAAAGCATGATTAAAACTTAGTATTTGGAATATCTTCCTGTCGTTGCCGACCTATACTGCGGCCATTGCGCCGGCAGTCGCCGGCCAACCCGAACAATGGCATGACAAGAGGGGTAGGCGATGAAGGTCCTGATTCTCGGCAGCGGCGTCGTGGGTGTTACCAGCGCATACTATCTGGCCCGTCAGGGGCATGAGGTCACGGTGGTCGATCGCCAGGAGGCGCCGGCCATGGAGACCAGCTACGGTAACGCCGGCCAGGTCTCCTTCGGCTTCTCCTCCCCCTGGGCCGCGCCGGGGATTCCCCAGAAGGCGGTCAAGTGGATGTTCCAGGAGCACGCCCCGCTGAAGATCCAGCCCAAGATGGATCCCTCCATGGCGCGCTTCATGATGCAGATGTTCAACAACTGCACCGCCGACCGCTATGCCGTGAACAAGGAGCGCATGGTGCGGGTGGCGGAATACAGCCGCCACTGCATCGATACCCTGCGCGCCGATACCGGCATCCGCTACGAGGATCGCCAGCGCGGCTTGCTGCAGCTGTTCCGCCACGACTACCAGGTGGAGGCCGTGGCCAAGGACATGAAGGTGCTGGCCCAGTGCGGCGTGCGTCATGACCTGCTCGATGCCGAGCAGGTCAAGGCGGTGGAGCCGGCCCTCAACCGGGTGCCCGGCAAGTTCGTCGGCGGCCTGCACCTGCCGGATGACCAGACCGGCGACTGCCACCTCTTCACCAACCGCCTGGCCGACTACTGCCGCGACCAGCTGGGCGTCGAGTTCCGCTTCGGCGTGACCATCGAGCGCATCAAGCGCAGCGCCGGCCGGGTGGAGAGCGTGGTGACCAGCGCCGGCGAGCTCACCGCCGACGCCTATGTGGTCTGCCTGGGCAGCTTCTCGCCGATGCTGGTCAAGGACCTGGATATCCGCCTGCCCATCTACCCGGTGAAGGGCTACAGCCTGACCATCCCGGTGGTGGACGACGGCGGCGCGCCCCAGTCCACGGTGATGGACGAGACCTTCAAGGTGGCGATCTCGCGCTTCGACGACCGCATCCGGGTCGGCGGTACCGCCGAGCTGGCCTCCTACGACCTGAGCCTGCTGGAGAAGCGCCGCGCCACCATCAGCATGGTGGTGAAGGATGTCTTCCCCGAGGGCGGCGACATGGCGCGGGCGGAGTTCTGGACCGGCCTGCGCCCCATGACCCCGGACTCCACGCCGATTATCGGCGGCACCAAGTATGACAACCTGTGGCTCAACACCGGCCATGGCACCCTGGGCTGGACCATGAGCTGCGGTTCCGGTCAGCTACTCGCCGACCTGATGAGCGGGCGCCGTCCCGGCATCGATCCCAAGGGACTGGACGTGGCGCGCTACGCCGCCTGAGCCCCTCGCCCAAGAGGCAAACGGCCCCGCCAATTGGCGGGGCCGTTTTGCGTTGGGGCGCGATATTTACCGATGACACAAGCTGGGTGGACGCTGGGGGCGAAGTCTTCGCGAGGCGCTGTAAACCCTTCCATGGGCGCTACTTTTGCCGTCCCTGGTCAAAAAAACCTCGCTGCGCCTTACCCCCAGCGCAGTCCATCAATTTGCCTTGTGGTTAATCACCGGAGGGCAGGGGACGTTCCTGCTTGGCACCCTGGAGCGCGAAGTAGGCGAAGAAGGCCGCCATCACCACATAGCCCAGGGCGAAGTCCGGGGCGGCATTGAAGGCCAGCTTGGGGGCGTGCATCAGGCCCACGAAGGAGAAGCCCGCCGCCACCAGGGCGAAGGCCGCGGCGCGGCGGAACTGCTGGTCGATCACCGAGACGGTCATGGCCCCCAGCATGATGGCGGTGAACATGGCGCCCTGGCCCAGGGGCACGATGCCGCTGGAGATGCCGGCCACGGTCTCCTCGGCGGCGCGGCCGAAGCGGGTCATCACGTAGTTGGCGAAGTAGGGCAGCATGGCCAGGGCCACCGCCGGGTAGTAGCGGGTGTCATTGGCCTGGAAGGCGGTGGCGATCATCGACATGCCGACGAAGACCAGGATCGGCGCCACCACCGAGACCGGGATGATGGCCGCCAGGACGGCGATCAGGCCGAACATGGTGGCGATGGCATAGACGGCCCCATTGAGGAGGCTGTAGCCGCGGCCGGCACCCATCCACTTGGCGCCCACGGTGGCGATATAGACGGTGGTGGGGAAGACGCCGCCGAACAGGGCGCCGAGCATGGTGCCCACGCCATCCACCGCCTGGCACTCGCGGACGTCGTACTTGTCGCCGGCGGCCTCCATGGCCTCCACGTTGTTCATGGTCTCGATGGCGTTGTAGAGGGTGATGGGCAGCACCACGGTGAGGATCGCCAGCATGCTGGTGAAGAGCAGCCCCAGGCCCTCGAACCAGGCCATATTGGGCAGCAGCGGGTAGAAGCCCAGGTGGGTGAAGGCGTCGCCGAACTGGCCCTCCTCGGTGGCGCCGATCAGGTAGGCCAGCGCCGAGCCGATGATGATCGCGAACAGCGAGGTGGGCAGGCGAAAGGGCATGGCGACCCGGGCCACCAGGCCGACGATGATGATGGCCAGCACCAGCAGGCCCACCACCGGGATCTCCAGGGTCTTGAAGAGCATCTCGCCGGCGATAAAGGTCAACGCCACCCCGGCCACGGCGCCGAGCATGGCGGCCCGGGGCAGGTTACGCTGCACCCAGCGACCGATCAGGCTGATCACCGCCTCGATGGCGCCGCTGATAAAGCAGGCCGCCACCGCCACCTTCCAGGCCAGCTCGGCGTCACCGGTGAGCTGCTTGGCGGGCAGCAGCACGCCGAACAGGAAGACGAACATCACCGGGGTGGAGATGCCGTAGGAGAGGGCGGTAACGTCGGCGCGGTTCTCCTTGCGGGCCAGGCGCGCGGCGCTGTAGGCGTAGTAGAAGTTGCCTACCATCACCGCCACGGCGGCACCGGGAAGCACCTGGCCGAAGACCAGCTCGGCGGGGAAGCCCAGGCCCAGCATGGTGATGGCGATGATCACGAAGTTGGCGATATTGTTCTGGAAGAGGGCGAAGAAGGCGTCGGTGTCCTCCTTCTTGTACCAGGGGTAGTGCACGGCGGGGGTGGTCATAGCGGCCTCGTGTTATTGGACGTTGTGGCAAGGCAAAGGCTTGATTAGCGGCATCAGTCTGACCCAGAACTGACCGCTTGGTCAATTTTTCGCTTGCGCGGGGCGTCCGTCGATGGTAGGCAGCGGATTCTAACCCACTGATATACCAGCGCAAGTTATGCCGCTTATCATGCCGGAAGAGGGAAGAGGGAAGAGGGAAGAGGGAAGGAAGAGAGAGCTAGCGGCCGGCAAAGAGCGCTGCTGATAGAAAACACAATGCCCGGGCCAAGGCCCGGGCATTGCGACTAGCGGGAGTGCTGACGGCTTAGTTGACCGCGGCGATGGCCTTGGTCAGGTACTCCAGGTTCTCGGTGGAGAAGCCCGCCACATTGGCGCGACCGGAGCGCACCATATAGATGCCGAACTCGTCGCGCAGGCGATCCACCTGCTCCGGGGCGAGGCCGGTGTAGGAGAACATGCCGCGCTGCTCGCCGACGCAGGCGTACTTCTCGGCCAGGCCGTGGGGCGCGAGGGCCGCCACGAAGTCCTGACGCAGGCCGTTGATGCGATCACGCATCTCGGTGAGTTCACTGCGCCACTGGGCGGCCAGCTCGGCGGACTCGAGGATCTCGGTGACGATAGCGCCGCCGTGGGAGGGCGGGTTGGAGTAGTTCTCCCGGGCCACGATGGCCATCTGGGAGCGCACGTTCTCCATCTGCTCGTTGGTCTTGGCCACGGCGATCATGGCGCCGGTGCGTTCGCTGTAGATGCCGAAGTTCTTGGAGCAGGAACTGGTGATCAGCACCTCGTCCAGGTTCTCGGCCAGCAGGCGCACGCCGAAGGCATCCTCGTCCAGGCCCTCGCCGAAGCCCTGGTAGGCGAAGTCCACCAGCGGCAGCAGCTCGCGCTCCTGGACCACCGCCAGCACCTCGCGCCACTGCTCCTGGGAGAGATCGAAGCCGGAGGGGTTGTGGCAGCAGGCATGCAGCACCACCACGTCGCCCACCGGGATCTCCTTGAGGGCGGCCAGCATGCCGGCGAAGTCGAGGCGGTTCTCGGCGTCCACATAGGGGTACTTGCCGAGCTTGAGGCCGGCGGCCTCGAAGATGCCCAGGTGATTCGGCCAGGTGGGATCGCTGACCCAGATGCCCTTGCCGGGCAGCTGGCTCTTGATGAAGTCGGCAGCCAGGCGCAGGGCACCGGTGCCGCCCGGGGATTGGGTGGCACTGGCGCGACCGGCGTCCAGCACCGGGGAGTCGGCACCGAAGATCAGCGGCAGGATCACCTTGGCATAGCGGGGGGAGCCATGGGAGCCGATATAGGTCTTGGTGGTCTCGTTCTTCAGCAGCAGCGCCTCGGCCTCCTTGACGGCGCGCATTACCGGGGTGTTGCCCTTGGCATCACGATAGACCCCGACCCCCAGGTCCACCTTGTTGGGGTTGGTGTCCTTGTTGAAGGCCTCGATCAGCCCGAGGATGGCATCCCCGGGCACCCGCTGAATCTGCTCGAACATTTACGCTGCTACCTCGTCGGTTCTGGCGGCTAGGATGAAGTCGTTCTTGTGCAGGCCC
Organism: Halomonas sp. H5; assembly: GCF_050613175.1. GTDB lineage: Bacteria > Pseudomonadota > Gammaproteobacteria > Pseudomonadales > Halomonadaceae > Bisbaumannia > Bisbaumannia salifodinae. The sequence goes on from NZ_CP192510.1 coordinate 1,757,083, forward strand.
TTCATCTCGTGGGACCACCAGGTCACCGTGACTCGGCCCCACTCGGTGAGCAGGGCCGGATGGTGGCCGGCGGCCTCGGCGATCTCCCCCACCCGATTGGTGAAGGCCAGGGCCTGCTGGAAGTTGCGGAAGGTAAAGACCCGCTCCAGTTGCATGATGCCATCGCGCTCGACGATCTGCCACTGGGGCAGCTCGGCCAGGTAGGCGTCGCGCTCCTCCGCGGTGGCCTGGGGGGCATCCCAGCGGCAGGCCTGGCATTTTTCCCGGGCTAGTTCGCTCATGGCGTGGCTCCTGATCGGTCGGATGATGACTTAATGGGCGGCCTGGGACTCGCTCGCCGCCTCCTTGGGAGGAAAGCGGGGTGGATAGAGACCCAGCGCCATGGCCTGGTGGACCAGGGCCATGATGTCACGCCGGGCCAGTTCCTGCAGGGTCTCCAGGCTATCGAGAACATAGTAGAGCGGCTGCAGGATATCGATGCGATAGGGGGTGCGCAGGGCATCCAGGGCATCGAAGGGATGGTGCTCCGGCGCCTCCGAGAGGGCGTACTGGGTCTCCCTGGGGGAGGAGAGGATACCGCCACCGTAGATGCGCCGGCCCTGGGGCGTCTCCACCAGGCCGAATTCCACCGTCATCCAGTAGAGGCGCGCCAGATAGACCCGCTCGGCGGGACTCGCCGCCAGGCCCAGGCGGCCATAGGTGGCGGTGAAATCGGCGAAGCCCGGGTGGGTCAGCATGGGGCAGTGGCCGAAGATCTCGTGGAAGATGTCCGGCTCCTGCAGGTAATCCATCTCTTCCGGGGTGCGGATAAAGGTGGCCACCGGGAAGCGTCGGTTGGCCAGCAGCTCGAAGAAGGTATCGAAGGGGATCAGCGCCGGCACCGGGGCGGTGCGCCAGCCGGTGGCGGCCTCCAGCACGCGATCCACCTCGGCCAGTTGGGGGATGCGCTCCCGGGGCAGGGTGAGTCGCTCCAAGCCGTCCAGATAGGCCTGGCAGGCGCGCCCGGGGAGCAGCTCGAGCTGGCGGCGGACCAGCGCCTGCCAGGTGGCGTTTTCCACCTCGTCGTAGGCGATATGGCCTCGGGCATCGGGTTGGTGGGCCTGATACTGGGTCGTCATGCAGCACCTCCTGCGGCCTGGCCGTGGACGCTCTTGCAGTGTAGACGGGAGCTGTTGGGGCCGGACCTGTACCGTCAATCTACCCTTACGACCCGGGATGGCGTCGGGGCGTTCCTCCTCGGGGAATCGCCCCGCCGGAAGTGGCTTGCCAGGTGTCGGAACCGGTGTCACGATATCTTTACAATACGGTCAGGCGGATGTGACGCCAAAAGCGGCGTCGCGACACTTTTTATCGAGAAGGCTATGCGACTGAAGTTTCACTGCCAGAACCGCATCGGCATCCTGCGGGATATCGTCGCCCAGTTCGCCGACTATGGGGTCAATGTGGCCCGGGGCGAGGTGGGCGGCGACCACGGCAACACCATCTATCTCTACCTACCGCAACTGCTCAATGCCCAGTTGGCGACCCTCAAGCCGGTGCTGGAGCGGATCCCCGGGGTCTTCGGCGTCAAGCGGGTCAGCCTGATGCCCAGCGAGCGCCGCCACCTGGAGCTGGATGCGCTGCTGTCGTCGCTCTCCGACCCGGTGATGTCCATCGACATGGAGGGACATATCGTCGCCGCCAACCGCGCCGCCGGGCAGATGCTGGGGGTGCGGGTGGACGAGGTGCCGGGGCTGTCCCTGGATCGCTACCTGCCGGACCTCGACCTGCCGGCGCTGATCCGCCGCAACAACGCCCGGGTCAACGGCCTGCGCCTCAAGCTCGGCGAGGCCACCTACCTGGCGGATATCTCGCCGCTGCACAGCGAGAAGGATGACGACGTGGCCTCCCTGGCCGGGGCCGTGGTGACCCTGCACCGGGCCGACCGCATCGGCGAGCGCATCTACCAGGTGCAGCGCCAGGAGCTGCGCGGCTTCGATGCGCTCTTCCAGGCTAGCCCGCGACTCGCCGCGGTGATCCGCGAGGCCCGGCGCATGGCGCCCCTCGATGCCCCCCTGCTGATCCAGGGCGAGACCGGCACCGGCAAGGAGCTGCTGGCCCGGGCCTGCCACCTGGCCAGCCCCCGGGGCCAGGCGCCCTTTATGGCGCTGAACTGCGCCGGCCTGCCGGAATCCATGGCCGAGACCGAGCTGTTCGGCTATGCGCCGGGCGCCTTCGAGGGGGCGCGGCCGGAGGGCAAGCTGGGGCTGCTGGAGCTGACCGCCGGTGGCACCATCTTCCTCGACGAGGTGGGGGAGATGAGCCCACGGCTGCAGGTGAAGCTGCTGCGCTTCCTGCAGGACGGCGGCTTCCGCCGGGTGGGCAGCGACGAGGAGACCTACCTGGACGTGCGGGTGATCTGCGCCACCCAGCAGGACCTGCCGGCGCTGTGCGCCGAGGGGCGCTTCCGCGAGGACCTCTACCATCGCCTCAATGTGCTCTCCCTGGCGGTGCCGCCGCTGCGCGACTGCCTGGATGGCATCGAGCCCCTGGCGGAGCACTTCCTCGACCGCGCTGCCCGCCAGATCGGCTGCCCCCTGCCGCGGCTCTCCGCCGAGGCGCTGGCGCGGCTGGCCGGCTACCACTGGCCGGGCAATGTGCGCCAGTTGGAGAACGTGCTCTTCCAGGCGGCCTCGCTCTGCGAGGGCGAGGTGATCGAGGCGCAACACCTGCGCCTGCCGGCGGTGGGCAAGCGCCAGGGCCTCGACGGCATCGACCTGGAGGGGCAACTGACCGATATCCTCGGCGAGGTGGAGCGCCGGGTGCTGGCGGCCCTCTACCCCCAGTACCCCTCCAGCCGCCAACTGGGCAAGCGCCTGGGGGTCTCGCATACCACCATCGCCAACAAGCTCAAGCGTCATGGGATCGGCAGAGAGGAATAAGAGAAGCAGCAAGAGGGTAGAAGGAAGATAAACGAGAGGAGGGAGGCTTGCCGATGGGGATACCGCTGGGGGTGAAGCTGGTTTTTAGTCTCTGGGTGCTGCTCTGGGCACCGACCTATGCCTGGCTGCTGGGGCCCCAGAACTTCTTCTGGCTATGCAACCTGGCCAACTTCCTGCTGCTGGTCGGCCTGTGGCGGGAGAGCCGCCTGCTGTGTTCCATGCAGTGGCTGGCGGTGGCCCTGGTGGGGCTCTTGTGGGGCCTGGACGTGGCGGGGGCGGCGCTGTTCGGCGTCCATCCCATCGGCGGTACCGAATATATGTTCGACCCGCAACAGCCCCTGCTGACCCGGGGACTCTCCTTCTATCACCTGGGATTGCCGCTGGTGGCGGGCTTCGCGGTCTGGCGCCTGGGCTACGACCGCCGCGCCCTGGCCGGCCAGGCGCTGCTCACCGCGGTGGTGATCCCGCTGACCTATCTCGTCACCGAGGCCGAGCGCAATATCAACTGGGTGGAGGGGCCCTTCGGGGTGCCCCAGGAGGGCCTGCCGACCGTGCTCTACCTGCCGCTGCTGATGATCAGTTGCCCCCTGGCCCTCTATCTGCCCGTGCACCTGGCCACCCTCTGGGCAGGCCGACGGCGTTAATGCTCGTGGACCAGGCCCGGCGCCTCCCCCCTGCCCGTGCATCTGGTGACCCTGGCGGCCCGGCGCTGGCGACGGTGCTAGTCTTCCCGGGCCAGGCCCAGCGCCTCCACCGCCTCGCGCACCCGGCCATAGGGCTGCGCCTCGAGGGCGGCGAAGCCATCCAGGCGGCGTGCCTTGAGGCGGGTCAGCCAGGGGCTGGTCAGGCCGCACAGGAAGCGCGTCAGCAGCGCCGCCGTGGCCGGCAGTCCGGCCTCCGCCAGCGCCGCGAGCAGCGGCCGGCAGTGCGCTGCCAGGGCCTCGCCGGAGGGCGGGGGCGGCGTGCCCGGCGCCGGTAGCCGGGCCGTCTGACCCGCACAGGCGGAGCAGTGGCCGCAGCGCTCGGGGGCCTGGGTGTCGCCGAAGTAGGCCGCCAGTCGCCGGCTCAGGCAGCTGTCGCTCTCGAACAGCGTCAGCATGGCATTCAGGCGTGCCAGCTCCGCCCGCTCCTTGGCCCGGAAGTGGTCGTGGAGCTCGTCGCCCAGGGCCTCGGTCGCCACCTCGCCGGTCACCGCATAGACCTCGGTGAGCCCCTTGCTCTCCAGGCGAATCCAGCCCTGTTCCTGGAAGTACTCCAGGGCCTTGAGGACCCGCTCGCGGCGCACATCGAGGCCCCGCTCGGTGCCCAGGCGCGCCAGGGTCTCGAGGTTCAGGGCGTGCCAGCGGCGCGCCTTGGGGGCGGCCTCCAGCAACGCCTCAACGAAGGCCCGGCGCTCGTCCTGGAAGCGACCGGCCAGCGCCGCCGGCTCGATCAGGCACTCGAAGCGGTAGTCGGCGAAGTAGCTGTAGCGGGGGGCGATCACCCCGCGCAGCTCCAGCTGCACCAGCAGGGTTTTCAGCGGCAGGGGGCGAATATCGCTCTCCTGGGCCAGGGCGTTGAGGGTCAGCTCCCACTGGGGGCCGGTGGCGGCGACCTCGCCCAACACCCGGCGAATGCCCAGGCGGGTGGGGGTGTCGCCGTAGACGAAATTCTCGAGCACGGTGAGGGCACCGCGATCGCCCAGCATCAGGCAGTGGGAGGGGGCGCCATCGCGGCCGGCGCGGCCGATCTCCTGGCTGTAGTTCTCGATCGACTTGGGCAGGTCGAAGTGCACCACGTTACGGATATCGGCCTTGTCGATGCCCATGCCGAAGGCGATGGTGGCGACGATGCAGTTGAGCTCGCCGCCCATGAAGGCGGCCTGGATGGCGTCGCGTCGCTGATGATCCAGGCCGGCATGGTAGGCCCGGGCGGGCAGGCCGGCCTTGTCCAGGTAGGCGGCCAGGCGCTCGGCGCCCTGCTGCAAGGTCACATAGACGATGGTGGGTTCGGGGCTAGGGCCGCTCAGGCGTGGCTTCAGCCAGCTCGCCAGGCGCCTGGCCCGCTCCTCGCTGGGGGTGGGAACCACCTCGAGGCACAGGTTGGGGCGGTAGAAACCGGTGGTGGTGACGTCATCGGCGGCGATGCCGAAGGCGCCACGCATGTCCTCGATCACCTGTGGCGTGGCGGTGGCGGTAAGCAGCAGCACCTGGGGGATGGCGAACTCCCGCTGGTAGGCGGGCAGCTTCAGGTAGTCGGGGCGGAAGTTATGGCCCCATTCCGAGAGGCAGTGAGCCTCGTCCACCACCAGCAGCGAGATCGGCACGCCGCGGATAAAGGCGCGGAAGCGCTCGTTCTTGAGGCGCTCCACCGAGACCATCAGGATGCGGATCTCGCCCTGACGCACCCCCGCCATCACCCGGCTCGCCTCCTCGCGGCCCTGGGTGGAGTCGAGGCTCGCCGCGGCGATGCCGTGACGGGCGAGGAAGGCGAGCTGATCCTGCATCAGCGCCAGCAGCGGCGAGACCACCAGGGTCAGGTGGGGCAGGTGCAGGGCGGGCAGCTGGTAGCAGAGCGACTTGCCGGCGCCGGTGGGGAAGATCGCCGCCGCCGAGCGACCGGCGACGATGGCCTCGATCACCGGGCGCTGGCCGGGGCGCAGGCTGTCATAGCCGAAGACCCGCTGCAGGGTGCTGTCGAGGGGTTCCATGGCGAGGCTCCTCATCCTTGGGGTGACTGGCCCCCCATCTTACACCGTCCGGCCATGACCCGACCCGGCAGGCTTGGCATAATGGCCGTTTTGGCCTCAGGGAAGACCCATGACCGCCTGGAGCAAGTTGCTGGTCGCCACCACCCGGTTGATCGATCTGCATGACAGCGCCCACGAGCCCGGCTCGCCCTTTATCCAGGTGACCCAGGAGCAGCGCCGCGGCCTGCGCGACGGCTACTGGCTCGACCTGGGCTGCCTGCTGCTGGATTACCTGCTGGAGATGGATTTTGCCACCAACAGCGCCTTCGTTACCCAGGGGCGCTGCCTGGCCCACCTGCGCACCGCCTATCCGGCGCACTATGGCGAGCTCTCCCCGGACGACCTGGGCTTCGTCATCAACCTGCTCGCGACCCCCAGCGAGTTGCACTTCCGCCAGCCAGGGGACGCGGAGGCGCGGCGCCAGCGCAGCACCAAGCGCACCGCCCTGATCGAGAAGCAGGGCCAGACCGGCCAGGTGCGGCTCACCGCCAGCGGCCGCCAGGCGGTGACCCTGGCCGGCCAGGTGGAGGACCTGCTCTATTCCGAGTATGACGCCGCCAAGGTGCTGGCGGCCCTGGCCCGCGGCGACTTCGCGCGGATCCCCGATATCACCAACCAGATCCTGCTGTCGATCCGCGGCCTGACCCAGGAGCTGCGCCGGGTGCGCGAGAACCCCACCCGGGAGGGCAAGCTGGCGGCGCTGCTGGACAACCAGCGCCACTACCATCACGCCCTCTCGACCATCCAGCAGACCCTGCTCGACGCCCGCGCCCAGTTGGTCAGCCCGCAGCTCGGCGAGCGCTTCGCCGCCTGGTGCGAGGCCCAGCCGGACGGTGAGGCCTGGGACCTGCGGGTGCTCTCCGGGGCCATCGGCCGGGTGCTCACCGCCATCGAGAACCTCTCCCGGCGCCTCGCCGAATTGCTCGCCGATATCGCCGAGGGGCGCATCCAGTCCATGGGCGTGGTGGATTTCACCGACCTGGCCCGGGGCCTGCTGGCGGCGCCGCCGGCAGCGGCGCTGCGCGATGCCCTGGTGGCGCGGTTGATGCCGCGTCCGCCGAGGGTGGCCATGCCGCGTCCGGTGAGCCTGATTCCCCTGCTGGAGAGTCGTCGCGCCGAGGTCAGCCACGCCGCCCTGGTGTTCGACGCCGAGCCGGGGGCCGCCCCGGAGGATCCGCTGCTGGCCCGCTTCCTCGAGGCCCGTGGCCCGGCCCTCAGGGCGCGCCTGGCCAGGGCGCCGCTGGCCCTGCCGGAGGCCCTGGCCGAGGGCTGGCACCGTTTCGAGGAGGGCGACTGCCTGGCGCAACTGCTCAATACCTTCGTCGATACCGCCCTGCTGGACGCCCGGCTGCGGGTGGGCATCGAGCCGCAGCCCTTCGAGGTGACCCTGGAGGATGGCCGGGTGATCCGCGGCGAGGTGACCCCCTCGCTGCGCCTGGCCTCTGCGCCCCTCGATGTGGTTTCCCCGAGTGCCGCCACCGCCAAGGATGAATGCTGAATGAACATGACCGACATGGGCGAAGTGGTCGCCTACCTGTTGCGCTACCGCAGCGCCGAACGCAGTCCCGCCGGGCGCAAGCGCCGTGCGGCCCGGGAAGGCCAGGCCTCGGAGCGGGACGTCTGCGCCCTGCTCGACGATGCCAGCGACACCGAGCGCGAGGGGCTGCGCGACTTCCTGGCCGGCATGGGGCTGCGCCTGACCGCCTTCGAGGCCGGGGACTATCCCGGCATCGCCCCGGGCTCCCGCTACTATGCGCTGCTGGCGGACCCGCAGCTGGAGCAGCCACCGCTGTTCTCCCGGGAGGCGATCTTCGAGGCCCTGCGCCTGCGCCAGGAGAGTCGCGGCGAACTGGCCCAGTGGTACCTGCAGCTATGGCTGCTGATGCAGGCCCTGCTCTATACCCGCTACAACCGGGCGCTCTCCGATGTCAGCCGCTACCAGGAGGCGACCTTCGCCAGCGGCGAGCTGCTGGAGCTGCTGCGTGATCAGCTCGAGGCCCTGCGCGACCTGGGCGAGGCGGCCCCGGAGACCAGCCGCGCCCTGCTCGAGGAGCGCGGCGAGGACCTCAGTCGCCGGGTGCGCGCCTTTATCGACCTGCAGGTGCGCGCCGGCCTGCTGGAGGCGCCCCGGGACGAGGCCGGGGAGGGCGATATCTGGCAGCAGACCCTGCTCGGGGCCCTGGAGGCGGAGCAGGTGGGCATTCATCAGCTGGCCCATCTACAGGCCCTGGCCCGAGGTGCGACCGGTGAGGCAGAAGGTGCGCCGGCGGCGGAGACGGGCGGTGAGGAGATGGATGCCGAGGAGGAACGGGCATGAGCGTGATCAACCGTATCGAGGTGGCCAACCTGCTGAACAAGCATGGCGATATCGCCTCGCCCTGGGACGCCAAGATGCGTCACCTGCTGCTCGACCTACGCGGCCAGTCCAGCGCCATCAGCATGGAGAACGGCTTCGGCAAAACGACACTGGCCGAGGCGCTGATCGGCCTGCTCTCCCGGGACAAGACGCTGCTGTCGCGCACCCGGCGCAAGTGTTCCCCCGCGGCGGTGAGCGGGGCGGGGCGCAGCTGGAGCCACCTGCGGGTGGAGTTCCGCGCCCATAGCGGGGCGCCCGGCCAGGGCGACATGCTGGCCGCCGCCGGCGACGAGGTGGCCGGCGAGACCTTCGTGTTCGGCTTCTATGGCTACAGCGACGGCAGCGGCCTCTCCTTCTACCACTACCCGGGGCGTCTGGAGGCGGTGCCGGTGCATCATGTCACCGCCGACGGCAAGCTGGCCCTCTATGCCAACAGCGACGTCAAGGCGGCCATGGCCGCCCAGGGCGTGCGCCTGACCCATAACCGGGAGGAGTGGCTGGAGGCGGTGGGCGCCCATGTCTCGCGGCGCGAGCTGGCCCAGTTGGCCGCCTTCCAGAAGGAGGGTGGCGCCGACAAGAGCCAGATCTTCAATGCCATCAAGCCCCGCGGCGGCGAGAAGGCGGATCAGGCCTTTTTCTTCGAGGTGCTGGCGCCGGAGATCCTCTCCGGTGCCATGCGCGGCGAGACCGACGAGAGCGAGGAGCTGATCGAGGAGGTGATCCTCAACTCGGGGAGCAATATCGCCGAACTGCGCCATCGCCTGGAGGAAGCGGAACGCGACCAGCACCGCGCCGCCGACAAGGTGACGAGCCTGGCCGAACTCAACGATCAGGGGCACTCCCTGGCCGAGGCGCGCCGCGAGCTGGAGGAGCTGGATGCCGGCCTGGCCGGGCTGGAGCGACTGCTCGGCGGCCAAGCCCTGCTGGGGTTGCCGGGGCTGCCACGGCGCCCCGAGGCGGCGGACGAGGTGACGCCCGAGATCGTCGCCGGTTGCGCCTGGGGCCTGGGCGACACCGGGCGGCCACGCATCGCCACCGCCCTGCTGGCCCGGCTCAGCGGCGAGAGCGAGCGCCGGGTGCGTCAGGCGCTGCAGGAGGGCGGGGCCCGCCTGGAGGGGCACCGGCGCCTGATTCACCTGCCCGAGGCGGCCTGGCTGCAGGGGCGCGAGCCCACCCATGTGGATTTCGCCACGGCCCGGGGCTGGCTCGCCGAGACCCTGGCCTTCGCCGATGACCTGGCCCGGCAGCGCGCCCTGGCCACCCTGGAGGCGGCGGCGGAGGCCTTCGAGGCCCTGGACGGCAACCCCTTCCGGGAGGAGGTGATCGCCGATCGCACCTACCAGGAGGAGCTGAGCCGGGAGCTTGGCGAGCTGGAGGCCCGCGGCGAGGCCCTGGAGGAGGAGGCCGAGCGGCTGGCCAACCAGCAGAGGGATTTCATCGACAACCAGAGTTTCTATGCCCAGGCCCTGGGCGAGGGGCTCTTCGAGGAGGCGGAGCTGGAGGTGCCCGAGCGGACCGCCGAGGCCAGCCGGGAGGCCGCCAAGGCGGCCCGCCAGGCTCTCAATACCCACCTGGGGCGCGTCGGCGAGCTCAAGCAGGTGGCGGCCTGGCATGCCGACTTCCGGCGCCAGCACCCGGACACCGCCCCCGGCGAGGAGCTGGAGGAGAAACAGGCCCGGGAGGCGAGCCTGGAGGAGGCCGCCGAGGCGGAGCGCGAGGCCCTGGGCCCCCTGGTGGAGCGCTGTGACGACCTGCGCCGCCAGGCCGAGACGCTGCGTGACGAGCAGCAGCGCCTGAGCGGCGAGCAGGGCCTGCTCGCCCAGGGCCAGGCGCCCTGGCAGGCCTTCGTGGCGGGCTGGCCGGAGGCCTCGCCCCAGGGCTTCTGGACCCGCCGCAAGACCGAGCTGGCGGAGCTCGAGGCGGCGTGTCGCCAGGCTCGCCGCGACCTGGATGAGGCCCGGCGCGACCAGGCGCGGCTGGCGCCCCTGGCCGAGGCGGCTCGGCACTACGCCGAACTGCACGGCGACGAGGAGCCGGTGCACCTGCGTGGCCGCCTGCAGGCCCGGGCCCGGGAGCTGGAGGACGAGGCGCACCGCCTGGATCAGGAGGAGACGCGGCTGCGCGCCCTGCACCAGGCCCGGCTCGACTTCGCCGAGCGCAGTGACCTGGCCCCGGCGGCCTGGCTCAAGGATGCCCGGCGCCGTTACCCGCGGCTGCTGGGCGAGGCCGAGGCGCTGGATGCCGGCCTCGCCCAGCGCGAGGCCTACCTGGCCAGCCTGGCCGGGGACCCCCTGGAGCGGCGGGCCCTGGAGGCCGAGGCCGAGCGGCGGCTGAGCACGGCGGGGATCGCCTGGCGCCCCCTGCACGAGGTGCTCAACGACCCCGAGGCCGATCCGGCGCGGCGCCGCGAGTGGCTGGTGCAGGCCGCGGGGGTGCTCTTCGCCCCGGTGGTGGAGGGCCAGGCGGCCGCCGAGGCCGCCGCCGGCGAACTCGACGAGGCGGGCCTGGCCCTGCCGGTGCTGGAGGCGGGGCAGCTGGCCCGGCGCCTGGCCGGCGGCGAGTCGCCCCTGGGCGCCGTCCAGGGCCTCGAGACCCTGGCCGTCAAGGCGGCCCTCGACCCGCGCTATCTCGACGAGCTGCGCGAGGCCACCGAGCGGCGCCTGGCGGCGGATCGCGAGCGGCGGGCCGCCCTGGCCGAGGAGTGCCAGCGCCTCGATCCCCATGGCGAGAGCTTCGCCCTGGCCCTCCAGGCCCAGGCCGCGGACGAGGCCGGCGTGGTGGAGGCCCTGGAGCGGCTGGCGACGAGCCGTGAGGCGCTCGACGCCCAGCGGGCCGAGCTGACGCCGCGGCTCACCGAGCCGGCCCTGGCGGCGATCGACGACTATCAGCGTTATCTCCAGGAGGGCGGCGAGGTGGCCCTGGAGGCGGCCGCCGAGGCGCGCCTCGGCGCCGAGGCTCGCCTGGCCGAATCGAGCCCCCGCCAGCGGGAGGCGGAGGCCGAGCTGGCGGCCCACGGCAAGACCTGGCTGGCGGCGGAGCAGTTCGCCGATGCCGGCGGCGTCGAGCGTCTGGCGGCCCTGGAGGCACGACTCACCGTCGTGGAGGCCGAGCGCGAGACCCTCCAGGTCCAGTTGGCCGAGATGGCGGCGCGGCGCGACGCCGGCGAGCGTCGCCTGGAGGAGCTGCTGGCGGCGCGGCGTCGCCTGTTCGCCGATGGGGAGCGGGATCGCCTGCGTGCCCTGGCCCGCTTCGAGGCCGAGGGCGGCGATACCTTCATGGCCGGTGCCGCCGAGGCCCAGGCGCGGCTCGAGAGCGAGCTGGCCCGGGCGGCGCGGCGGGCCGATTTCGATTTCGCGCGCATTCGCGCCTACCTGGCGGTGCGCGATGCCGGCGGTGGCGGCCAGCGGCTGACCCGCGAACTGGCGCGGGTCAAGCGCGAGCGCGGCGAACTGCGCGAGACCCTCAAGGCGAAGCGCGGCGAGCGCGAGGCCCTGGCGCAGCGCCTGAGCGCCCTGACCCAGGCCCTGGGCCGGGTCGATCAATTGGCCAGTGAGTGGCTGCGGGTGGTGCGGGAGTTGCCCGAGGGCTGGGCGCGGCGCCTGGCGGCCCTGGACGACCTGGAAGCGGCCGCCCAGTGGCCCCCGGAGGCCGAGGCCTGGGAGGCGCGCCAGGCCGCCCTGGTGCGCTGGCGGCTGTTGGCGGCCGAGACCGAGGCCCTCGAGCTCCCGGCGCTGGAGGCCTGTCAGCAGGCCCTGCTGGATGCCCTCGGCGAGCTCAATCTCGGCGAGCGGGCGCGCAACCGGGAGCGTCAGGCACGCCAGGTGGCGCAACTGGCGGAGCGCCTGGCCGAGGCCCTGGACGCCGCCGCCCGCAGCCAGCGTTTCAGCGACACCGAGCGGGCGCGACTGGCGGCCTTCCAGGACGCCGGCGCCGCCGCCCTGGAGGACCTGGCGGCACTGCATGGGCAGCTCCGGGAACAGCTCGAGCTGCACCAGGGGCGGGTGACGCGGCTGCAGGAGTCCCGTGAACAGATCGAGAGCACCCTGGTGGAGCGACTCAGCTCGATCATCGGTGATGCCGCCGGCAACCTGGATATCCTCAAGCGGGTGGCGCGCAGCCACGGCGAGGGGGGCGCCTTCTTCGAGGTCAAGGCGTCGCTGATCGGCTCCGAGGCCCTGAGCGAGCTGATTCGTGGCCTGCTGGTGGAGATCGACGAGCATCAGGCGCTATTGCAGCGCCGCGCCGAGCGCGACGGCGGCGAGCCGCGGCGCCGCGACGAGGATCTGCTGCGGCAGATTCGCCGGCGCATCTACCGGGGCCTCTTCCATGAGGTGACGATCCGCCTCAAGCATGAGGCGATCCGTCCCCATGGGCGGCTCTTCTCCCTCAACGAGGACATGTCCGAGGGGCAGCGGGAGGCGGTGTCGCTGATGTGGCTGGTCAAGCTCTCCGAGTTCGCCATCGAGCGGGAGCTGCGGGAACTGCCCGGTCACCACAAGCGCCGCGCCCGGGCCAGCCGCGAGAGCGTCATCCTGCTGGACGGGCTCTTCTCCAAGCTCTCCCATCGTCGCCTGATCCAGGACTCCCTGGAGTCGCTGCGCAATACCCGCGGGCGCTTCCAGATGATCGGCCTGATCCACAACCCCAACTACGAGAACGACCCGGGCATCTTCCCCACCTACCTGGTGGGCAGCGTGATCGGCGGCGCCCAGGGGCAGGGCGGCCACGTGATGGTGCGCGACGGCCGGATCACCGAGCCCGAGGCCCTGGGGCGCTCCGTCGGCGAGGCCAGCCTGTTCGGTATCCATATCAGCGAGCCGGCCACATGAGCGAGGCTTGGGAGCGGCCGGCCTGGGTCGGCATCATCGACAAGCATGAGGTGAGGCAATGACGTCTCTATTCGGCGTGGGCGACAGCACCCTGCGGGCCCTGGGGGGCGAGGCGGCGGTGGAGGAACTGGTGGCGCGCTTCTATGCCGCCATGGAGCGCCTGCCCGAGGCGCGACGCATCCGCGCCATGCACCCGGAATCGCTGGATGTCTCCCGCGACAAGCTCTCCACCTTCCTGATCGGCTGGATGGGTGGCCCCCACCGTTACCGGGAGCGCTTCGGCCCCATCGCCATCCCCGCCGCCCATCGCCACCTGGATATCGGCCCCGAGGAGCGGGACGCCTGGCTGGCCTGCATGGCGGTGGCGCTGCGCGAGATGGGCGTGGCGGCGGATCTCGAGGCCTATCTGCTGGCGCAGCTTCGCCATCCCGCCGAGATGTGCCGGACGCGCTAGTCGTTCGGGGGGGTATGTCGCGATGTTGCCCCGACGCTGCCGAGATGTGCCGGACGCGCTAGTCGTTCGGGGGTATGTCGCGATGTCGCCCCGACGCTGCCGAGATGTGCCGGTCGCGCTAGTCGTTCGGGGGGTATGGCGCGATGTCGCCCCGACGCTGCCGAGATGTGCCGGACGCGCTAGTCATTCGGGGGGGGGATGTCGCGATGTCCCCCCGACGCTGCCGAGATGTGCCGGACGCGCTAGTCGTTCGGGGGGTATGTCGCGATGTCGCCCCGATGCTGCCGAGATGTGCCGGACGCGCTAGTCGTTCGGGGGGTATGTCGCGATGTCGCCCCGACGCTGCCGAGATGTGCCTGTCGCGTTAATTCTCCGGGGCGTCGATGGCCCGATTGCGCCCCGACTCCTTGGCGATATAGAGGTGACGGTCGGCACGATCGATCAGCGCCTCGCGGTTCTCGCCGATACGGTATTCGGCGACCCCCAGGCTGATGGTCACCCGCCGTGGGCAGAGCCCGAAGTCATGGCCGGCGATGCGCTCGCGCAGGCGCTGAGCCACCGCCAGGGCCTGGGGCCGTGGCGTCAGCGGCAGCAAGGCGGCAAATTCCTCACCACCCAGGCGGGCCAGGGTATCCTCGCCGCGCAGTTCCTCCTGGCAGAGGGTCGCCAGCCGGCACAGCACCTCGTCGCCCTTGAGATGCCCCCAGGTGTCATTGACGCGCTTGAAGTGGTCCAGGTCGAAGAGGATCAGCGACAAGGGGGTGCCGTGGCGGCAGCTCAGGGAGAGCCGATAGTCCAGGCAGCTCATCAGCTTGCGTCGATTGGGCAGGCCGGTCAGCTCGTCGGTATCGGAGAGTTCGCGGAGATGCGCCTGATGGGCGATCTGCTCGCTGATATCGACCATAACGCCGTGCCAGAGGGTGCCGTCGCCATGGGGCTCCGGCTGGGCGCGCACGCCGAACCAGGCCTCGCCGCCCTCGGGGCGGCTCAGGCGAAACTGGGTCGCCATCAGGCTGAGGCCCTTGGCGGAGCGTTCCACCGCCACCATCAGGCGAGGAAAGTCCTCGGGGTGGACCCGATCGAAGGCATGGCGGCCATCGTCGGCGAGCCGCAGGCGCTGGTGGGCGTCGCCCAGCACCGGACTGTCGGCGCCGGCGATATAGGGGAAGCAGATCCTTCCCTCGGCGCTGCGATAGCATTGGAAGATCAGCCCCGGCAGGCAGGCGCTCAAGGTCGCCAGCCGTTGCGAGGCCTCCCCGGGGCGTTCCAGGGTGGTGGAATCGAAAGGCATGGGCCTTCCCTGCGTGTGATTTTCTTATTATCCATCGATCATTGCCGATGGGTTTATTAGTTTTTATCGAACTGAGTATCCTACCCATTGCAGACGGGGAGGATATCCTCTCTTGGAAGTAAGTCATTTTACACGATTCGTGTAAGAAATTGGCTATAGGTAAAGAAAGGTGTGTAATTCGCCCGACTGCCTCGGCGGAGGTCGTGTACTCCTCGGGTGAGATATCAGCGTGGGGCGCCGTGGCGGCCGAGGCGACCCCGGGAGAATTATCTCGGGGCGTCGTAGCGTCCGAGGCGGCCCCGGGAGAAGACCACTTGCCACAGTTGCATATGGCGGGCGCGGAAGCCGCCGGCACAGACGGAGAGGCGTGGTAAAGCGCCGGAACATGCGCCTCGGCGGAGGTCGTGTACTCCTTGAGTGGGATATCAGCGCGGGGCGTCGTAGCGGCCGAGGCGGCCTCGGGAGAAGACCACTTGCCAGAGTTGCATATGGCGGGCGCGGAAGCCGCCGGCACAGACCGACAGGTAATATCGGAACATGCGCCGGGTGCGCTCATTGTAGTTGTCGGCGATCTCGTGCCAGTGCTCGTCGACATTGGCCAGCCAGGCTATCAGGGTACGGTCGTAGTCCGCCCCGAAGTTCTGCCAATCCTCCATCAGTAGTCGCCCCTCGCTGGTGCGGGCGATATCCGCCGCCGAGGGGAGCACGCCATTGGGGAAGATATACTTGTTGATCCAGGGGTCGGCGGTGATCTCCGAGCTGTTGGAGCCGATGGTATGCAGCAGGAAGAGGCCATCCTCGGCCAGTAGCCGTTCCACGGTGGCGAAGTAGGTAGCATAGTTGCGATGACCCACGTGCTCGAACATGCCGATGGAGACGATGCGGTCGAAGCGGCCCCCCAGTTCCCGATAATCCTGCAGGCGAATCTCGACCGGGAGGCCCTCGCAGCGCTCACGGGCCAGGGCGGCCTGCTCCTTCGAGATGGTGATGCCGGTCACCTCGACGCCATGATGGCGGGCGGCATGTTCGGCGAAACTGCCCCAGCCGCAGCCGATATCCAGGACTCGCATGCCCGGATGCAGGTCGAGCTTGCGACAGGCCAGCTCCAGTTTGGCCCGCTGCGCCTCATGCAGGTTCCTGGCCTCCTTCCAGTAGCCGCAGGAGTAGCACAGGGTGGGGTCGAGCATGCGCTCGAAGAGGTCGTTGCCGAGGTCATAGTGGGCCTCGCCGACGATATAGGCGCGGGCCTTGCTTTGCAGGTTGAAGAAGCCCGACTGGAGTCGATACATCAGCCGCTCGGTGGGCGTATGGGCGCGTTCGCCCAGGCCGTGCAGCAGCAGGCGACAGGCCATCTCGTCGATACGGTCGCACTCCCACCAGCCATCCATATAGGCCTCGCCCAGTCCCAGGGTGCCCTGATGAAGCACCCGGGAGAAGAAGTCGGGGTGATAGACTCGCAGGTCCCAGGGCTGGTTGCCGTTGAGGGTCACGCCGGAACCTGCCAGCAGCTGTTCGATAATGCGTCTGGCGCGAGTATCCGGCAGGGTAAGGGGGGCGATATGGGTATCACTGGTCATGGCGTCCTCCTGGGCCTGGTGGGGGCATGGGCTGGCTCCGCGGCTGCCGGCAACTTAGGGTTGAGCATAGTTCAAGCGACTAATCCTTGGTAATCAAGGCATTTCCAACGATAAGGAGAGGCGTGATATGCAAGTCATGGTGGATCTCTGCGTGGTGCCCCTGGGCGTGGGGGTCTCGGTATCCCCCCAGGTGGCGGCCTGTCAGCGGGTCATTCAGGCCTCCGGGCTGAATTATCGTATGCACGCCTATGGCACCAATATCGAGGGGCCCTGGGATGAGGTGATGGCGGTGGTCAAGCGCTGCCATGAGGTGGTGCACGAGATGGGCGCGCCGCGCATCACCTCGACCCTCAGGGTGGGCACTCGCATCGATCGGGCGCAGTCCATGGACGACAAGGTGGCCAGCGTGGAGGCGTTACTTAAAGAGTAGACGCCACGACCCCGGCCTAACGAGATGCCCCGCCTAGCGCGGGGCATCGTCGTCTTGGGGCAGGGGTTCCAGCCAGTCGCCACTGTGTCTGAGCAGATGGCCGGTCAAGGCCTCCAGGGTCGCTCCCCCTTGGCGCCAGTGATGCCAGTAGAGGGGGACCTCGATGCGACGCGCCTGGTCATCGAGGCTGGGAAGTTCCACCAGGCGGCCCTCGGCCAGTTCGCGAGCCACCTGGCGCTCGGGGATCATGCCGTAGCCGAGCCCGGCCAGCGCCATGCCCACGAACCCCTCGGAGGAGGGGCAGAGGTGGTGGGGGAAGGGCTCATGGAAGCCGTGGCGAGCCAGGTAGCGATGCTGCAGGCGATCGTCCGGACCATAGACGATGGCCGGGGCATGACGCAGGGCCGCATGGCTGAGGCCGGTGGGGAAGTGCCGGGCAATAAAGGCGGGGCTGGCCAGGGCGCGATAACGCATCTGGCCCAGGGCATGACTGCGGGCCCCCTGAACCGGGCGTGGCGTGTCGCAGAGGCAGCCCGCCACCTCGCCGTCGCGCATGCGCTTGAGGGCCACCTCCTGATCCTCCACCAGCAGCTCGAAGAGCAGCCGGTGCTCCCGGCAGAAGCTGGCCATGCTGGCGGGCCACCAGGTGGCCAGGCTATCGGCATTGATCGCCAGGCGCAGGCGCGGCTCCGCCTCGCCCAGGGTCGGCACCTGATCCAGCAGATCATGCTCCAGCAGGCGTACCTGGCGGGCATGGTTGAGCAGGCGCCGTCCCACCGGAGTGGGGGCGAGGCGCGGGCCGCGGACCAGTACCGGCTGACCGAGACGCGCCTCCAGCAGCTTGATGCGCTGGGAGACCGCCGACTGGGTCAGCCCCAACTGCTGGGCGCCGCGTTCGAAGCCGCCCTGATCCACCACCGCGGTCAGGGCCTCGAGGAGCTTGTAGTCGAACATCAGGCTTTCTTATTTCTCATTCGGTGAATTAATTTCATTAATTTATCTTGCCACTCTAGCCTGGGCGCTTCCATTTCACCATCGAGGAGTCGTGTCGTGTGGAGTTCGCTGTTTCATGGGCTGGTGGTGGGGGCCGGACTGATCATCGCCATCGGGGCCCAGAACGCCTTCGTGCTCAACCAGGGGTTACGCCGGGAGCATGGCTATCTGGTGGCCGCCCTCTGTGCCCTCTGTGACTGGCTGCTGATCGCCCTGGGGGTGCTGGGAGTCGGGACCCTGCTGGCCCAGCAGCCGGCCCTGATCGCCGTGGCGCGCTGGGGCGGGGCGCTGTTTCTGGCCTGGCAGGCGGGGCTGGCACTGCGTCGGGCTGGCGCGGCCCAGGGGCTGGTGGGGCGTGGCACGACGCCGCGCTCCCGCCGGGTGGTGGTCCTGACCACCCTGGCGGTGACCCTGCTCAATCCCCAGGTCTATCTCGACACCCTGTTATTGCTGGGGGCCATCGGTGCCCTCCAGCCCAGTCCCGTGGGGTTTATGGTGGGGGCGGCCCTGGCCTCCTGTGTCTGGTTCTTCGGCCTGGTGGGCGCCGCCGCCTGGTTGGCGCCCCGCCTGGCCAGCCCGGGAACCTGGCGGCTGATCGACCTGGGTATCGCCGCCATGCTGGGCTGGGTGGCCTGGCAACTGGCCAGTGGCGCCATGCTGGCATAAGGATGTCACGTTTTCTTTACGGCCTGTCAGGCCGCTGCACCACCCGGGGGGCGCCATCCGGCGAGGGTCGAGGGGTGTAATAAGAAGTTTACGTTAGCTGGCCTCCGAAGCCGGGAGTCGCTGGCCATTGGCGCCGATGGGGGCATTCCCGGCGTGCTCCCGTCGCCCTAGCCTGTAGCCATCCCACCTGGCCAAGGGCCGGGGCATGACGACACAACAACCGGAGGCCTATCATGAACGCCGTGGCACAGACCCAGACAACCGCCGAGATCTCGTCCCACAACCCCATTGGCACCAATGGTTTCGAGTTCGTCGAATTCACCGCGCCGGATGCCGCAGGCATCGACGCCCTGCGCGGCCTCTTTACCCAGTTGGGCTTCACCGAGACCCGCAAACACCGCTCCAAGCAGGTCTTCCTGTTCCAGCAGGAGGGCGTGAACTTCGTGCTCAACGCCGAGCCGGGCAGCCATGCCGCCGAGTTCGCGCGCATTCATGGACCCAGCGCCTGCGCCATGGCCTGGAAGGTGGCCGACGCCAAGCAGGCCTATGCGCATGCCCTGGCCAATGGCGCCGAGGCCATGGAGAACCCGGTGGGCCCCGGCGAGGTGGGGATTCCCGCGGTCAAGGGCATCGGCGGCTCGCTGCTCTACTTCGTCGACAACAAGCTCGACGACCAGGGCCGCACCATCTACGACATCGACTTCGAGGCCATCGACGGGCGTACCGCCCAGGACAACAGCGTCGGCCTGCAGATCCTCGATCACCTGACCCACAACGTGGATCGCGGCCAGATGGACGTCTGGGCGGACTTCTATACCCGTATCGCCAACTTCCGCGAAATCCGCTATTTCGATATCGAGGGCAAGATGACCGGGCTCTTCTCCCGGGCCATGACCGCGCCCTGCGGGAAGATGCATATCCCCATCAACGAGTCCGCCGACGATAACTCCCAGATCGCCGAATTCCTGCGCGAGTACAACGGCGAGGGGATCCAGCACCTGGCCATGGCCACCGACGATATCTACGCCACCGTCAAGGCGCTGAAGGCCAATGGCGTCAAGTTCCTCACCACCCCGGATACCTACTACGAGAAGGTCGACGCCCGGGTGCCCAATCACGAGGAGAACGTCGAGGAGCTACGCGAGCTGAGCCTGCTGGTGGACGGTGCCCCGGATCAGGGCGTGCTGCTGCAGATCTTCACCGAGACCGTGATTGGCCCGATCTTCTTCGAGATCATTCAGCGCAAGGGCAACGACGGCTTCGGCGAGGGTAACTTCAAGGCCCTGTTCGAATCCATCGAGGAGGATCAGATCCGCCGCGGCGTGCTCAAGGCCGACTAAGGCGATACCGCCGCCTCGACTCGGGGCGGCGGTTTTGCTACAAATCAGTCCTTAGTGTCAAGCTTGTCGATAAAAACAGATTTTCCATTTGGTCTAATGGCTCTATAGCGACAAATAACGCTAAAATCACCGACAACAACAAGTGCTGTAAGGTATCCCGATGACGACGACAAATGACGCACCCAAGACCCTCTGGCTTGGGCGATGGGGGTTCGTGCTAGCGGCCACCGGTTCCGCGGTGGGCCTCGGCAATATCTGGAAGTTTCCCTATATCACCGGCGAATTCGGCGGTGGTGCCTTCGTGCTGGTCTACCTGGCCTGCATCCTGGCGGTGGGCGTGCCCATCATGATGGCCGAGATCAGCTTCGGGCGACGCGGTCGCGGCAGCCCCATCGATGCCATTCGGCGGGTGGTGCAGGAGTCCGGCGGCGGTGGCTTCTGGTCGCTGTTCGGCTGGATGGCCATGCTCTGCGGCTTCATGATCCTGACCTTCTATGTGGTGGTGGCCGGCTGGTCCTTCGCCTACCTGTGGAAGATGCTCAGCGGTGGCCTGGTGGGCTCCAGCGTCGAGGATATGGCGGCCATCTTCGAGGCCAACAACGCCAACCCCTTCAACCTGGGACTGTGGAGCACCCTGGTCACCGTGCTGACCATGCTGATCGTCGGCAAGGGCGTGCAGGCGGGTATCGAGCGCAGCGTCAGTTGGATGATGCCGGGCATGGTGGTGATGCTGGCGATCCTGATCGGCTATGGCGTCTATTCCGGCGGCTTCGGCGAGGCCTTCGCCTTCCTGTTCTCCTTCAACACCGACGGCCTGAGCAGCGAAGGGCTGTTGGCGGCCCTGGGGCATGCCTTCTTCACCCTGTCCCTGGCCTCCGGTGCCATCCTCACCTACGGCGCCTACCTGCCCAAGGGCCACTCCATCGCGCGCACCACCTTCAGCGTGGCCATCGCCGATACCGTGGTGGCGCTGATGGCCGGCCTGGCGATCTTCCCGATCATCTTCGCCAACGGCATGAGCCCGGGCGGCGGTCCGGGGCTGATCTTCATGAGCCTGCCGCTGGCCTTCCAGGCCATGCCGCTGGGCACCCTGTTCGGCGTGCTGTTCTTCCTGATGCTCTCCATGGCGGCCCTGACCTCGTCCATTTCGATGATCGAGGCCACCGTGGCCTGGCTTATCGACAACAAGGGAGTGTCGCGCAAGCAGGCCTCCTGGGGCGTGGGCATCGTGCTGTGGGTGGTCAGTACCCTGGCGATGCTCTCCTTCAACTGGGGCGCCGACTGGACCCTGGGCGGGCGTCACTTCTTCGATTGGCTCGATTACCTGACCTCGCGCTGGATGATGCCCCTGGGTGGCCTGGGCATGGCGCTGATGGCCGGCTTCCTGCTGCGCAACGAGCTGTTCAAGGAAGAGCTGGGGCTCTCCAACGTCCAGCATGCGCTCTGGTTGTTCATGGTGCGCTACGTCAGCCCGCTGGGCATCGTGCTGATCTTCGTCGATGCCCTGGGCCTGGCCAGCCTCAACCTGGCCGTCCAGTGGCCCTGGCTGCTGGCCCTGCTGATCGCCGTCACCGTGGTCGGCGAGCTGGCCAGCCCGCGGCTCAAGCGTCAGTTCTCCTGATCCCGCGATCGCCATCATGGCCCTGCGGCCCCCGCCTGGAGCGGGGGCCGCTTGTTTTGGTGGGATTGGCGATAAGCTATGATCCCATGGGCATTGGCCCGGTCGGCGCCCTGACCTTATATTTGGCTATAAGAAGTCGGGTATATCGATTAAAATAGAATATCCAGTCCCGCGAGTCCCAGGAGCCCGCCCCATGATCGCCAGCGACGCCCCCACCCCCGATGCCCAGCGCCTGGCACTGCTGCGCGATTTTCCCCGCGGCCAGGTGACCCTGGTGGGCGCCGGTCCGGGGGATCCCGAGCTGCTGACCCTCAAGGCCCTCAAGCGGCTGCAGGTGGCGGAGGTGATCCTTCATGATCGCCTGGTCAGTGCCGAGATCCTGGCCCTGGCCAACCCCCAGGCACAATGCCTCTATGTGGGCAAGGCGCGCTCGCAACATAGCCTGCCCCAGGAGGGCATCAACCAGGCCCTGGTGGAGTGGGCCCGGGAGGGCAAGCGGGTGGTGCGCCTCAAGGGCGGCGACCCCTTTATCTTCGGCCGCGGCGGCGAGGAGCTGGAGACCCTGGCCGCGGCCGGCGTGGCTTTCGAGGTGATTCCCGGAGTGACCGCCGCCGCCGGCTGCGGCGCCTATGCGGGCATTCCCCTGACCCACCGCGATCATGCGCAGTCGGTGCGCTTCGTCACCGGCCACCTCAAGGACGGCAGCTGCGACCTGGATTGGCCGGCCCTGGCGCGGCCGGGGCAGACCCTGGTCTTCTATATGGGCCTGGGCAGCCTGGAGATTATCCGCACCCGACTGCAGGAGTACGGCCTGCCAGGAGCCACTCCGTTGGCCCTGGTGGAGCAGGGCACCACGGCGCGCCAGCGGGTCCACCGTGGCACCCTGGCCGATCTGCCCGAGGCGCTGCGCTCAGGCACGGTGCGCCCGCCGACCCTGATCATCGTCGGCAGCGTGGTCGGCCTGCACGACCGCCTGGCCTGGTTCCAGGGCGACAGCGCCAGCCAGGGCTGGGACGAAGGCAAGCACCCGACACCCCAGGCCAGCAGTCAGAGCGCCTGATCGAGCGCCCGGGGGCTCCCCCTTGATACCCCGCGGCCGCATGCGACAGTGCCTGAGTCGCACCCCCGGCCCTTGATACCCCGCGGCCGCATGCGACAGTGCCTGAGTCGCATCCCCGGCCCTTGATACCCGGCGGCCGCATGCGACAGTGCCTGAGTCGCATCCCCGGCCCTTGATACCCGGCGGCCGCATGCGACAATACCCGCATCCTCAGCGCGGAACCGCCTATGCCCGACTCCCCCAATGATGCCCTGCTCGGGCGCCGGCGCGGCCAGCGCCGGCGCCGCCTGCACAGCTTTCGCCTGCAGGTGATGCTGCTGGTGGGGGCCCTGTTGGCGGGCATGCTGCTGGCCCAGGGCGCCTACCTCAATCACCGCAAGGCGGAGATCATCGCCGACCAGATGGGCCAGCGGGCCCTGGCGGTGGCGCTGAGCGTGGCTTCGATTCCCGAGGTGATCGCCGCCTTCGACACCCCCGACCCCAGCGCCACCCTCCAGCCGATCGCCGAGCGTATCCGCCGCGAGACCGGGGCCCGCTATGTGGTGGTGGGGGATCGGCAGGGCATCCGGCTGGCCCATCCACTGCCGGAGCGCCTGGGGCTGCCCATGGTGGGGGGCGACAACGATCGGGCGCTGCTTCATGGCGAATCCTATGTCTCCGAGGCCACCGGTTCCCTGGGCGAGGCGATCCGCGGCAAGACCCCGGTGTTCGATGCCCGGGGCGAGATCGTCGGCATCGTCTCGGTGGGCTTTATGCTCGACCGGGTGGCCATGGACGTGGGCCGCTACACCGGCCTGAGCTGGGCCCTGGTGGCGTTGATGGTGGTGCTGGGCTTCGCCGGGGCCTATGGGCTGTCGCGGCACCTCAAGAAGGTGATCCTGGGCCTCGAGCCCCATGAGATCGCCCGCCTGGCCATGGAGAAGGAAGCCATCCTGCAGTCGATTCACGAGGGCATCCTGGCCATCAACCGGGAGGGGCGCATCACCCTGGTCAACCAGCAGGCGCGGCGCTTCCTGGGCCTGCCCGACGAGCGTCAGGTACTCGGCGAACCGGTACAGGAGGTGGTGCCCAACTCGCGGCTGCTGGAGGTGCTGGAGCGGGGCGAGCAGCAATTCGACCAGCAGATGTGGCTGGGCGATCACCCGGTGGTGGTCAACCGGGTGCCGGTGCGTTACGACGGCCAGATCGAGGGGGCCGTGGCCACCTTCCGCAGCCGCCGCGAGATCGTCGAGCTCTCCCAGGCCCTGAGCCAGGCCAGCCGCGACGTGGACATGCTGCGTGCCCAGGCCCATGAGTTTTCCAACAAGCTGTATACCATCGCCGGCCTCTTGCAACTGGAGCGGGTCCGCGAGGCCCTGGCGCTGATCCACCAGGAGAGCGCCCAGCAGCAGGCGCGCATGAGCTTCCTGCGCGACCATGTGGCGGACCCGGTGCTCAGCGGCACCCTGCTGGGCAAGCTGACCCGGGCCCGGGAGCTGGGGGTGGCGCTGGAGATCGATCCCGACAGCTCCCTGGGGGTGCCCCTGACCGCCACCGGCCAGGAGGTGCTGATGAGCGTGATCGGCAATCTGCTCGACAACGCCTGCGACGCGGCCCTGCAGGGCGCCGCCCAGGCCCGGGACGAGAACGGGGAGGGCGCCCGGGTGCGACTCTTCTTTACCGACTTGGGCGAGCAGTTGCTGATCGAGGTGGAGGATAACGGCCTCGGGGTGCCCGCCGACCGGGCCGCGACGATCTTCGCGGAGGGCTTCTCCACCAAGCCCGGCAAGCACCGGGGCATCGGCCTGGCCCTGGTGGCCCGGCTATGTCGCCAGCACGGCGGCGAGATCACCCTGGAGGAGAGCGAGCTGGGGGGCGCCGCCTTCACCGCGGTGCTGGACAAGTCACTGTGCCAGGCGTCGGCCCCCAGCGAGCGCCCACCGATAGCCCAAGGACACGCCGATGAGTGAGCCCGAGTACGGCATCCTGATCATCGAGGATGATTTTCGCATCGCCGAGATTCATCGCGCCTTCGTGGAGCGCAGCCCCGGCTTTCGCGTGGTGGGGGTGGCCAAGAGTGCTGCCGAGGCCCGCGCCCTGCTGGCCGAGGCCGGCGACGCCGTTCAACTGGTGCTGCTGGATGCCTACATCCCCGACGTCCGGGGGCTGGAGCTGCTGTGGGAGCTGCGCCGCGATCATGGGCAACTGGATATCGTCATGATCACCGCCGCCAAGGAGGTGGAGACCATCCAGGAGGCACTGCGTGGCGGGGTCTTCGACTACCTGATCAAGCCCAGTGAGGAGGGGCGCATGGCCCAGATGCTGGCGCGCTTTCGCGCCGAGCGCTCGGCCCTGGCCAGCAAGGCGGAGATGAGCCAGGAGGAGCTCGATCGGGTGATGGCCCGCGGCCATGGCGGGGCCGAATCGGCTGGGGCATCGCGTGCCCTGCCCAAGGGCATCGACCGCCTGACCCTGGTCAAGGTGGTGGAGGGGCTCGAGGCGCTCGGCGAGCCGGCCACCGCCATGCAGGCCGCCCGGCAGATCGGCGCCAGCCGCTCCACGGCGCGCCGCTACCTGGAGTTCCTGGTCTCCGTTGGCGTGGCGGCGGCGGAGTTGGGCTATGGTGATGTGGGGAGGCCCGAGCGGCGCTATCGCCTGGTGGGCAGCGCCGTGCCCTGGCTGGAGGCGCCCTGATCGGCGCCATAAACAGAATGGACAAAATGGCCAGAATGCTCATTTTGTCCTTTATGGTCACAAGCTTGTTGAGGCCATAGGGCTCTCCTAAGGTTCGGTGGTACGCCTGCGGGCGACTCACAATAACAGACCTAACGTCGGAGAACGCCATGACCGCCATGCCCCTCACTTCCCGCAAGCCCGGCCTCAAGCGCCTCGCCCTGCTGGCCCTGCCGCTGGCCGCCCTGGCCGGGACCTCCACCGTCCAGGCCGACTGGGAGCCCACCCGCCCGGTGGAATTCGTCGCCCCGGCCAACCCCGGCGGAGGCTGGGACACCCTGGTACGCACCGTCTCCCGGGTGCTCCAGGAGGAGGACCTGGCCGAGCAGAACTTCGCCGCCATCAATGTGCCGGGGGGCGGCGGTGCCGTGGCCTGGGCGCAGATCGCCCGGGATAGCGGCAACCCCCATAAGCTGTTCGCCACCAGCCCGCCCATCATCCTGGTGCCCCTGGCCGGCACTTCGCGCTTCGGGCACGAGGATTTTACCCCCATCGCCCGGTTGAGCACCGACTACTCCATCGTCCTGGTGGACGCGGAGTCCGAGTATCAGGACCTCAACGACCTGCTCGAGGCGGTGCGCGAGAACCCCAGCCTGAGCATCGGTGGCGGTAGCGCCCCGGGCTCCATGGACCATATCTCCATGGCCGGCCTGGCCGATGCCGCCGGCCTGGAGGCCAGCAGTGTCAACTATATCGCCTTCTCCGGCGGCGGCGAGGCCATGACCAACCTGCTCGGCGGCCACGTGGAGGCGGTGATCTCCGGCGCCGGCGAGGTCGCCGGTCAGTTGGGTGAGGGCAGCGAGGTGCGCGCCCTGGGGGTCTCGTCTGCCGAGCGCCTGAGCGGCGCCCTGGCCGAGGTGCCCACCTATCAGGAGCAGGGCATCGACTACAGCTTCGATATCTGGCGCGGCGTCATGGGCGCCCCGGATATGCCGGAGGAGGCGGTGGCCTACTACGAGACGCTGTTCGCCGCGATGCTCGAGACCGAGGGCTGGCAGCAGGCCCGCGATCAGCTGGGCTGGATCGATGCCTACCAGGATAGCGAGGCCTTCGGCGACTTCCTCGACGCCCAGCATGCCCAGTTCAGCGAGATCCTCGGCGACCTTGGGCTGATGCGGCGCTAAGCCGTCGGCATGGCTTCGTCACCCTTCCTACCCTGAAAACCGCGTCGGCGGGCCTAGGGCCCGTCGACGCGAGGCGGTATTCCCATGACACGACTCAATACCAATCAGATCCTGGCGATCCTGATCGCCCTGCTGGCCCTGGGCTATTTGGCCATGGCCTTCCAGATTCCCACCTTCCCGCTGCCGCGGCCGGTGGATTCCGACCTCTTCCCCAAGGTGCTGGGGGTTACCCTGCTGGGCCTGGCGGTGTGGCTGTTCCTGGAGCGCCCCACCGCCGACGAGGTGCTCCATGAGCCGAGTGCCGAGGAGCGGGCCCTGCCGCTGCTGCTGCGGCCCTGGTCACGGGTGGTGATCACCGCCCTGGCGATCGCCGCCTATGCGTTGCTGCTGGTGCCGCTGGGCTTCGTGCTGACCTCCACGGCGCTGGCCTTCGGCCTGGCCTGGTACTACGGCTACCGCCGCCATGGCGTCAACCTGGCGACCTCACTGGGCGTGGTACTGAGCCTCTACCTGGTGATGACCCGCATCATGGACGTCTACCTGCCCACCGGCCCGCTGCCCCTGTGAGCCCCAGCCCGAGAGAGCCTTCCCATGGAGTCCTTCAATAACCTGATGTATGGCTTCGGCATCGCGCTGGAGCCGATGAACCTGGTCTATGTCTTCGCCGGGGTCTTCGCCGGCACCATCATCGGCATGCTGCCGGGGCTGGGCCCCATCAGCGCGCTCGCCCTGATGATCCCCTTGACCTTCGCCATGGATCCCGCCTCGGGGCTGATCCTGATGGCGGGGGTCTATTACGGCGCCATCTTCGGCGGTTCCACCTCCTCGATCCTGCTCAATGCCCCCGGCGTGGCCGGCACCGTGGCCACCTCCTTCGACGGCTACCCGATGGCCAAGCAGGGCATGGCCGGCAAGGCCCTGGCCATCGCCGCCTATGCCTCCTTCATCGGCGGCACCATCTCGGTGGTCTTCCTGATGCTGGTGGCGCCGCTGCTCGGCAAGGTGGCGGTGAGCTTCGGGCCGGCGGAGTACTTCGCGCTGATGGCGCTGGGCCTGACCGCGGTGGTCTCGCTCTCCGACAAGTCGCTGGTCAAGGGGCTGATCGCCGCGGTGGTCGGGGTGATGATCTCGATCATCGGCATCGACCTGCAGACCGGCACCGAGCGCTATACCTTCGGCACCCTGCACCTGCTGGACGGCATCGACTTCCTGGTGGTGGCACTCGGCATCTTCGCCCTGGCCGAGGTCTTCTACATGCTGCTGCGCGGCGGCGGCGGCAAGGAACCGCCGCGCAACGCCATCGGCTCCCTCAAGCTGTCGAAGTCCGAGGTCAAGGAGATCGCCGCGCCGGTGGGTCGCAGCTCGGTGCTGGGCTTCTTCACCGGGGTGCTGCCCGGCGCCGGGGCCACCATCGGCTCCTTCCTCGGCTACAGCATGGAGAAGCGCCTGGCCAAGGACGGCGACACCTTCGGCAAGGGCAATATCAAGGGGGTGGCCGCCCCCGAGGCCGCCAACAACGCCGCCTGCACCGGCTCCTTCGTGCCGCTGCTGACCCTTGGCGTGCCGGGTTCCGGGACCACGGCGGTGCTGCTCGGCGCCCTGCTGGTGATGGGTGTGACCCCGGGGCCGGCGATGCTGGTGGATCGCCCGGATGTCTTCTGGGGGGTGATCGCCAGCATGTATATCGGCAATATCTTCCTGCTGGTGCTCAACCTGCCGCTGATTCCGCTGATCGCCAAGATCCTCGATATGCCGCGGCCGCTGCTGCTGGCGCTGATCCTGATCTTCTGCATGGTGGGCGTCTACGGCATGAGCTTCAGCATCTTCGACCTGCTGCTGCTGCTCGGCTTCGGCCTGATCGGCCTGGGCATGCGCCTGTTCGGCTTCCCCACCGCGCCGCTGATCCTGGCGCTGATCCTCGGCGATATCATGGAGGAGTCGATGCGTCGCGCCCTGCAGATCTCCGGCGGCGACTGGATGACCTTTATCGACAAGCCGATCTCCCTGGCGCTGCTGGTGGTGGCGGCCCTGTCGCTGACCCTGCCGCTGATCAAGAAGCTGGTGGTGGCGCGTCGCGTCCGGGCCTGAGTCGGCGATTGACCCGGCGAGCGACCCGGCCCGGGAGGGCCAACCCATCGACGGGGCCGCGCACAGCGCGGCCCCGTCGTCGTCTGCGGCCAAGGTCGGTATGACAGCACGGGCCAGGGGCGCTATGATTAAAACAAGTGTTTTAATTCGTGAGCCGCTCTCGATCACAGCCCAAGGAGAATCCCATGGCCAGCTACCGCGCCCCGCTTCGCGATATGCGCTTTATCCTCAACGAGGTCTTCCAGGCGCCCGAGACCTGGGCCACCATGCCCGCCACCCAGGCCCTGGATGCGGACCTGGCCGAGGCGATCCTCGAGGAGGGCGCCCGGGTCACCGGCGCCGAGCTCTTTCCCCTCAACCAGAGCGGCGATGCCGAGGGCTGTCGCTTCGAAGGCGGCGAGGTGCGCACCCCGACGGGCTTCAAGGCCGCCTTCGCGACCCTGGCCGAGGGCGGCTGGTTCGGCCTGGGCGGTAACCCGGAGCATGATGGCCAGGGCATGCCCAAGCAGCTCACCGTGGCCTTCGAGGAGATGCTCTACGCCACCAATACCGGCTTCGCCCTCTATCCGGCGCTGAATAGCGGCGCCACCCTGCTGCTCGACAGCCACGCCGATGCGGCCACCAAGGCGCGCTACCTGCCGAAGATGTATGCCGGCCAGTGGCTGGGCACCATGTGCCTCACCGAGCCCCACTGCGGCACCGACCTGGGGCTGATCAAGACCCGCGCCGAACCCCTGCCAGCTCCTGGCGACGCAGCCCCGGGCGAGCAACGCTACGCCATCACCGGCACCAAGATCTGGATCACCGGCGGCGAGCATGACCTGGCCGAGAATATCGTCCACCTGGTGCTGGCCAAGCTGCCGGACGCCCCGGCGGGCTCCCGGGGGATCTCGCTGTTCCTGGTGCCCAAGTTCAGGGTCGACGCGCGGGGCGAGCTCGGCGAGCGCAACGCCCTGAGCTGCGGCGGCCTGGAGCACAAGATGGGCATCAAGGGCAGCGCCACCTGCGTGATGAACTTCGACGGCGCCGAGGGCATCCTGATCGGCGAGCCCCACCAGGGCCTGGCCGCCATGTTCACCATGATGAACTACGAGCGCCTCTCCATCGGCATCCAGGGCCTCGGCCTCGGCGAGGTGGCCTACCAGAGCGCCATGGACTTCGCCCGGGAGCGCCGTCAGAGCCGCGCCCCGCGCGGGCCCGCCGAGCCCGAGGCCGCCGCCGATCCCATCCTGGTGCATCCCGACGTGCGCCGCATGGCCTTGGAGGCCCGGGCCTGGAACGAGGGCGGGCGGGCCTTCACCGCCTTCGTCGCCGGCCAGCTCGACCTGGCTAAGTTCCACCCCGAGGCGGCGGTGCGCGAGCAGGCCGATGAGATGGTGGCGCTGCTGACCCCGGTGGCCAAGGCCTTCCTCACCGATCGCGGCTTCGAGGCCACGGTGACCGCCCAGCAGCTCTATGGCGGCAACGGCTACTGCGTGGAGTGGGGCGCCGAGCAGTATGTGCGCGACGCGCGCATCGCCATGATCTACGAGGGCACCAACGGCATCCAGGCCATGGACCTGGTGGGGCGCAAGCTGGCCCGCAACCGCGGCGCCTACCTGGCGCGCTTCGCCGCGGCGATGCGCGCCGACCTGGCCGAGGGGGGCGACGCCGAGATCGCCGACTTCCGCGACGCCGCCACCCAGGCCCTGGCCCGCCTGGAGGCGGTGAGCGATGGCCTGCTGGCGCGCGGCGCCGCGGATCCCGACGAGCTGGGTGCCGCCGCCACCGACGTCCTGGAGCTGTTGGGCCTGGTGGCCTATGCCTGGATGTGGTGGAAGATGGCCCGGGCCGCCCGTCACGGCCTGGCCGCGGACGGCCCCGGCGGCGAGGCCTTCTATCGCGCCAAGCTGGCGGTGGGGCGCTACTTCCTCTCCCGCCAGTTGCCCAAGACACTGAGCCTGGAGGCGCGGATCCAGGGCGGCGCCGAGCCGCTGATGGGCCTGGCCGAGGAGGCCTTCTACCCGGTCGATTGATTCACCGACAACCTCCATAAAGTACGAGAAAGGGCGCCCCAAATGGGGCGCCCTTTCTCGTGCCCGGTGCAGGCCTGGCCACTCCCGCCCGGGATTGGTGCAGGCCACGCCTCGGCCATGCCCCCTCATGGGGCGAATGCCACGCCCCCGGGCGGCCTGGGGGGCGGGGGAAGGCCGGCAATATGATGAATATCAACGAATTTTCTAGCCAAAGAGTGCTGTGGCGCGGCTTATGCAACGACCTGGTCTGCCAGATCACCCTGCATGGGCTGCACGAAGCCCGCGGCCGGCGTGCCGGGGAGGAAACGGTGTGGGGAACGCCATGACCCCGCGCTACGACAGCCAAGCGCAGGCCCATGGTCTGTCGACAACACCCATGACCCTCAGGAGAGTCCCATGACCTCGAGTCACAACAACAAGATCCTGGCCGCTTCGGTCCTGGCCCTGTCGATCGCGGGCGCGAGTGTCGCCCAGGCCCAGGACGCGGACCCCATCCGGGTCGGCATCCTGCATTCGCTGTCCGGCACCATGGCGATCAGCGAATCGACCCTCAAGGACACCGTGGAGATGCTGATCGAGCAGCAGAATGCCGAGGGCGGCCTGCTGGGCCGGCCCCTCGAGGCGGTGGTGGTGGATCCGGCCTCCAACTGGCCGCTGTTCGCCGAGCGGGCCCGGGAGCTGCTCGCCCAGGAGGAGGTCGACGTGATCTTCGGCAACTGGACCTCGGTATCGCGCAAGGCGGTGCTACCGGTGGTGGAAGAGCTCAACGGCCTGCTCTTCTACCCGGTGCAATACGAGGGCGAGGAGTCCTCGGAGAACGTCTTCTACACCGGGGCGGCGCCCAATCAGCAGGCGATTCCCGCCGTCGACTACCTGATCGATGAGGTGGGCATCGAGCGCTTCGCCCTGCTCGGCACCGACTATGTCTACCCGCGCACCACCAATCGCATCCTCGAGGCCTACCTCCAGGAGGAGCATGGCGTGGCCGAGGAGGACATCCTGGTCGACTACACCCCCTTCGGCCACTCCGACTGGCAGAACATCGTCGCCGAGGTGCGCCGCTTCGGCGCCGAAGGCAAGCCCACGGCGGTCATCTCCACCATCAACGGCGATGCCAACGTGCCCTTCTACCGTGAGCTCGCCAACCAGGGCGTCGATGCCGCCGACATCCCGGTGATCGCCTTCTCGGTGGGCGAGCAGGAGCTCTCCGGCATCGATACCGGCCCGCTGGTCGGTCACCTGGCCGCCTGGAACTACTTCATGAGCGTCGACAGCGACGCCAACTATGACTTCATCGATGCCTGGATCGACTGGACCGGCGACGAGGAGGCGGTCACCAACGACCCCATGGAGGCCCACTATATCGGCTTCAATATGTGGGCCGAGGCGGTGCGCAAGGCCGGCACCACCGACGTCGACGCCGTCAAGGACGCCATCATCGGCGTCACCGTGCCCAACCTCTCCGGCGGCTATGCGGCGATGATGCCCAACCACCACATCACCAAGCCGGTGTTGATCGGCGAGGTGCAGGACAACGGCCAGTTCGACATCGTCTGGCAGACCCCGTCCAGCGTGGCCGGCGACGCCTGGTCCGACTACCTGCCCGGCTCCCGGGACCTGATCGGCGATTGGCGCGCCCCGCTGCGCTGCGGCAACTTCAACGTGGCCAATGGCAGCTGCGGCGGCAGTAACGCCGCCGCCGAGGCCGAGGTGGCGCTCGCCGAGTGAGTCCCGGGAGCCCGTCGGATTTGACCGATCGTCCCGGATCAGCGTCGGGTCCGACGGGCTCCATCCCCCGCCGCAGGCTCGGCGGGGGAGCACGCCTGCCGATGATTCCGACTACCGAGGAAAGCCCGATGAGCAATGTCCCCCGGCCGCGGCCGGTCGAGGCAAGGTGTGGCGCGGCCAGCGGCCCGGTCCGCCGCGCCTTGCTGCTTCTGCTGTTATGCCTGCTGATGCTACCCATGGGCGCCCAGGCCCAGGCCCAGGCCCAGGGCGAGCGGGAGGCCGAGGCCATTGCCCTGCTGGAGGCCCTGGACGTGCGCGCCTATGCCGACAAGGCCCACGCCATCGAGGCCATCGTCGGCAGCGGCGACCCCCGCGCCCGGGACTGGCTCCAGGCGTTGCTCGATGGCCGCCTGCAGCGCACCGAGGCGGGGCGTTTCGTGGTGGTGCTCGACAACCGCGGCCGCGACTGGTCGGTGGCGGATGCCCTGACCGGCGAGCCGCTGGGCGAGATGTCGCGCCGTGACCTGGAGCGCCTCGGCATCAACAATGCCCTGCGCAACCAGCTGCGCAGCGCCATCGCCGTGGTCGACCTGCATTCTCCCGACCTCGACCAGCGGCGCGCCTCCGCCGAGCGCCTGCTCGGCGAGGTGGATGCCGAGCTGGCCGCGCCCCTGGCCGCGGTGATCGAGGCCGAGACGGATAGCGGGGTGCGCCGGCGGCTGGTCCAGGCCCTGGCGGTGTATCGCCTGGAGCAGGGCGAGGCGGCCGCCGTGGCCGATCTCGAAGGCAGCCTGCATCCGCGGGTGCGGGTGGCCCTCGCTCGCGCGGCATCGGGCGCGATAGAAAGCCGTGCCGTCGGCGGCGATGATCCGGCACTCGCCGCGGCGGCCGGTAGCGCCTTGAACGCCATCGAGCAGCTGCTCAAGGTCAATCGCGCGGTGGAGACCCTCTACTTCGGCCTGTCGCTGGGCTCGGTGCTGGTGCTGGCGGCGATCGGCCTGGCCATCACCTTCGGGGTGATGGGGGTGATCAACATGGCCCACGGCGAGCTGATCATGCTCGGCGCCTACACCACCTGGGCCATGCAGCAGCTGCTCCCCGGCCAGCCCGGCCTGGCGCTGCTCCTGGCGATTCCCGCCGGCTTCCTGGTGGCGGCGCTGGCGGGCGTGGCCATCGAGCGCGGGGTGATCCAGTTCCTCAAGGGACGGCCGCTGGAGACCCTGCTGGCCACCTTCGGCATCAGCCTGATCCTCCAGCAACTGGTGCGCACCGTCATCTCGCCGCTCAACCGCAGCGTGGTGACCCCGGAGTGGATGAGTGGCTCCATCGCCATCAACGATGCCCTGTCGCTGACCCTCAACCGCCTCTATGTGCTCGGCTTCGCCCTGCTGGTGTTCGCCGCCCTGATGCTGATCATGCGCCGCAGCCGGCTCGGGCTCGAGGTGCGCGCCGTGACCCAGAACCGCGCCATGGCGCGGGCCATGGGGATCCGCGCCACCCGCGTCGATATCCTCACCTTCGCCCTGGGCTCCGGGGTGGCGGGGCTCGCCGGGGTGGCGCTCTCCCAGCTCACCAACGTGGGGCCCAACCTGGGCCAGAACTACATCATCGACTCCTTCATGGTGGTGGTGTTCGGCGGGGTGGGGAACCTCTGGGGCACCCTGGTGGCGGGCCTCTCCCTGGGCGTCATCAACCAGGTGCTGGAGCCCTGGGCGGGCGCCGTCCTGGCCAAGATCATCGTGCTGGTGTTGATCATCCTGTTTATCCAGAAACGCCCCCGCGGACTCTTCCCGCAGCAGGGCCGGGCGGCGGAGGGCTAAGCGATCATGTGGCTGACACGACCCTTCAACGAGCGCTCGACGCGGCGCTTCCTCGGCGTGCTGCTGGCGGCCCTGCTGCTGGTCACGGTGCTGCACCTCGCCGTGCCCCAGGGGCACCCGCTGCATATCAATGCGTATACCGTTAACTTGTTCGGCAAGTACCTGAGTTATGCCCTGCTGGCGGTGGCGGTGGACCTGGTGTGGGGCTACCTCGGCATCCTCAGCCTGGGCCATGGCGCCTTCTTCGCCCTCGGCGGCTATGCCATGGGCATGTACCTGATGCGCCAGATCGGCGACCGCGGGGTCTACGGGCACCCGGAGCTGCCGGATTTCATGGTGTTCCTCGACTGGCAGAGCCTGCCCTGGTACTGGGCCGGTTTCGACATGGCCTGGTTCGCCTTCCCGATGGTGCTGCTGGCGCCGGGGGCCCTGGCCCTGGTGTTCGGATTCCTGGCCTTCCGCTCCCGGGTCACCGGGGTCTACCTGTCGATCATCACCCAGGCGCTGACCTTCGCCCTGATGCTGGCCTTCTTCCGCAATGAGATGGGCTTCGGCGGCAACAACGGCCTCACCGACTTCCGCGAGATCCTCGGCTTCAACCTGAGAAGCGACGCCACTCGCCTGGGCCTGTTTATCGCCAGCGGCGTGGCGCTGGCCCTGGGCTATGTGCTGTGTCGGGCCATCGTCGGCAGCAAGCTCGGCCGGGTCTGCGTGGCCACCCGCGACGCCGAGGCGCGCACCCGCTTCCTCGGCTACCGGGTCGAGCGGGTGCAGCTGTTCGTCTTCGTGGTCTCGGCGATGCTCGCCGGCCTGGCCGGCGCCCTCTATGTGCCCCAGGTGGGGATCATCAACCCCAGCGAGTTCTCGCCGCTGTTCTCCATCGAGATCGTGCTCTGGGTGGCGCTGGGCGGCCGGGCGACCCTCTACGGCGCGGTGATCGGAGCGATACTCGTCAACTATGCCAAGACGGTGTTCACCGGGGTGATGCCCGACGCCTGGCTGTTCGCCCTCGGCGGGCTCTTCGTGCTGGTGACGGTCCTGCTGCCCAGGGGCGTGGCGGGGCTGCTCGCCTATCGCGTCCCGGGCCGGCGCCGCCAGCATGACGAGGGAACGACCGGCAAGGAGGTCTCCGCATGAACCTGCTGCAACAACTGGCCGATCGCGATCGCGTCTTCGATTTCCTGGTCCCCGCCGCCTCCCCGGTGGACGTGCGCCATGGCCCCATCCTCTACCTGGAGGACGTCACCGTGAGCTTCGATGGTTTCAAGGCGATCAACGACCTCAACCTGACCATCGACGACGGGGAATTGCGCTGCATCATCGGTCCCAACGGCGCCGGCAAGACCACCATGATGGACATCATCACCGGCAAGACCCGCCCCGACCATGGCTCGGTATGGTTCGGCAGCCGCCACGACCTGCTGACCCTGAACGAGCCGGCGATCGCCAGCCTAGGCATCGGCCGCAAGTTCCAGAAGCCCACGGTGTTCGAGGCGCTCAGCGTGTTCGAGAACCTGGAACTGGCGATGGCCGCCGACAAGCGTATCCTGCCGACCCTCACCGCCCGCCTGAGTGGCGAGGGGCGCGAGCGCATCGACGAGGTGCTGGCCACCATCGGCCTCGGCGAGCTGCGCCAGCGGCCCGCGGGCATCCTCTCCCATGGCCAGAAGCAGTGGCTGGAGATCGGCATGCTGCTGATGCAGCGGCCGCGCCTGCTGCTGGTGGACGAGCCGGTGGCCGGCATGACCGAGCAGGAGATGGAGCGCACCGCCGAGCTGTTGACGGGGCTCGCCGGCCAGCAGTCGGTGGTGGTGGTGGAGCACGATATGGGCTTCGTACGCTCCATCGCCCGCACCGTGACGGTGCTGCACCAGGGCAGCGTGCTGGCGGAGGGGAGCATGGACCAGGTGTCCAGCGACCCCAGGGTCATCGAGGTCTACCTGGGTGCCGAGGAGGAGATCGCCTGATGCTCGAGATCGACCAGTTGAACCAGTACTACGGCGAGAGCCACACCCTCTGGGACCTGGACCTGACGGTGCCGGCGGGGCAGTGCACCTGCGTGATGGGCCGTAACGGCGTCGGCAAGACCACCCTGATGAAGGCGATCATGGGCGAGGTGGCGGTGGCCTCCGGCAGCCTCCGTTATGCCGACGACGTGGAGCTGACCCGCCAGCGCGTCGAGGCGCGCTCGCGGCTGGGCATCGGCTACGTGCCCCAGGGCCGGCAGATCTTCCCGCTGCTGACGGTGGAGGAGAACCTGCGCACCGGCCTGGCCGCCCGCGGCGACGGCCGCCGCACCATTCCCCAGCGCATCTACGAGCTGTTTCCGGTGCTCGAGGAGATGCGCCACCGCCGTGGTGGCGACCTCTCCGGCGGTCAGCAGCAGCAACTGGCCATCGGCCGCGCCCTGGTGATCGAGCCCCGCCTGCTGATCCTCGATGAGCCGGGGGAGGGCATCCAGCCCAATATCGTCACCCTGATCGGCGAGGTGATCCGCCGGCTGATCGCCGAGGATGACCTGACGGTGCTGCTGGTGGAGCAGAAGCTGCCCTTCGCCCGCCAGTATGCCGACCGCTTCGTGATCCTGGATCGTGGTCGCCCGGTGGCCAAGGGCGGCATCGAGGAGCTCTCCGAGGCCTTGATCAAGGAGCATCTGAGCGTCTAATCGCCGTCTCGAGTGAGCCGAGCCGAGGTCTTGCACCCTGACGGTGCCTGGTAGTGATTTACGCACTCTTGTGGTGCCCCGCGCGCCCCGTGGTGGCCTTTCTATGGTGCGCTTCGGCTCCTGGATACGTCGAGGTATACAATATAACCATTTGATTTGTATATTAAAAATAATAAATTCACCAAACTGGTACGAGGCTTGCTGAAGAGCCGTGAATGCCAGCCAACAGGACGCTCGCCGATGACGGCCACCCCGCCAGTCACCCCGCCAGGCCTCGACTCCGGTCACCGCTTCGATGCCCGCCGCCGCTGGGCAGCGTCGCTGGCGCTCGGCTTCGCGGCGCGCCAGGGGGCCACGCGGATGGTCAGGGCGCGTCACCAGGGACCGCTGCGGGTCCAGCGTCCCTTCTATCCGGAGGGGCGGGATGAAGCCTGCCATGTCTACCTGTTGCACCCCCCCGGCGGGCTGGTCAGCGGCGATGCCCTGACCATCCAGGCAGAGGTCGGGGCGGGGGCCCGGGCGCTGCTGACCACGCCGGCGGCCAACAAGCTCTACCGGGCCGATAGCCATGGCGTGGCCTGGCGGCAATATACCGAGCTCGAGGTGGCCGATGGCGGCGTCCTCGAATGGCTGCCCCAGGAGACGATCGCCTTCGATGGCTCCTGGGGCGAGCAGGTCACCACCGTCGAACTCTCCGGAAACGCCCGCTGCCTGGGCTGGGAAGTGCTGGCGCTGGGGCGTCCGGCGAGCCGCCTGCCCTATGTCAGCGGGCGCATCGAGCAGCGCTTCGCCCTGCGCCGCGACGGCCAGCCGCTATGGCTGGAGCGCCAGCCGCTGGACCCCCGGCATCCGCGCTTTCGCGGGCGCTGGGGGCAGGGCGGCGCCAGCGTCCAGGCGACCCTCTGGGCGGTGGGGCTGGATGCGGCGATTGAGGCGATCGAGGCGCTGCGCGAGGCCCTGCCGGCCAGCCCCCGCTGGGCGGTGACGCTGCGTCACGGGGTGCTGCTGCTGCGCTACCTGGGCCAGGAGCGCAACGAGGCTTGGGCGCTCTGCGAGGCCGCCTGGCGAGTGCTGCGCCCGCGGCTCGTCGGCCGCGAGGCGCATCCGCCACGAATCTGGTTTACCTGACATCTGCCTGGAGAGGCCCATGGAACTCACCCCCAGAGACAAAGACAAGCTGATGCTCTTCCTGGCCGCCCAACTGGCCGAGCGGCGCCGCGCCCGTGGCTTGAAGCTCAACTATCCCGAGGCGGTGGCGCTGATCAGCTTCGAGATATTGGAAGGCGCCCGGGACGGGCGCACGGTGGCGGAGCTGATGAGCCATGGCCGCGAGATCCTGAGCCGTGACGAGGTCATGGAGGGGGTGGCGGAGATGGTCGACGAGGTGCAGGTGGAGGCCACCTTCCCCGACGGCACCAAGCTGGTCACGGTTCACGACCCCATCGTCTAAGGAGATGGCAATGATTCCCGGCCCAATGATTCCAGGACAGTACCAGTTGCAGGACGCCGAGATCGCGCTCTGCGAGGGGCGCGAGCGGCTCGCCCTCGAGGTCGCCAATACCGGTGATCGACCGATCCAGGTCGGCTCTCACTACCACTTCGCCGAGGCCAATCCGGCGCTGGTCTTCGACCGCGCCAAGGCGCGTGGCTATCGCCTCGACGTGGCCGCCGGCACGGCGATCCGCTTCGAGCCGGGGCAGACCCGCCGGGTGACGCTGATTCCCTTCGTCGGCCGCCGCCATATCTACGGTTTCCGCGGCGAGGTGATGGGCGCGCTCTCTAGCGCGCCCGCCGATGCGCGAACCCCGTCTACCGCGCCCGACGCCGCGGCTTCTATCGCGCCCGACGCCGCGGCTTCTATCGCGCCCGACGCCGCGGCTTCTATCGCGCCCGGCACCGCGCGAAGGTCGTCTGCTTCCAACTCCGACGGCAAGGGAGGGAAATCATGACGTCTCCCAATACCATCAGCCGCCAGGCCTATGCGGATATGTACGGCCCCACGGTGGGCGACCGGGTGCGTCTGGGCGATACCGAATTGTGGATCGAGGTGGAGCGCGACGCCACCCACTACGGCGAGGAGGTGAAGTTCGGCGGCGGCAAGGTGATCCGCGACGGCATGGGCCAGAGCCAGCGCCATGACGATGCCGTGATGGACACCGTGATCACCAATGCCCTGATCCTCGACTGGTGGGGCGTCGTCAAGGCCGACGTGGGGCTCCAGGGCGGGCGTATCGCGGCCATCGGCAAGGCCGGTAACCCGGATACCCAGCCCGACGTGGAGATCGTCATCGGCCCGGGCACCGAGATCATCGCCGGCGAAGGCAAGATCCTCACCGCCGGCGGCATCGACGCCCATATCCACTTTATCTGCCCCCAGCAGGTGGAGGAGGCGCTGATGAGCGGCATCACTACCATGCTGGGCGGCGGCACCGGGCCGGCCACGGGGTCGAATGCCACCACCTGCACCCCGGGGGAGTGGCACCTGGGCAAGATGCTCCAGGCCGTCGACGACCTGCCCATGAATATCGGTTTCCTCGGCAAGGGCAACGCCAGCCTGCCGGAGGCCCTGGAGGCCCAGCTCGAGGCCGGGGCCATGGGCCTCAAGCTCCACGAGGACTGGGGCACCACCCCGGCCTCCATCGACAACTGCCTTAGCGTCGCCGAGCGCTATGATGTCCAGATCGCCATCCACACCGACACCCTCAACGAGTCGGGCTTCGTGGAGGATACCCTGGCGGCCTTCAAGGAGCGCGGCATCCACACCTACCACACCGAGGGGGCCGGGGGCGGCCATGCGCCGGATATCCTCACCGCCTGCGCCAAGCCCTATGTGCTGCCGTCCTCCACCAACCCGACCCGGCCCTATACGGTCAACACCATCGACGAGCACCTGGACATGCTGATGGTGTGCCACCACCTGGACCCCAATATTCCCGAGGACGTGGCCTTCGCCGATTCGCGGATTCGCCGCGAGACCATCGCCGCCGAGGATATCCTCCAGGACCTGGGAGTGATCTCGATGATCGCCTCCGACTCCCAGGCCATGGGCCGGGTCGGCGAGGTGGTGTGCCGCACCTGGCAGACCGCCCACAAGATGAGGGTGCAGCGCGGCCTGCTGCCGGAGGATAAGGCGCTCGGCGCCGACAACTTCCGCGCCCGGCGCTATATCGCCAAGTACACCATCAACCCGGCGATCACCCACGGCATCGCTCACGAGGTGGGTTCCATCGAGGTGGGCAAGCTCGCCGACCTGGTGCTGTGGAGCCCGGCCTTCTTCGGCGTCAAGCCGGCGCTGATCCTCAAGGCGGGGATGATCGCCGCCGCTCCCATGGGCGACCCCAATGCGTCGATTCCCACGCCCCAGCCGGTGCACTACCGGCCGATGTTCGGCGCCTTTGGCCGCGCCGCCAGCCAGACCCGAGTCAGCTTCGTCAGCCAGGCGGCGCTGGATGCCGGCATCAAGGAGCGGCTGGGACTGGCGAGCCGGCTGGTGGCCTGCCGCGACGTCAGGGGGGTAAGGAAAGGGGATATGAAACTTAATGACGCCTGCCCGGAGCTTAGCGTCGACCCCCAGACCTACGAGGTGCGCTGCGACGGCGAGCTCTTGACCTGCGAGCCGGCCACGGAGTTGCCGCTGGCCCAGCGCTATCACCTGTTTTAAGCGGAAGCGGAATATCGACATGGTCCGAACCCGTATTCGCCACACCACGCGCCCGAAACCCTGGCTTCCCGGCCGGCCTCCCGCGGTCGGAGAGACGGTACATCCCTGTACCGACTCTCCTCGATCTTCATCCCTGAAGATCGACCGCGTCGGCCTGGCCGGGTCGCCAGCGGCCGCGCGAGTTGGCTTTACGGGAATCGGTCCATCGCCCGGCCTTGCTCCCGTGAACTTGACCAACCAGGAAGTCTTCCATGCTGAAACTGACTGAACGCCTAGGGCCCATCGCGGCGGACCGGGCCACCGACACCCTGACGCTGCCCTATGAGCGGCGCGTGCTGGGCCGCCTCAAGGCAGAAAGTGATAGCGGCCGCGAGCTGGGGCTGTTCCTCGACCGTGGGCCGGTGCTGCGCGACGGCGAGGGGCTACGCGGCGAGGGCGGCGAGATCGTGCGGGTGAGGGCGGCCGACGAGCCGGTGGTCACCGCCCGGGTTGCCGCCGGCCTGCCGCTGGCGCGACTCGCCTACCATCTGGGCAACCGCCATGTGCAGCTGGCCCTGGGCGAGGACGCGCGCG
This sequence comes from Halomonas sp. H5, assembly GCF_050613175.1. Taxonomy (GTDB): domain Bacteria; phylum Pseudomonadota; class Gammaproteobacteria; order Pseudomonadales; family Halomonadaceae; genus Bisbaumannia; species Bisbaumannia salifodinae. Next base: position 1,797,735 of record NZ_CP192510.1, read on the forward strand.
GCGGTTTCGTGCGCTTCCCACCGGACCATGTGCTGGAGGAACTGGCCGAGCTGCTGGGAGCGAGCCTGGAGCACCATCGGGCGCCCTTCGATCCGGAGCCCGGGGCCTACCAGCAGTCGGGCGGGCATGGGCACTCCCATGGGCATCACCACCACGATCATGACCACGAGCATCGGCACCACCATGCCCACTGAGTCGGGCGGAGGGCGGGGCGATGATCTGGCGCTGCTGGGCCTGCTGCAACTGGTCAGCCCGGCGCTGCCCATCGGTGCCTTCGCCTTCTCCCAGGGGCTGGAGAGCGCCTTCGAGCTGGGCTGGGTGACGGACGAGGCGAGTCTCGGCGACTGGCTCGAGGGCGTGCTCGACGACGGCCTGACCCGCTGCGAGCTGCCGGTCCTGGCGCGCCTTTATGCCGCCTGGGCCGAGGGCGATGACCAGGCGCTGGTGGCCTGGAATCAGTGGCTCGCCGCCAATCGCGAGACGGCGGAGCTGGCCGCCGAGGATAGGCGGCTCGGCGCCTCGCTTACGCGGCTGCTGGGCAGCCTGGGGCTCACGCCAGACGAGCCGGGGCTCCCCACTGAGGCGGGCTATGTGACGGTCTTCGCCTGGGCGGCCCGGGTGCGTGACATCGCCCCGCGCCAGGCGCTGCTCGGCTTCGCCTGGGCCTGGCTCGAGAACCAGCTGGCGGTGGCCTGCAAGGCGCTGCCGCTCGGCCATACCGCCGCTCAACGCCTGGTGGAGCGGCTGCGCCCGGCCCTGGTGTCCGCGGTGGATGAGGCGCTGCGCCTTGGCGACGACGAGCTCGGCCCGGCGCTGCCCGGCCTGGCCCTGGCCAGCGCCCAGCACGAGACCCAGTATTCGCGGCTATTTCGAAGTTGAAAGATGACATGCCCGGGCCAGCTCGCTGCACTCACCACGCACGTGTCCGAAACCCTGGCGTCTCGGCCGGTCTCTCGCGGTCGGAGAGACGGTACTTCCCTGTACCGACTCTCCTCGATCTTCATCCCTGAAGATCGACCGCGTCGCCTCGGCCGAGTCGCCAGCGGCCGCGCGAAGTGGATTCGGCAGCGACTGGCCTGGCATCGCATCGCAAACCTGACGGCGCCGCCCTGGCGGCCAAGGAGAGATCGACATGACCCATTGTTTACGCGTTGGCGTCGGCGGCCCGGTGGGCTCCGGCAAGACGGCGCTGCTCAAGCAGCTCTGCCTGGCGCTGCGCGACCACTACGATATCGCCGTGGTCACCAACGATATCTATACCCGCGAGGACGCCGACTTCCTGCTCAAGCACGAGGCGCTCGCCGCGGATCGTATCCTCGGCGTGGAGACCGGCGGCTGTCCGCATACCGCCATTCGCGAGGATGCCTCCATGAACCTGGCCGCCATCGACGAGCTCCAGGAACGTCATCCGGGCCTCGAACTGGTACTGGTGGAGTCCGGCGGCGACAACCTCTCGGCCACCTTCAGTCCCGAGCTCTCCGACCTGACCCTCTATGTGATCGATGTCTCCGCCGGCGACAAGATCCCCCGCAAGGGCGGGCCCGGCATCACCAAGTCGGATCTGCTGATCATCAACAAGATCGATATCGCCGAGCGGGTGCATGCCTCCCTGGAAGTGATGGAGCGCGATTCTCGCAAGATGCGCGGCGAGCGCCCCTTCGTCTTTACCAACCTCTACGACGGCGTCGGCCTGGAGACGATCATCCGCTTTATTCTCGACCGCGGCATGCTCCCGGAGCGCCGGCCGCCGGAGCGCCGGCCGCAGTCCGCCTGAGACGTATCACCGACACAGAAACCCCGGCAAGGAGACCGACACCATGTTCCACACCCCGACCCATCTCACGACCCCCGCCACGCGTGCCGCCCTGGCCGCCGCGCCCCTGTTGCTGCTGTTCGCCGGGGTGGCCCTGGCGCATCCGGGCCATGAGCAGGCCCATGGCGGCGGCTTCGCCGCCGGTCTCGCGCATCCCCTGCTAGGCCTCGATCACCTGTTGGCGATGCTCGCGGTGGGCCTCTGGAGCCTGCGTCAGTCCCGGGCCCTGGGCCTGGCCGCACCGCTGCTGGCCGCCGCCGGCATGCTGCTCGGGGCGGGCCTGGCCTGGGCCGGCATCGTCCTGCCCGGGGTGGAATTCGGCATCGCCCTGAGCGTGCTGCTGGCGGGGGTGCTGATCGCCGCCCTGGTGCGGGTGCCGAGCCTCATCGGCGCCGGGGTGATCCTGCTATTCATGCTCTTCCATGGTCATGCCCATGGCAGCGAGATGCCCCAGGGGGCCTCCCTGATCGCCTATTTCGCCGGCTTTACCCTGGCGACCCTGGCCATCACTCTCGCCGGGCGCCTGGCGGGGGGCTGGCTGATGGCTCGGGAGAGCCGGCTGCTACGTGGGCTGGGCGTGGCCCTTGCCGCCGTCGGGGCGTTCTTCGCCTTCGGTTGATGGCCCGGGAGAGCTGACTGTCCCGGCAGGTGCGCGGCCTGGGTGTCGCCCTCGCCGTCGTCGGAGCGTTCTTCGCCTTCGGTTGATGGGGCCTCCCTCCTTAGACTCGCGCGCCCGGCCTTGGCCGGGCGCGCTGCGTTTCGGATCGGAAGCGGCTATGCTGGCGACGCGGCAGTGGGCCGTATGCATCGGGTGTAGGGAGACCGGGATGGAAAAGCGGAGGCGGCGTATGTGGCTCGGGGGGCTGGGCGTGGTCGCGCTGGCCTGGGCGGCCATGGGCCTGTGGCAGAGCGTCAAGCCGCTGCCGGAGGGCATCGGCCGGGCCTGGCCGGTGCGTGGCGTCGAGGAGGTGCGTTTTCTCGCCGACCGCACCTGGTATGACGCCGCAGGGCGGCGCCATCAAGAGCAGGCGATCTTCGATGAGGCGCTGGCGATGATCGGTCAGGCCCGGCGCCTGGTGGTGGTGGACATGTTCCTGTTCAACGACTTCGCCGGCGAGGCCGCGGGGGAGGGCTTCCGGCCCCTTTCCGGCGAGTTGAGCCAGGCGCTGCTGGCGCAGAAACGCCGTTACCCCGAGCTCGAGGCGGTGGTGATCACCGACCCGCTCAATACCCTCTATGGGGGCCTGGCCCTGGAACACCTGGAGATGCTGCGCGAGGCCGGCATTCGGGTGGTGGAGACCGACCTGACCCGGTTGCGGGCCTCCAACCCGCTGTGGTCCGGGGGCTGGCACCTGGGGCCCCGCTGGTTCGGCAACAGCAGTGAGGCGGGCTGGCTGCCCAATGCCATGGGCCCGGGCCGGGTCACACTGCGCAGCTACCTGAGCCTGCTCAACTTCAATGCCAACCACCGCAAGACCCTGGTGGTGGATAGCGGCGACGACTGGCTGGGGCTGGTCACCTCCGCCAACCCCCACGATGCCAGCAGCCGGCACGGTAACGTGGCCCTGCGTTTCCGCGGGGCGGCGGCGCTGGATCTGCTGGAGAGCGAACGGGTGGTGGCGGCCTGGAGCGGGGTGGCACTACCCGAGCCGACGTCTCGAGCCGTTTCCGAGCCGGCCTCGGAACTCGCGCTGCAAGTGTTGACCACCGAGCCGGAAGCGATCGCGGCACCCGAGGAGAGACTCGCGCTGCAAGTGTTGACGGAGGGGGCGATCCGCGATGCCTTGTTGGCCACCATCACCGCGGCCGAGGCGGGCGACCGCCTCGACCTGGCGGTCTTCTATCTCGCCCACCGCGGGGTGATCGAGGCCCTCGCGGCAGCCCAGGCCCGAGGGGTGGCGGTGCGGGTGCTGCTGGATCCCAACCGGGATGCCTTCGGCTTCGCCAAGAACGGCATTCCCAACCGGCCGGTGGCCGAGGAACTGGCCGCGGCCGGGGTGGCGGTGCGCTGGTGCCTGACCCGCGGCGAGCAGTGCCATAGCAAGCTGCTGCTGCATCGCCCGGCGGTGGGCGAGGCCACCCTGATCCTTGGCTCCGCCAATTTCACCCGGCGCAACCTGGATAACCTCAACCTGGAAACCAGCGTGCGCCTGGCCGGGGCACCGCAGGCCCCGGCCCTGGCGGAGGCCGCCGCCTTCTTCGAGGCGCGCTGGCAGAATGGACCCGAGCGGCACACCAGCCAGGCGCTGAACGGCGAGGAGCGGGTGAGTCCCTGGATGCGCTGGCGCTACCGCGTGATGGAGGCCACCGGGCTATCCACTTTCTAGCCTTCGGAAACGACAACGCCCCGCATCAGCGGGGCGTTGTCCAGTATCCGAGTTCGCCGATCATGCCATGGCGACATAGCTAATACATTGAAAAACAAGAGATATATGGTGCGGATGGGGAGACTTGAACCCTCGTCTTCCCATCCTTCTTTTCCCTTTTAAAACAATACTTTGAATTTTTCGGTGGGTCCGAAAAAGCCCTGTGGGGACTGAGGTGGGGACTGGCTACAGGTCGAGGAGCTTCTCGACGGCTTGGTGAATGTCCGGTCCATCGGAGTGAATCCACTTGCCGTAGCGCTGCTGGATCATCTGGATACTGCTGTGACCGACGTGGTCGGCGATCCAGTGGATGGGGACTAGCCCCGTCGAGAGCATCTGGCTGATGAAGGTGTGCCGGGCGTTGCCGGGGCCCCGGTACCGGACGGCGGCGTTCTTCAGGTGTGCACGCCAGAACTTCTCGCGAATGGCCTGATCGCCCGAGAACGGTGTCCCCTTGTCGTTGAGGAATACCGGGCGGATCTTGCGCCGTCGGATGGTTCGGTTATCCCGGTCCATCACCTCCACCGTGATCGGCTTGAGGTGGCCCGTGATGGCGTGTTGCTCCTGGAGCGCCTCGCGAGCGGGCTTTAGCAGCCGGTGCCGGCGGCTCGAGCGCTTGGTCTTGGTGACCTTCCATCCGCCCTCAACGATGGCATGCCGATAGCGGATCAGCCCGTTGTCGAGATCTTCGACGTCTTCCCAACTGAGCGCGATGCCCTCGCTGAGGCGGGCGCCATCCCACAGCATGAAGCGCATCAGGTTCATCGGCTGAGGCCGGTGCGTCGGCGTCGAGACGATTCGCTCGATCTCGTCCAACGTGAAGGGGTCCGGATCCTGGGCGTCGGGGAGCCTCACGATGATTCCCGCGGCAGGGTTGTAGGTCGCCTTTACGCTGGTGACGTAGAGCGCGAATACCTGGGTGAGGATGGCCACCACTTCCTTGATGGTCTTGCTGGCCAGGTGATTGAGATCGTCGGCGACCCAGTTCCTCAGCTCGACATGCTCGATGGTGTGAATCTGCCGATGGCCCCACTTGGGCTTCAGGTGTTTGTTCGCCTTGTTTCGGTAGCTGCGGATGGAGGAGGCCGCGACCTCGCGCTCCTTGCTCTTCAGCCAGGCATCCAGGTAGTGCCCGAAGGTGTTCCGGGCCACCCGCCGGGAGTTGGGGAAGTGTCTGGCGTAGTCGAAGGTGCCCGATGCCAGCTCGTAGTCGAGCACCTGGGTGAACGCATGGGCGCGCTCACGGTTTTCTGGTGTGTCCGGCCCGAAAGGCTCACGACATTTCTCATCCTGGTATTGGAAATAGACCCGCAGCCTACCGCGATGGACCTCGACACCCGCCATGCCACTCTCCGTTGTCTGTACCTTTATACAGTGTAAGAGAATCTTTGCCGGGTTGGCAGGAGTGCATGCACCGTGGATTCTTGTCTTATACCGTTATCTTGGTAGGGCGGTGTAGTTGTCCGGAGGGTGAGGTCGGTCAGATCTTACCTATGCGGCGAGCTTGCCAGCGAGCGAACCGGTTATAGATTTTGATGAAGGCTTCGGTAGCCTGTGGGCTGGTGTCCAGCTCGGACCAGGTGCGTACCCCACACGCCTTGCACAGCCAGTCTCTCGCCTGCATCCCGTCGTGGCTGCCATCTGGGCATTCATCCTCGGTCTTGCCGAACTTCTGGCGTTGTCGCCGATCGAGGTAAAGCGGGAATTCACGTCCCTGGCACATCTTGGCCGCTAAGGCGGCCACGCTGTCTTCGGCTCGAACGTTCGTAAACGATACGGGCTTCATCTCATTCTCGGATGGCTGGATCGGAGCCCCCAGTAGCCGCTCGAACACGGGCCGCACTTCAGGGTGGCTCAAAGCGCTGTCCGCCGGAACTCGATATGGGTCGCGTGGCATGGTGTCCCCCGATGGCTTTCCAGAAACAGCACTATAAAGCGCGGGCTCGCCAGCGGCCATAACGCTGCCGGATGCCCTTGAAGATGCCGGCGGCCCGGTGGTCATGATCCAGCTCGGCGCGGCTTTGGATGCCGCAGGCGGCGCAGAGCCAGTCCCGAGCGTCTTGCTCGTTGTGGGTGCCGTCGGGCAGTTGGCTCTCGGTCATGCCGTGCTTGTAGCGGCGCCGGCGGTCCAAGTAGAGGCGGAACGCCGGATCCTGGCAGAGCATGGCGGCTTGGCGGGCAAGTGGCCCGCCTTTGACTCTTTCAGCGCGCATGCCGCCCCCGGCGCTCCCGGATGCCCTGGCACTCGATACAGGTGGTGGCCCAGGGCGCGGCCTGGCGGCGGGGCGCCGGGATCTCGTCGCCGCAGTCTTCGCACCAGGGATCATTGACCGGTACCTGGGGCGTGAGGCGACTGGCCAGGGTGCCCTCGAGGCGGCGTTCCATCAGTTCGTTGGCGATATCGGCGTTGTCTGCCATGGTCAGTCCTCCCCACCTTTCTCGATAAGCCAGAAGCGATGCATCAGTCGGTCGCCATCGTCTAGGTACTCATGCAGCTCGCGGCCGCTGTAGGTGGCCCAGTCGATCACGGTGAGGGCGGCGCTTTGGAGGTCGCGGTCGATGCAGCGCAGGCGGTTGAGCTCGAGCGGCCATTCGTCACCGTTGTAGACGGCGAGCAGGATCCGCCGGCAGTGGCGGCTTTGGCCGGTGTCGCGATTGGCCACCTCGACGAGGCAGTCCAGGGCGGCGGGGCCGACTTGCTCCAGCTTGGCCAGACGTTCGTCGACGGCGGCTTCCTCGGCGTAGTGCTTCTCCAGGGCCTGGCAGGTGCGTTCGTTCAGGCGCTCGGTGAGGCGTGGCATGGGGGTGTCTGGTGTCATGACATGCTCCTTGCTTCATGGGCTTGGGGGGTGACCCGCCGGGCGTGGTGGGCCGGCAGGTGGGCGAGGTCGATGCCGAGCTTGGCGGCGATGTGGTCGAGCCCGGCGTCGGTGAATTCGGTGCGGCCGTAGTGGGTCCAGCCGCTGATCGGGTGGTGATAGGTTCCGGTGGCCACCCGCAGCCACTGGGTCTTGCCGCGGTACGGGCCCGCCGGCAGGTTGTCGCTGCCCAGCACGCCGGCCTGGCGCAGGCGGCGGGCCAGGGTGTTGCGCCCCAGGTTGAGCAGCGGGGCGGCCTGGTCGAGGGTGTAGGTGCGGCGGTGCATGGCGGTCTCCTTTCCCTGGTCAGGCCTGGAAGATCCAGCACTTCACGCTGGCGTTGCCCAGGCGGATCTGGCTGCGCACGGTGCGGTTGGCGTCGACGAACTTGCGGGTCTTGCTGGAGCGCAGGTAGCGCTTGAGCTCGCGGATTTCCGGCACGCGGAGCTTGTAGTCGGCGCAGCGGCGCTCGAAGTCCTTGAGGTTGATGGCGATCTGCTCGGCGCCTTTGCCGTAGTGGTTGAGCAGTGGCTCTTCGGAGAGGCCCTCCAGGTAGTCGAAGGCCTCCCAGAATTCGGCGACGAGGGGGTGGTCGGCGTTGATGGACTGCTGACGCTCGCGGGCCATCTGCAGCACCAGGCCCTTGGTCATGTCGATGACCTGGGCGGGGTAGAGGCCCAGGCCATCGGGGCCCAGGCAATCCACCAGGGCCATCAACTGGCCGTGGCACTTGGCGATGCGCAGCACCTTGATGTCGGGGTCTTCGGCCAGTTGGTTGGCGTAGTGGCGGCCGCGCTGGGTGATCAGCTCGAGCAACTGAGCCTCGCGGGTGGCCACGTCCAGGGCGAACTGGCTGACGTGTTCGAGCTCGGCCTTCTCCATGGCTTCGGCCAGATCCTTGGTCTGCTGGTTCTGGCCCTCGCGGGTGAAGGTGAGGTGGCAAATACGGGTCTGGATGGCCTCGCCGGCCTGCACGGCGGCGTTTTGGCTGATGACGATGGATCCGCGGAAGGGCGGTTCGTAGGTCTCGTTACCGCTGCTCTTGACGCCCCGGGCGCGGATCGAGCGGCCGTTGAAGGCGGTCTTCAGCTCGTCCCAGTCGAACTGCTTCTGTTTGGTGCCGTCGCCCTGGTCTCGGTCGGACTCGATCAGCACCACCGGCAGGTTGGAGACCTGGGCGAAGTTGCGGCTACGCGCCGGCATGGTGGCCTTGCTGGGGTCGAAGCCCTCGTAGTCGCGGCGGCCCACCAGCTTCCAGAGGAACTCGATCAGGGTGGACTTGCCGGCGCCGGCCTCGCCGACGATCTCCAGGAAGGGGTAGCTGCCCATGTCGGCGCGGATCTGCTCGGCCAGCAGGCTGCCCAGCCAGTAGGCCAGGGCGGTCACGCCCTTGGTGCCGAAGGCGCCCATCAGTTGCCGGGTCCAGTCGGTCTGGTAGGCCTGGCGGTCGGGGTTGATGTGCAGGGCGACCGACTGACTCAGCGTCTTGAGCTGCTTGCGCGGGCCCAGCTCGAAGAAGTCCTCGCTGTTGATCTTGTGCAGCTTGCCGCCGGCCACCGCCAGGTCGCCGAACACATAGGCGCCGTGCTCCTTGCTGTAGCCGATGTAGTCGATGGTCTCGACGGTCTTGATGTTGCCGATCTGGTCCTGGAGCAGGGTGTCCAGTTGCTGGCTGGTACCGGTCCACACCGCCCCCGGGGCCACGCCCAGCAGGCGCTTCTTGTACTCGCTGGCACTGGCCAGTTGGCCACCGCTGAAGGTGTTCTTCACCGGTGGGCGGCCGTCGGGAAACTCGACCCGGTAGTAGTACCAGCTCTCGTCGGTGACGCTGTTGGCCTGGTAATAGAGGGCCGTGGGGTAGCAGGTGCAGATGCGCTTGACGTTGCCGGCCTGCTCCAGGGCGGCATCGCGAAGCACCGGGTCGAGCTGCTGCTGGTCGCCGCCATCAGCGCCCTCGGCCCGCACGGCGCGGTCGAAGGCGTCCATGTCGAGCTTCCACCACCACAGCTGCCGCTTGAACTCGAACCAGAATTCGCGGCGCTCACTGCGGCGATACATGATCAGCGCCTTGGCCATGGCGGTGGGGGCCAGCAGCAGGGCGCCATGGTGGCGATAGGTGGCCAGGTGCTGCTCGGTGAGCTCGCCGCGCTGGTGGGCGTCGTTCCAGTCGTGCTTGCCGCCGCTGGGGATCTGCGCTGCCTTGCATTCCCAGCCGGCGGCCCGGGCCCGCTCCACCCACTTGGTGGTGGCCCGCTGGCCGGCGCGGTTGCCATCCAAGGCCCACACCAGGGTGGGGCGGCTGGTTCCCGCCTGGTGGGCGGCATCGGCTAACTGCTCCAGGGCGGCATCCGGGTAGTTGCTGCAGCTCATCGCCGAGACGGCGGCGATACCGTGGTGGTAGAGGGCGATGGCATCGAAGATGCCCTCCACGATCCACACCTCGCCGGCCTCCACCAGGTCGGCAGCGGTGAACACCGGCGGGCACCACCACTGGCCCTTGAAGCGGCCCACGAAGTTGGCCTTCTGCTTGCCGAAGCGCTCCGGCTTGTCGAGCAGGCGCTCCCAGTAGGCGCCACCGGGCAGCGGGAAGCGCACCGTGGCAGTGCCGCCGATCTGCGGCTTCCAGTAGCTCTCCTGGGTGTACCAGCCCTGGATGCGCTCCAGGTCGAAGCCGCGGCCATCGCGCAGGTAACCATCGGCCACCGGCGTGGCGCTGGCCGGCGCCTCGTGGGCCGGCTGGCCCGGGCGCGGGGCGTAGCGCTCGCTCCACGACTCGAACAGCTCCGGAAACAGGCTCTTGACGTGGATCTGGCTGCCGCAGTTGTTCTCCCGGCCGCATTTCAGCATCCACGGCGCATCGGCGGCGATATACGCCTCGCGCTTGCCACAGGAGGGACAGCGCACCTTTTGCAGGTAGGCGCCGCGCTCCTGGGCGTCATAGTCGCGCTGCAGACGCGCGAGGATGTCCTGGCGAAGCGATGAATTCACGCTGCGCCTCCTTTATCCGTGGAGTGAAAGAGGGGGTTAGTGCTCGAGGACGACCGGGCGCCGGGTATCGCGGTCGACGACTTTGGCCAGGCCAGCGGCGCGGGCCTGCTCGAGCACGCGGACCAGGTCGCGGGTGGTGAACATCACCGGGCGGCCGCCCTCGGTGCGCAGTACCACCACATCGGCGGTGGAGGCCTTGATGTCGATACGCGCCACTTGGTTGGCTGCATCCAGCTCGGCATAGGCCTGAATGGTGGCCAGCTCGGCGGCGGCCTCGGTCATGTCGTGGTTGACCACCAGGGCCTCGATGCAGTGGGCCATGGCGTTGACGCGGTTTTCCCAGCGCTGCTTCCACAGGTAGCCGATGGCCAGGTTGTGGGCGTCAAGGTGGGGGGCGATGGGAGTGACGGTGGTCACAGCTTCCATGTGGGCTTCCTTCAGTTCCTGGTGTTCTGGGTGTTGGGCCGCGGCGCGTCAGGCGCCTGCGGTAGATTTCTGCGCCATGACCATCTCCCGCAGGCGCGGCACGAAGGGCAGCGTCACCGAGGGGTTGGGGATGTCACTGGGCGCGATGGTGTGCGTGATCTCGATCGACGCCTTGCCACGCCAGCCGCAATCCTCGTTGCGGCACTCGAACACGGCCTCGCGGTACACCGGCGTGAGCCCCTGGCTCTTGCGGATGCGGAGGTTCTTGCCGCAGTGCGGGCACGGGATGCGAGGACGGATCGGGACTTCGCTCATGGGTTACCTCCTTGTTGATTGACGGGATACAGAGCTCGGCCGCGGCCGGTGAGCCCCTGGGCGCCTCGGCGGATGCGCCGGCGCAATAGCCACTCGGCGGCCTGCTCTCGGGTTTCCAGCCCCTGCTGGTCGCGGATGGCGTCGAGCACGGCGGTCATCTGCTGGCCGAGCTCCATGGCTTGTTCCGGCATGGGGAACCTCGAATGCACGGTGGATGTGGTGCTGGGTTTAGCCCGCGCTAGCAGCGACAGTGTCGGTGAGCGAGGCCAGGTCGATGCCCAGCACCTCCTGGGCCTCCTTCATCATCATCTGGCGCATGACCTCGGCCTTGGGTACGCCCAGGTAGTTGGCCAGCGCGGTGATGACGTCGGCTTCGTACTGGTCGAGGTAGACGGTGGCCTTGGTGCGAACGCGTTTCGGGTCCTGGTACATGGCGGAGTTCCTTATGCAGCAAGTCAGGACGGTGGGTTACAGCAGTGGCATTTGCGCTGGCTGCTGGCTAATCAGCGCCATGGCGGGCAGCGGCTTGCCCACCTGGCGGTACAGGTCGCGCAACTCGCCCAGCAGCACCGACTGCTGGAAGGCGTTGCGGCAACGCATCAGGTCGCGGGTGATGGCGGTGATCTGCCGCGAGAACGCCAGGCGATCCTTCGGTGGCACCTGGCCGAAGAAGCCCTGCTTGCGAATGGCGGGCAGCACCTCGCCGCAGACCCAGTTGGCGAAGGACACGGCCTGGGGCTTGTTCGAGCGGAACAGCACCCTGTACACGGCGGCTTCGGAGATAAATAGCACCTCGCCAAAGCCCCTTTGCCCCCGCAGATGGAGGGGGCAAACCCACTCCGCGGGCATGTTCCGGAGGCTATATCCGCTCTTCCAAGCGATGCCCAGGGCATCGAAGACGTCCTTGGCGCAGAACCAGGCTTCGCCCTTGTCATCGGTGGCGGTGCGCACCTCGGCCTCCTGGAAGAGGAAGGGGGTGGCCAGCGGTTGCATCTCGGTGGTGGTCATGGCGGCCTCCTCAGGGTGTGTCGTCGGCGGCGTGAGTTTCCGCCTCGTACTGAGCGATGCCGCGCAGCATCAGCATGCGCACGGTGGCCGAGAGCGAACGCATCTCCAGCTCGGCGATCTCCTCGAGCTTGAGGCGCTCGTCGGGGGTGATCTGGGTCATTACCTGTTTGCTGCAGCCGTTGGGCGAGCGGGACGCCGCGCGGCGCATGGTGTCTTCGGGGCTCATGGGGTAGGCTTCCCTTTTGGAGTTAAAGACAATGCAAGGGCCGGGGCCTCAGCAGCCGTAAAGCCGGGCGTACTTGCGCTGGAGGAAGTGCTCCTCCAGGTGGAGGCGCAGGCTGGCCAGGGCGTCTTCGATGGCATCGTCTTCCCACCGGGCGGTGATCAGCTCGACGCTCAGCTGGGCGGTAGCTTCGGCCAGGGTGCGCTCCTCGAGGGCTTCGAGTTCGGCCAGCGGACTGTTGGTGCTGAACCGCGGCGAGACGTACTGGAGAAGCCAGCGGCGCATGCTGGGTTGGCACTTGGCCAGCTCGACGCGCAGGCCGTTCACCTCCAGCCATTCGGGGGCGTTGTCGAGCAGGCACTGGGCCTCGCGGGCCGCGGCGGTGATCCGGCGGGGTTCGGTCATAGGTGCCTCCGGTTGAACAGAAAGGGTGGCGAGAAGGAGAAGGGCATGGCAGTGGACGCGAATCGACTCTGGGAGCTGCTGCGAAAGCAGCCGGCCGATCAGGCGTTGGCGATCGCCGACCTGTTCGCGCTGGGCTGCCTGTTGCGCTTGCAGGGGCATCGCCGAGCCGGCAATACCGCCGTAGAGACCGCGCTCAAGGCGGTCCGCGGTGGCGGCAATGCCAGCTACTGCGATGCCCTGGTGGCGGCCTTGCCGGGCAACGAGGCGCTGTTCGCGAATCAGGTGAATGCCCATACGGAGATCAATCAGCTGATTCATGCGCTGGCTGGCGAGACCGCGGGTCCTCGGTCAGACGAGTGCGCAGGGTGATCGAGCGGTGCTTGTCGTAGCGGCGGATGGCGTCCAGTTCCAGGGCAGCACTGATGCTGTCCAGTGCCACTCGGGCCACTGCGCCGGGAGAGGTTTCGTTGTCGGAACGGTCGACGTCTTCCAGCGCCACGGGAAAGCCCTGCTCGCTGAGGTAGCGGCCGAGGATATGCAGCAGCGAGGTCTTGCCGGCGCCGGTTACGCCGGAGATCTCGATGGTGATGCCCCAGGCATCGCGGTGGGGCTGAGCGGTAGAGGTGGTCATAGGTGGCTCCTTTTGGATTGTCTGTCGAGTCCCTTTTGATGCCTTTTGGAACGCTTTGGATTGAATATTGGATTCGTATGAATCACATGTCAAGGGTTTGAGGGAGTCGTATGGATTCTATTGGCGCTAGGCTTCGAGCTGAGCGGGATCGGCTAGGGATGACTCAAACCGAGCTTGGTGAAGCCGCTGGGGTCACGAAGAACACTCAGCGGCTCTATGAGACCGACCAGCGAAGCCCCAAGGCCGACTATCTGGTGGCCCTGGATGCCATGGGTGTGGATACGCACTACGTGCTGACCGGCCGCCGAGTGGATGCTGGCCAGCAGGCTGCCAGTGCCGAGGGCATTCCAGGGGAAAGCGCGGCTGGCGAGATTGATGTCGATTACCTGGCCGAGATCGCCGAGATGCTGGACGGGGTTGCTCGCCAGGCGGGCAAGCGGCCGCCCTCGGGCGCTGCCTATGTGCGCATGGTGGCCGAGGTCTACAACTTCATGGCGCAGGAAGGCTCTCGGGATTCAGAGACCACCGGCCGGCTGCTGCGGCTGGTGGTGAACCGTTGAGGATGACAGCGCCGAAACGATAGAGGGAGGGATCGCTAGAACGCTGGCGATGCCTGTAAGGCCACAGAGATCGGGGCGCAGATCCCGGCGTGGCACTCGCATTAAAAGGATACGCAGGATGAACAGGAAAGAAGGTCTGGATGACCTGGCCACACGGATCAGTGCACTGGTCAACGAACAGCCCAATGATGGCCAGGAACGGGCGATGACGGTGACCGTGGGTGGTGATAACCACGGTGCTATCACCTTTGGTAATCACATCACGATCAATGCTGGGGCGCATCCGGTGAAAGAGGAGCGCCCACTGACGGATAGCGAACTACGGGCGCTTGCAGCAGAGAAGAAGCGGGAGCGCCGTGAGGCCCAGGTTCGCAGGCTCATCAACTTGCCAGTTCTGTTAACGGTAATAGTCTTCGTGGGAATCATTGGGGCGCTATTGAGCGGCTACATTTGGCAGTTTGTACAAGGGCCATACCCATGGGCGTTTCCCGTACTCGTCGCCTTTATTCTGATGCCATTAGCTGTCTGGACAAGACGGGTGATCGAACTAGAGGGGGCTATTATTCGTGAGGCTAACCAAACGTTGGAGCAGATCCGTCACGAGCAGCACCGTCGGCGGGTCAGGTAGTGTTTAAGGTGCTAAAAAATCGCTCAGGTATCGAGTAGAGCGACATAGAAAAATGTAAGGATGAGCTTTGGCTCAGTTTATACGCAGATTATGAGGGTGAAGCAATGAATAAGGCTGAAGTTTCCGAGAGTCAAGCAAAAGAAGAGGTGCCAAGCCTTACGGTCTTACATGCGATCGGTGCCCACCTTCAGAGGAAAAAGGTAGGTAAGGAGTCTTTTTTTGAGAAGGATGTTGGTACCCAATGGGATACGGGGGACAAGGTCGCACTCAGCTTTGTTCAACAGATTGAAGCTAAGTTTGCGAAGAAAAATAAGCTATATAATTTTTTTAGGGAAGATCCATCCGGCAACGATTTGCCATTGGCTTCACATCTAAAGAACTTGAACGAAACCCATGATGGTTTTGGGAGGCTGTCAAGTTTTGTTCTCGACAGTATGGTTTCGTCAGCAACGCGTAAGGCTGGAACATCTCTTTCAGATGCCTATGTTGTGATAATTCACTATATGACACGAGCTGATGAAGGGGATGAAGGACGGTTGCTGGTTGTTCTTCTTGATAAGAAGGGTGTGTTTAATTTTAATAGAAACTATGAGCCTACCAATAGGGATTCGATAGATATTGATGCTTTGAAACAGGCAGCAATGATCGATGTGACCTTGTTTAAAGGGCTTTACCCGTCTCGCGATGGAGATGCATATCTTCAGTTTATTAAGGGGAATCAGAGTAGCGATTTTTTCAAAGAGTCTCTCGAGTGCGGCGATGCAATTGAGAATGCTGCGAGTGTTGATGCAATTTTTGAAGCATTAGATGAGTTTAGTGATGAGCATGGGTTGGGGATAAGCGTTCACAACAAGATTCAAAAAAGTATTGAGTCGAAGCTTTCTGAGTATGCCAAGCGGAAGGCTCCAGTAAGCATTGATTATATACAAGGCTGGGTTGATGAATGTTTAGACGATGGACATGCTGCGAAAGGGAAATTTGCAGAGCATGTAAATGTAAAAGGTCACCAAGTAAACGAGTGGACTGCTCCGACCACTAACTCTATAATAAAGGCTGGGAGCTTTGTTATTGAGGACGATAAAAAGTCGTATTCATGCAAAGTTAACAAAGGGACAGTGGGGACCTACGATTCTGATAAAAAGGTCAAGCTGACAAAAGATACTAGATACCTGATGATCCCGCTCAGTGAAGTAGAGCGAGAAGAGATCATTAAGCGGGTAACTGAACATGACAATGATCAAGGATAGAAAACAAGGGGAAGTCGTTGAGCTGATTTCAGACTATCGTATTGTTGCTGGTGACGACAATACGATAGTTGCTTCTCGTGGGTCAGGTAAGGTCGACGTGAAGCATGTAAAGGAAGTTTTAGAAAGCGCAGGCTATTCCCATGCAAGACGTGCGATCAAACAGAAAAATGGTGAAGTTGAGGTTACCCTCCTTTTAGACCAAGATGCTTGGAAGCAGTCTGTTCCTGACATCTTTCTTTCTTTACGCGATTTGTGGGAGAACTACAGGTTTAGAAGCGATGCCCCGGAAGCTTTCATCGTTCCAGATGATCTTCGAGAAGAAGCTGAAAAGTTCATGGAGGCATTCTGCACTTATTTGAAGGTAAAAAGGCTTCTTGAGAAAGTTTCAGATCACACTACTGAAACTGGAAGTGCTCTTCTATTCCATAACAAGAAAGACTCTATCAGAAAAGATGAGATTTCTTTGAATGTTGATTATGAAACGCTAAAAGATCTTGACGTTTCTCCAGAGAAAGATAAAGCGGTGGACTCTCTTTTGCAATGTGTGTCTTTAGAGGAAGATGCACATAGCCATGAACGAGAGAATGTTTTGAAAAATGTGATTGTTGAGGAGCTTGAGAAGCAAAGTTTTACTCAGTTTTTTCCTCTTCTTTATCACTCGTCGCGCTCGCTTCTTGATAGATATAAGGAGCAGTATAAAGTTTATGTTGATCGATTTTCAGTCAATAAGATACTTAATGATATAAGCGAGAAGAATCTTGAGTATAGCTCCAAAGTGAATGAGTTTGTGTCTTCTGGGCAAGCTAAAGCATTTACTATACCTGGTGCAATTATAGCTGTTGGTGCGTTGGTTAGAACTGGAATAAATCCCTTGAGTCTTTTTGTCATAGTTTTTGGTCTGTATATGATAAAGGAGCTCGTTATGTCAGCTAACCAGATATATAGGGAATCGTTTGATCATCTGTCGAAGCAGGTTTCTTATACATTTGATCGGTTTCATGAATTAGATGACTCAACAGAAGTTCATAAGCATGCCAATGATTCAAAGCGAGAAGTATCAGAGAGGATACGTAAAGCAAAAGAGAGGCTGGATCATATAGATTGCTTTTCGAAAGTCATGGTATGGGTAGGCGTTGCCTTCTTGCTGATCACTCTAATCATGTCTTGGGTTGCTTGAGTCGATGCTCCCACATGACTTGTATTTTCATCAAGCACTCTCACTTGCAGGCACTCCACTTACCTGCAGTGCACTGCACTCGCGCGCCGAGCCCACTGACTCCCTGGGAGTGCTCCACCTCGGTAGCCAGCCAGGGAGTGCCGATTTCGGGCTTGGAGCCGCGGATCTACAGCGGCGACTCGGGCCCTGGGCCAGTGTCAGCTTGAACTTGGCTTAGCCGTGCTGGGTGAGGCTTGATTCGGCTGGCTTGGGGAGGGCAAGCAATGGCTATTATGCATCCACCGAATCGGCGGGCGGATTCGGCTGATACCGACCGCCGGACCGCGGGAGTCGATCTGGCCCGGCAGTCGGATCTGAGGGGCGTGGTGGTGAGCCAGGCCAGGCGGTATGTGGTGTGAATGACTTTGACGAAGTTTAAAGATGCTCCATGGGGTGATTGTTCATGGAGGTGATTTTTATTATAATATTTGGCTGGGGTTTTTACATTTAAGTGTCTGTGAGTTTCTGGAATGGATGTGCCAAATTATTTGTACAAGTATAAAAGTTTTGATTCCAATGGTTACTGGGAAAGGCTTTTGAGACATCAAGAAATCTTTTTTGCTTCTCCTAATATGTTCAATGATCCATTTGAGTGCAAGGCTAGATTTGATTATGTGGCAAGCAGAAGTAAGAAGATAAGTCGGTATGCCTTCCAATTGTGGGTCTCATTTGGTGAGCAGGGAGAGCCAGAAGACTATATAGAATTATCTCGTGACATGGTTGATGGCGGGCGTGTTGGGAATGAGGTGCATCGCAAAGAAGTAGAAGAGCTGATGCATAAAAAACAGAATGATATTTTTGCTATTTTAAGCCTTTCAGAAGATCCTGAAAATATTTTAATGTGGTCGCATTACGCGGATAATCATACGGGATTTTGTGTTGAGTTTAATACTTCATACGGAAGAGTGCCTTTTGGGAGTGCTAGAGAAGTACAATATCATAAGCATTTTCCAGTTTTAAATTGGTGGGAAGACTCTATCTTTGATATATATAAGTCCATGGTCTTTAATAAGTCTGATGGTTGGTCTTATGAGAAGGAGTGGAGGGTTTTTGATGGATACGGGAAGGGGGTTAGGAAGTTTAGGGCTAAAGCGGTATCTGGTATATATATGGGGTGCCAGATAAGCGAGGAGAATGCTTGCAAGTTGGTTTCTATAGCAAAAAGCTTTCCCTTTGAGATAAAAGTTTATGCCTCGAAGATAAAAGAGCGTGAATATTCGCTTGATTTTTCAGAAGTGGATAAAAAAGCATTCCTTTGAATTTTTTGGAAGGCATTTTTTTCATTCAGGCCGCCCAGCTTGAATTATGCCCCAGCACTAATCTCACACTGCACCCGCGTGCCGAAGCCGCTATCGCCCAGGGTGTGCTCCACCTCGGTGACCAGCCAGGGAGTGGCGTCGATCGCGTCCTTGAAGCCGCGCACCACCAACGGCGATTCGGGCAGCACGTCTGCCCGGCCCTGGGCCAGGGTCAGCTCGAACTCGGCCAGGCCGCGCTGGATACGCCGCCATTCGGCCTGGGCGGCATCCAGGGCATCGGCTTCGCTGGCATAGGTGGGGCGCAGTTGTTTGGCGTTCTCGCCACTCCCGGCGAGCACGATCTGTCGCTCGGCGCCGCGTGTGTCGTTCCAATAGGCTTTTACGCCGGTGTAGGCATCGCGGTCGGTGGTGTTGTAGCGGTGCTGGTCACCGTCGCGGCGGGCCAGGGTAATGCCGGGCATGGCCAGGCCGCTGGCGGTCAGCGCCTCGCCGGCCTGGGTGAACAGCAGGCGCCCAGACTTGATGGTGGCGATGGCGTCGAAGCGTTCGCCGAGCCGGGTCAGAAAGTTCAGGTCCGACTCATCCGTCTGGTCGATATGGCCGACGCGGATGCCACCGAGCGTCTCGCCGACGACCGGCTCCAGGTCGTGGCGCTGGGCGATGGTGTCGACGATCTCGCGCAGGATGTGGTCATGCCAGCTCTGGGTGCGCTTGCCCGGGAGGTCGCCGCGCAGGTCCGCCGAGCGGGCGCGGATGGTGAGCTGGTCGGGTGTGCCGTCGTGCTGCACTTCGTCGACCGTGAACAACCCCTTGTCGATCAGCCCCTCATCCTGCCACCCGAAGGCGACCGCCAGCTCGGCACCGCGGCGGGGCAGGGCGAGGGCGCCGTCGTGATCGGCCAGGACGATATCCAATTGGTCGGCCTCGAGACCGCGGCTTTCGCGGAGCCTCAGCTGGATCAGGCGGCCGTTCACGCGCGGAGTGATGTCGGTGCCGCCCAGGGTGATGCGGTAGCCCGGGCGCCGGTAGCGGCTGGCGGTGGGGTCGCTCATGCGTAGGCCCCTGCCAGGCGGGCGACGGCGGAGGTGGTGAGGCTGCCGATCAGGTCGGTGCGGGTGTCGTCGACGTGCTCGAGCTGGAGGGTGAAGTCGATCTTCGCCGGGGCGCCGTCGCGGAAGAAGCTGCTCGAGGTCTCCTCGACGCGGGTGATGACCCAAAGCCCGTATTGCCTGCCGGTGCCCTCGACCAGCGGCCAGGCCTGGCCCTGGTCGGCCATGTCGCGGATCTCGTCCAGGTCGATGCGGCCGCCGGTGAACTCGGGCAGCAGCGTGCCGGACAGCGTGATGCTGTCGTCCCCGGGGCCGACGAACTGATAGGCGGGGCGGTCGCCGACCCGCGACTGGCTGGTGTGGCGCCACTGGGTGGAGCGGCGCAGTTGCTGATAGGGCACGCTGCGCGTCGCGAAGACGAACATGCCGAGGGCCATAAGCATGGTGGGGGCCTCCTGGTGGTGGGTCAGTCGATGTCGCGCAGTGAGGAGCGGCGGCGGGCGGCGGCACTGCGTTCGGCGTCGGCCAGGGCGCGCTGCACTTCCTGGGCGACGAGCTGGCCGATCTGGTGTTCGTCCATGCCTGGTGAGGCGTTGACGGTGATATGGATGTCACCCAGGGTGATGCCGCCCTGGGCCTGTTGCTGCGGACTGGCCAGCGGCGGCCGGGTGTCGAAGCGGATGGGCTCCTGCGGGGCGATCGCCGGCATGGCCACGGCCGGCAGGGTGACGGCGCCCAGGGCCAGCCCGGCACCCGCGCGGGAGACTCGCCGGGCAATGTCGCGCACGCGCCGGGCGGGCTCGTCGCGCTGGGCGTCGAGCCCCGCATTCAGGCCGTCGACGGTATAGCCACCGAACCGGGCGAACACCCGGGAGGGCGAGTTGATGTCGAGCACGTCGGCGAACCAGCCCTTCACGCTGTCGGCGATCCCGACCACCCGGTCCCGAAGGTCGGCGAGCCGGCCCGTCAGGCCGTCGATCAGGCCTTCCACCGTCCAGTCGCCGAACTGGGCGAAGACGCGCGACGGCGAGTTGATGCCCAGTGTCTCCATGAACCAGCTCCTGACGCTCTCTCCCATCCCGGTGATGGCGTTGCCGAGGCGCCCCAGGCCAGCGGTGATGCCGCCAATAAAGCCGTCGATGACGGCGCTGCCCAGGCCGCTGAGCGTGCTGGGCAGCTCGACGCCGAGGGCACCGAGCGCGGTCGAGATGCCACGCCACAGCAGCCCCAGGGGCGACCAGTCCAGCAGCAAGCGACTTACGCCGCCGATGCCTCCGGAGAAGGCGGCCTTGATGTCCTTCCAGCGCTCGCCGAACCAGCCGGCGATCGAGTCCCAGTTGCGGTAGGCCAGGTAGGCCCCGGCGGCGAGGGCGGCCACCGCGGCGACGATGGCCATGATGGTCAGGCTCACCGGGTTCAGCGAGAGCAGGGTGAGGGCGTAGTTGACCATGGCGATCGGGCCGAGGACCGAGCCGAGCAGCACCATGAAACCGCCGCCGATGGCCACCAAGGCGGCGAGGGCGGCGGCCGCGGTGGCCAACTGGCCGGTGAGCGCGGGGTTTTCCTTCATCCAGTTGCCCACGGCGCGGGTGACCCCGGTGATGGTCTGGATCAGCCCGCGCAGGGGTCCCTCGTTGGTGTCGGTGAGGGTGATGCCGATCTCCTGCCAGGCGCTGTTGAGCGACCTGAGATCGCCACCGATGTTGTCGGCCATGGTCCGGGCCACCCGGGCGTTCTCGCCGGCGGCCTGGGTGAGGATATCGGTGAAGGCCTCGATGCCGGCGGAGCCCTGCTGGTTGATCATCTCGGCCATGCCGGCCGCCGGTTCCTCGCCGAAGATGGCCTTGAGGTACTCCATGCGCTCGGCGTTGCCCAGGGCCTCGGTGGCCCGGGCCACGTCGGAGAGGATCCGCGGCACGTTGCGCATGTTGCCCTCGGCATCCTGGATATTGATGCCCAGGGCCTCGATGGCGCCGGCCGCCGCGCCGGTGGGCGCCGACAGCCGCAGCATCATGGCGCGCAGGGTGGTGCCGGCCTGGCTGCCCTGGATGCCCACGTTGCCCAGCAGCCCGGACATGGCCGCGGCCTCTTCGAGGGATAGGCCCATCTCGCGCGCCACGGGCGCGACGTACTTCATCGAGTCGCCGAGCATCTCGAGGTCGACGTTGGCCCGGGTGGTGGTGGCCGTCAGCACATCGCCGACGCGGCCCATCTCCGCCGGGTCGAGGCCGAAGCCGGAGAGGATGTTCGAGGAGATGTCGGCGGTGCGGGCGAGGTCGGTGCCGTTGGCCAGCGCCAGGTTGAGCATGTCGGCCATGGAGGCCTCAATGGCCTCCGGCGAGAAGCCGGCCATGGCGAGGAAGCCTTGGGCGTTGGCCGCTTGCCCGGCGCTGAAGGCGGTGCTCGCGCCCAGCTCCCGGGCCTGTTCGCGCAGGGCCGCGAGGCGCTCGTCATTGCCGTCCAGGCGGGTCAGGGCCTGCACGCGGGACATGGCCTCGCCGAATTCGACGCCGGGGGCGAGCAGCCGCGCGCCGGCGTAGAGCGTCGCACCGCCGGTGGCCAGGCCCGCCGCTCCGGCACCGGCCATGCGGCCGGCCCGGCCGATGTTGCGGTCGTAGCGACTTCGCGCCTGGGCCGCGTGGCGTTGCTGATCGGCCAGGCGCTTGAGCTTGCGGCGCTGGTCTTCGACGGCCTGGTTGGCTTCCTGCATCTCGCTGGCCAGCCGCTGCTGGTCGCGGCGCAGGTTGGCGGTGCTGATGCCGCTCTCGTTGAGCGAGGTGCGCAGCTGCTGAAGCTGCCGGCGCTCGTCGTCGTGTCGCCGGGAGAGCCGGCGCGCCTGCTCGATGGCCTTGCGGCGCTCGGCGACCAGGGAGGCGGTGTCGCCCTCGTGGGTGCGCATCTCCTGGGAGAGGCGACGGATGCGCTCCTGCTGTTCGCGGAGTGCCCTGGCGGTCTCGCCGGATTGGTTCTTGAGGGTGCGGAAGGAGCTGACGTTCTTCTGGACCGCCTGCAGTTGCCTGAGGCGGTCGCGGTTTTCCCTCATGGACTGGGCGGCGCCCTGAGAGGCGCGATCGATGGCCTTGAGCGGCCGCGAGGCCTTATCGGCGGCGTCGAGGATGACTTGTAGCTTGAGATCGCGCGCCATGGCGGGCTCCGTGGTCGTCGGCACCGCTGCGCTTGCGCGCCCGTTCGCGCCAGTCCATCAGTTCGCGCAGGGTGAAGTCCGCGCAGTCGGTGGGGGTCCAGTGGAAGGCGATGGCCAGGTCGGCCATCGCGTCTTCTACCTGGGTGGGGAGGTTTATGCGGTCTCGCCCTTGGCCCGCTTCGTCAGCAAAAAACCGGCGATCTCGCCGCCGCACTGCACCAGGTCGGCCGGGTCCATCTGGCGCACTTCGGCCGCCGTCAGCGAGGGATTGGAGATCCGCGGAATGAGGGTGATGAGCGCGTCGGTCTGCATCTGCAGCACCTCGGCCAGGGAGACGCCGCGCAGTTCGCCGGCGGAGGGCTTGCGCAGGGTCAGCTCGGCGACCTCGGTCTCGCCGCGCTTGAGCGGGGTGTCGAGTTCGATGGTGGCGGTGATGGCTTGAGCGACTTGGGTCTTGGTCATGTCATGGATTCCTTGTGGGTTACATCAGGCCGCGGGCCGCGAACAGGATCGCGGCGAGGCCGAAGAGGGTGGCGCCCCAGATGGCTGCCAGGGCGAGGAGAAAACCGGCACGGTCTGCACCTTGCGGGGTCATGCTGCCTCCGATGCGTAATCGCGTTTTCTCGCGCGGATGGTTATGCTGTTGCACAGGTTCCCCCTAGCCTCTAGATAGGGTGCGAATCCAGAGCGCCCCGCCGGCCCCATACCGGCGGGGCGTTCGTCGTTTACAGGCCCAGGGCGCGGCGGCGCTTGGCGAGCATGTCCTCGCCGTTGACCTTGAACACGTAGTTGGGGAGATCGATCTCGATCTTGGTGGTGCCGTTGATGGCCAGCTTGTAGTAGCTGAGGGTGCTGGTGACCTGGTGCTCGGTGTTCTCGCCGGACTGGGCATCACCCATGTCGATCTCGGTGTGGCGGCCGCGCATCACGACCTCCACCGCATCGACCTCGTCGACGTCGTCGCGCTCGTAGCTGCCGGTCATGCGCAGCAGCTCGGCATCGATGCGCGAGCTGCCGAAGTTGTCGAAGATCGACTCGACCAGGCCGCCGACGGTCCACTGGCAGGTCAGCAGGCCGTCCATGCCCATGTCGATGCCGACTGCGCCATCCATACCGCCGCCACGCCACTCCTCGATCTTGCGGGTAAGGGTGGGCAAGGTGACGGACTGGATAACGCCCTGCCAGCTGTCGCCGTTGCTGAACAGATTCAGGTCCTTGAGCTTTTTCGGGAGTGCCATGGGTCCGCTCCTTACGCGGTGGCCGCGACGCGCGCGGCGAAATCGGCCAGGTATGAATCGGTGATGCGCTGCTGGAAGCCGAGGTCCTCCAAGGGCGGCACCGGGGTGTAGTCGTAGTCGATGCGCAGCTTGCCGGCCTTCAGCGACTCTTGGGTGTTGAGCTCGTCGTTGAGCCAGGCCTGGCCGTCGACGATCAGCCCCAGGCTCTTGAGCTCGCTGAACTTGGCGTTGATGCCCTCGATGATGTCGCGGGCCAGGGAGGCGTGCATGGGCTTGTCCACGGCCCACAGGTGCGCCTCGGCGATGGTGTCGGCGAGGATCTGCGCGGTCCGGGTGTAGTTCTCGAACGGGAACAGGGACTGCGGCCCGGCGCAGGTGCGCGAGCCCCAGAAGCGGTAGCCACCCTGCTGGATAAGGGTGGTGACGTCGGCGGCGTTGAGGATCCCGGCATCGGTGTTGGGCGACTGCAGGTCCCAGAACACGTCGCGATCGATGCCGGTGACGCCGTTGACCACGACGTTGGAGAGGGTCTTGTGCCAGCCCACCTCCTGGTCGAGCTTGGCGCGCAGGCCGAGGGCCACGGCGACCGGGCTGATCGAGACCGTGCCGGCGGCATCGGTATCGAAGGCTTGCCACTGCGGCCAGATGATCATCAGCTCCCGGGCCCCGAACTGGTCGCGGTAGGCGGTGGCGTCGGTAACGGTTTCGCAGTCGTGGGCGTAGGCGTAGCCGAAGGCGCGCAGCTGCTGCAGCACCGAGACCATGGCGGTGGCCACCGGCTGGGTATCGAGCTCCGGCACACCGATGATGCGTGGCGTGACGCCCAGCTTCTGGTTGGCGGTAAGCAGCGCCTGCAGGCCGGTGCGCTGGCCGGTCTCGGTGGTGGTGCCGATGACGTTGGCAGTGGTCTCGATCTCGTCGATGCCTTCGGCGACGCGCACCACGACGATGATCGGCTTGGCCTGGTTGCCGATGGTGGTGAGGGCGTCCTTGAGCGTGCCGGTGGTGCCGGCCTTACCGATCGCGGTGTCCACATTGGTGACCAGGGCGGGCTGGTCGAGGGGAAATGTCGCCTCGTCGGCATCCGGAGCGGTGCAGACCACGCCGATGACGGCCGTCGAGACCGTGCGGATAGAGCGGGTGCCGTCGTTGACCTCAGAGACGCGCACGCCGTGGTGGTATTGGTCGAGTGCCATGGGAGGCTCCTGCGCAGGATTCAGCGAAAACGTGACATCACGCAGGTATCGTGCGGCGCAGGCGGGCAGGGTGTTAGCGGCGGCGGGTGTGAGTGGGGGGACTCACACCCAGACCAAGAAGCCCGCCGGGCCTGGCCTGGCAGGGACTGGCCCGGCTATGTCGTCAGGAGCTTCAGGATCAGGCGGATGATGTCGAGTAGCTTGAGCACCAGCTGCTTGATGAAGTACGAGTTTGTCATGGGCCACCTCGTTGCTTGGGATGGCTTTATGGTTGCCGAGCCAGGTGGGCAGGGCGAGCGGTGGGTGTTGTAGATAGGCGATCTACAACAGGTGCTGATTCACGGCATGAAAAAAGCCCACCGGGTGGCGGGCTGGGCTCTATCGTCGGGGATTGTGCATGGGCAATTCACAACTTGGCACGGTAAGATGATGGTCTCAATGAACAAGGAGGGGGTATGAGACTACTGAGGTGGATTTTTAAAAAGCTTAGGAAGTTCTATGATGTTTACAATACCAAGCGAGGAAGGCTGGTTGTAAACTTCATACTATTGGCACCTATCCCTGTTCTTTTCTACGTCTTTAATTTTAAAGGGTTTGGGGTTTCAGATGATCCTGGGGATTGGGCAAGCTTTGGGGCATATATGTCGGGCACGGTTGGTGTTATTGCCCTGCTTGCAACGATTGATGCTTTGATCGTTACTATAAGTCAGCAGGATAAGTTGTTGGATCAGCAAGAGAGGCAGATAAGCTCAAACGATTCCCATCAGAGAAGAATGGCAGCATATAGCAGAGCTGAAAAGGTGTTTCCTTTACTTCTGGAGAATAGACGAAGTGAGCTTGGGGAGAACGCTTGTCAGTGGATGAAAAGCGTTGGTCTAGCTGGTGATTTTTTTACAGCTTTTCCTGTTGGAACGACATTTCGAGATTTGCTGAAAAATCCTGAAAATGCCAAAAAAGTTCTTGATATAGATGCTGGTCCATCCTTAGCAGTTCTCGCTAATAAAATTCATTATGAGAATTACCAGCTCCTGATTTTTATTAAAGAATGTTTGGAGGATGCGGAGGAATTGAAGGGGTATTATTTGACTCTTCTTGGGGATGATAAAGTGCTTATTACAAGCACATTGGCATTTTATAGAGAATGGCTTGAAGATGTGGAGTATGCTAGGCTTGTCAAGCTTTTTGGTGTGCTCGACTTGAGCATTCTTCCTGGTGCTGCAGAGAGCTACTGGGCAGAAGTTGGGGCGAAGGTTAAATCATCCAATGTCTCGGTGTCACTGCCAAGTGGATAAAAGATAGGTTTTTTAAGTTTTTAATTGTCCCTGTTGCATTTTGTGACTATGCCATGCCCGCCCATGGGGGAAGCCCGCCTAGTGGCGGGCTTTATGCTGAAGATAAGTGATTGTTGAAATCATACCAGAGGCTTCAAGAAGCGACCGCTGACATTGAGTTTGTGGGCCGGGCTGCCTTTAATGTTTCCGGTAAGCTCAAATCCCTTTTCGCTGGTGGGGCCGCTGAGTTCAAGTTCGAAGCTTTGCGCTTGTCCGAACACGGACTTGGCATGTGGATTGAAGCGCCACACTGAAAGCGTCGTGCTTACCCCTTGGCCGCTCTCCAGGATCCGTCCCTGGTAGGCGTAGCCATAGTCACCGCCGTTGATTGAGCCATTGGTCACAGAGACCACCCCCGTACCTTCATCACCTGCCGCACGGAAGTGCACGGCGTAGAGTCCATCGATCATCGGTACTGCTCCTGGTTGCGATATGCACTACCAGCATTACCACGGGTGGCAGCTAACCTCAAACGGCAGAAAAGTGACAGTCGATAGCGCCCCCTCTTTTCCTCACTCTGTTGCCCATTGCACTGCTTCGACCCCTTCTCGATCACCCACGGCAAGGGCGGCGTCGACCGCATCCTTGCGGTCCCAGCTCTGCTTCAGCTGTGCCATATAATGGGCCAAGGCGGCATCGGTCAGGGCGATGACCTAGTCGGGCGTCATCGGGTAGCGGGAGTTCGAGGTGGTGTGGAACTCCTGGATGGGATCGGTCACGCCAGCGGCCTTGAGGTCGCTGGCCTCGATGGTCGTGCAGCGGGCGCTAGATTGAGGCTCAACCAGCCCCACAGGCCCAGGCGAACCATGCTGAGCGGATGAGGGGGCTGCGACGAGCGCTGGCAGACTCACCAAGCAACGACTACAAATGGGAGAGTCGCATCCTCGATGGGTGGGGACGGTCAGGTTGTGCAACCAACATGGAGGTCGAACGATGGCGGGTTACTACGAGCTCAAGCAGGCCACTGATGGCCAGTACCACTTCACGCTCAAGGCGGGTAACCATGAGGTCATTCTGAGCAGCGAGCGCTACACGACGCGATCCGCAGCGGAGAATGGTATTGAGTCGTGCCGCGCCAACAGCGGCAACGATGCTCGCTATGACCGAAAGACGGCTAAGAATGGTCAACCCTTCTTCAATTTGAAGGCCGGGAACGGCCAGGTGATCGGTTCCAGCGAGATGTATTCTTCCGAGGCGGCTCGGGAAAATGGCATCCAGTCCGTGAAGACGAATGGCCAGGGGCCGATGAAGTTCAAGGAGTGAAGGCCGATAGAGAAGCCCGCCATCTGGCGGGCTTTTTTACCATACAACTATTTCAATCCCTTCCCGGTCGCCCGCCTCGAGCGCGGCATCGATGGCGTCCTTGCGGTCCCAGCTCTGCTGCAGCAGAGCTTTATAGTGGGCCAGGGCGGCGTCGGTCATGGCGATGACCTGGTCGGGCGTCATTGGGTAGCGCGTGTTCGATTTGGCCCGGAACTCCTGAACGGTGCCGGTTTCGCCGGTGCCCTTGAGGTCGCGGGCCTCAATCGCCAGGCCGAGCAGGTTCTGGCGATCCTCTGCCTGCATCTGCACCGTGTCCTCGGTGCCATCGGGCATGGTGTAGGGCAGGCCGGCGGCGAGGGCAGCGACCAGAGCGTTCTCAATTTCGCGGCGCTTGCGCGTAGCCAACTTGTCAATAGTCAACTCGGGGCGGTCTGATAAAATAGGGCTCCCTTGCTTATCAGAAATGATGAATTTCCCTTGGGCTTGACCCTCTAGAAGTTGTTTATATTTTTCCTCTGTCACTTCTATAGCGTCACTTGGGACATTGGACTTATGCAGCTTTCTGTCATAAAACCCTTTGCTAACTGGATCATATAGAATTTTCATCATTAATGCCCTACCGAAAAGAAAACTGCAATTCTGCTCTCTGCTGCGCTTTGTGCAGCTTCGAACTGTGAGTTGCTATAAGTCTCAGCCTGATGCATTTCAAAAGAGCCAGTGGCACCACCCCCTGTGGTTAATACAGCGAACGCTCCGTTCGGGAATGTTGTAGGGTAACTGTAATAACTCGGCGTATTACTTACTGACACCCTTCCCCATTGAAACACTAGGCCACCCAGCCAGCTTGGGAAAACAATAAATCCATTCTTCGCAAGGCTTACGCTAAATCCCCACCGCAACTTCTTCGGCGTTACTACCGTTGCATCATCCGTTCCAGCATCGACTTTCTGCTGAGTAGAAACCTTGGCGGCCCCGACAACGGTTTCAGTTGCAGCAGGCAGCCGGTCGGGGTGGACAGTGCCAGAAGTGAGTATGCTGGCGTTTCGGTGATTGACCCAACCACCCCACGCTCCGTTGCTTTTGCGACGTTGATAGAATTGGGACGAAGCTCCTCCCAACACGATCTGCACTGGTTGTGAGCCGTCATGGATCACGAACATCACACCGTAGGAATCAACCCCTGGGCCGTTCGCAGGCTCGCCATTAAACCAGCCGTAAATACCCTCGTTATTGATGTCGTTGAAGTCATCGGTGCTGCTGAGCCTAATGCTCCCACCGAGTCCGAACTGCCTAATCGCAGCCAGGACTCCGGCAGCATCAGGAAATTTATCAGCGGCGCCGCTCTTGGCCTCGGGCAGCGTGGCTTTCTCGACGAAACCAAGCTCGGTTGTCGTAGCGGCGGGATGATCGCGGCTCTGCTCATGCTCGGCGCGTTGGGTATCGACGTACTCCCGGGTGGCCAGCACCACGCTGGGATCGACCTTGAGGGTGACGGCGCTGGTGTCGCTGACTTCGAGGACGAAACGCACGGTCTGGGTGCGTGAACTGCCCTCAGACAACACTGGCTTGTAGGTCTCGGGGTAGTTGCCGATGCCGATCAGGTCGCCGTCGGCATCAACGATGGCGATCTCGCGGATGGTCCAGCCGCCGACATCGGGGGGGATGACCTGCTCGACCACGATCCAGGACGGGTTGTCGGGGTCGGTCTGGCTGGCGTTGATCGCCGCCCGGCGCACCTCGTTGACCAGAGAGGTGGCGCTGCTGTTCGGGGTGGGCAGGCTGCCGCCGCCATCGCCCACGGCCAGCTGGGTGATCTCGATGGTGGTGCCCAGTGCCACGGCGTTGGCCAGCTTGGCCTGACCGACATCGGTGAGCAGCGTATAGAACTGGGGCATTCAGGCCTCCTGTCAGGGGAGTGGGTAGACGGTGGCGGTGTCGGTGCTATCGATGGCGGCGCCCACGTAGAAGAGGCCCTCGACCTCGGTTTCCTCGGCGACGAAGGGCAGCACGGCGGTGACGTCGCCGTCATAGGCGGCGGTGGCCACGTAGGCGGTGCCGCGGCTCTCGCCGGCGAGATCCAGGCCGCTGATGTGGCGACTGACCGGTTTGGCGTCGTCGATCAGCCGCTCAAGCTCGGTGTACATGGCTTCGGTGATGCCGGTGTCGAGCACGCCGATCCTGAGCGCGAAGGTGCCGGGCGT
Source organism: Halomonas sp. H5 (assembly GCF_050613175.1). Classification (GTDB taxonomy): domain Bacteria; phylum Pseudomonadota; class Gammaproteobacteria; order Pseudomonadales; family Halomonadaceae; genus Bisbaumannia; species Bisbaumannia salifodinae. The sequence goes on from NZ_CP192510.1 coordinate 1,827,101, forward strand.
GCCGGTAGGTTCGGTCTCCCACCACTCGACGACCTCGAGCAGATAGCCCAGGGGCTCGACCACCCGGCGCAGCGCCGAGATGGTCCCCTTGCGCTGGTGGACATAGAACGCCGAGGCGATGACGTCGCGCTTGGCGGCATCGGACCAGGTCGGGTCCCAGCGATCGACGCTGAACGCCCAGGCCAGGTACGGCAGCAGGTGGGCCGGGCAGGTCGCCGGGTGCCAGAGGTCGCGCAGCGGCACCGGCACTCGCTGGATCTCGGCCAGGGCCTCGGCGGCGGCCCGTTCCAGGGGTGAGGCGTTGGGCGGCAGCAGACCCTTGAGGTGGTCAGTGTTAGGCATCGCTGCCTCCGATCACCACGCTGGTACCGGTGCAGTGGGCGGCCTGGGTATCGTCCAGGACGACGTCGGCGGCGGGGGCCGTGAGCTCGACGCGCTGCACGCCCTCGACATGCAGGGCGGCATGGATCGCCGAGATACGGATATCCCGACCGATGCGGCGCTGGGCGGAGACGTAGGCATCGAGGGCGGCCTGGGCCGCGGCGAGGATCGGCTCCTGCTCGGGCCCGGGGTAGACGTAGAGGGTGGCATCGACGCTGTAGTCGATGATCTGTGCTGACTGCACGGTGAGGCGGTCGCCCACAGGGCGCACGTCCTCGGCGGAGAGGGCGGCCTCGACCAGGTCGATCAGCTCCTGGGAAGCGGTGCCGTCGCCCTCGGTGGAAAGCAGGGTAACCAGGGCCTCGGCCGGGGCCGGGCTGGTGGCCGTGGCGTCGGCGACCCGGCCGTCGGCGGACAGGGCGTGGTAGACATAGGCGCCGCGCGGGCCGGCCACGCTGAGTCCCTCGAAGGCGCGCTGGGCGCGCAGGCGCAGGTCGGTGTTGCTCTCGTAGGTGGGCGGTACCGGCGGGGTGGCGTTCGGGTCGCCCGGGTCGATCATCAGTCGCTCGACCTCGAAGTTGGCCACCAGGTGATCGAGATCCGTATCGTTGCTGAACGCCAGCATCACCGCCCGGGCGGCTTCGTTGACCCGCTGCCGCCAGTGCAGCTCGCGATAGGCGTTCTCTTCCAACAGCTTGGTCAGCGGCTCGCTCTCCAGCGCGAGGGTGGCCTCTACCTCGGCGCGCCGGCTCTCGCCGACCAGGTCGAGCAGCCGCGCCTTGCGCTCGGCGAGGATGGTCTCGTAGTCGAGGGTCTCGACGACGTCGGGCGCGGGGAGCTGCGACAGGTCGATGGTGCCGGTCATGTGATCGGAACCTCGAGGGAAACGGTCTCACCGGAGTCGATGAGGCGGGCGACGATGGCGAGGTCGAGACGCCCCGGGCGCTCGGTGGAGACCTCGCGGGTGATCTGCTGCACGCGGATCCGCGGTTCCCATTTCATGAGCGCGACGACGGCCGCCGAGTAGGCCCGCAGTGCCGTGGCTTCGTTGAGGGGCTGGTCGATCAGCTCGGGCAGCAGCGAGCCGTAGTCGCGACGCATGACCCGCGAGCCGATCGGCGTGGTGAGGATGTCGCTCACGCTCTGACGGATATGCTCGAGGTGGTCCAGGGCGCGGCCGGTGGTGGCGTTCATTCCGGTCATTGCACGGGCCCTCCACTCTGGCCGCTGCCGGGCACGACGCCGGTGTGGGGGTGGTCATGGCCAACGTTCACGGCGTTATGGGTCAGCTCGCCGCCGTCCTGGGCGTAGCTGCCCTGGCGGGCCATGTTGCCCTGGTGAGCGATGTCGCCGAGCCAGGACGTGCCGCCCGGGGCCTCGATCTCGATGCGGCCGGGCAGCTTGATGCGCAGCACACTGGCCTCGTGGTCGTACTCGAACAGGCCACCGTCCGGGAACAGGCGGCGGTACAGGGCGGCGAGAGCCGCCGGCGCGGGATGGGCATCGGAAAACAGCCCGGTCAGCACCACCCCGGCCGCGGGATCGCCGCCGGGCGAAAACACCACGACCTGCTCGCCTTCAGTGGGCGGGTCCCAGTCCCTGGTGGTGCCGGCGCGGCCTTCGATCCAGGGCAGCCAGTCGGTCAGCAGCTCACCGGATTTCACGCGCACGCGCGCCGCCTGATGATCCACCGCGGCGATGGTCCCGGTGCGGATCAGGTTGTGAATCAGGCGGAGGAGCTCGGTGATAGTCATGCCGCTATCGTGCTGCGGCGGCATTGGCAGGCGAAGCGGGGGCGGGTGTGAGTCGAGGGACTTACACCGGGTCTAGGTGGGTCAGCAGCGAGTCGAGGATCAGCTGACGGTCGGCCTCGGTGAAGCCGAGCAACTCGCGCTGTGGGTACTCGATGGTCGGGCCGTCACGGCCGATGCGATCGCGCAGGCCGTACTGGTGGGTCTTAGCGAGCCGGGCGACGTTGCCGAAGAAGCCCACCACGGCGGTATCGCCGCGCGCGGAGGCCTTGAGCCACTTGACGGTGGAGAGCTTGCCGAACATGGCCCGGCGACGGATGCCACCCTGGCGGGCCCGCCACTTCTGGGGCCGGCGCGGGGCGTAGGGCGTGCCATCGGGGTTGGTCTGCGCCCTGATGCGCTCGCGTTGGCTGCGGCGCAGGTCGCGGGCGACGGAGCGCGCCAGTCGGCGGCGCTCCTTGGTCTCGAGCCGGGCCAGCAGCGGGGCGACCCAATCCTCCAGGGCCTGCAGGTCATCCGCCATCGGTGGACGCCTCGCCCCATTCAGACGCCAGGGTGTAGTCGTCATCGGTATTGGTGTCGCGGATCAGCAGCTGCCAATGCTGCGTCACCGGGCAGGCGTCGAGCTCGAAGCGGGGCAGGGCGCGATCGACCCGAATGGTGCCTGTCTCGCAGTCCACCTTGGCGATGACGCGTTCGGTGAGCCGCACGCGCAGGGCGAGGTCCACCGAGCGGTTGCTGAGGATCTCGGCCTCGAAGCTGACGGCCTCGCCGGGCTCCGCGTCGGGCTGGTACTCGGCGAGCCACTGCAGCAGCGGCACCATCACCGTGTCCAGGTCGTCGCCGAAGTCGGTGAGGACCAGCTGGGCGGCGTACTGGTACTCATGGGACAGGTTGCGTCCGCGGCGAAACTCGATGCTGCCTTCCTCGACGAAGGTGAGCAGCCGGTCCGGATCCCGGGCCAGCGAGGGGACGGCGCCGATCAGCCGCTGTCGCAGCAGGTGCAACTTCTTCATGGACGGGCCTCGAGCAGCTCGACCAGGCCATTGTGGCGCGTGGCGCAGCCGTGATACTGGCGGGCCCAACGGGCCAGGGTGAGAGCGACGTCCTGTCCGGTGCCGTCAGTCAGCGCCGGCAGGGTCGCGGGGCAGGGGCGCAGCAGGCCCTGCTGGATCGGGTCGGCGCCCGGCGGCGGCGTCGTTGAGCAGGCGGATAGCGTCGTCGCCAAGGCAAACGCGCTGATAGATCGGCTTCTGCACTTCACGAATGATCCCTCGATCGATAATGCGTTCGTTGGCGTCGAGCTCGGCCAGGCGTGCCTCGACGGCGTGGGCGATGCGCGATTCCCGGGCGAGCGCGGCGTCGATGGCCTGCTGGGCGGCCCGTTCGGCGGTGAGGCGCTGGCTGTCCTCCAGCCAGCCGCGGGCAGTCCAGCCGGTAACCAGGGCGGCGACCAGCAGCAGGGCCGCGAGCGGCAGTTTCAGGTGGTTCATGCCTGGGCCCTGAGCAGTCCGGGGCGGGTGCCTCGGCTGTCGATGGTGAGCAGCTGGCGGCGATCGTCCGCTGGGCGCAGGCTGAGGTGGATCCAGCGGTCATGCTCGTTAATGAGCTGGTCGAAGCAGAGTCCTGGTACCTCGGCGATAGCCTGGCAGGTGGCCAGCACGCTGCTTGGCCCCTGGTGAAAGCCGGGCACGGTGAAATCGGCGGCGAGCCCCAGGCGATGGGCGCTGTTGGGTACGCCGCCCACGGCGCGGTTGACCCGCTCGTTGCGAAAGCCCGAGGTGATGACGACCGGGTGGCCGCCCAGGTGGGCGCGAATCCGCTCCAGGCATTCGGCCAGGCGCCGCAGGTTGGCCAGTTCCTGGGCGTTGGGCTGGTTGGCGTCGCCGAGCCGCCGAGCGGTGCTCGAGCGGGTGAATTCGGACAGATGGAAGTGGGGGGTGAGTTGCATCAGAGTCTCCGGAGCGGAAAGACATGGGCGACGTTGCCGCGGGCGCGCAGCAGCAGTGCGGCAACGATGACCAACGCGATGGCCAGGCCGATGCTGGCCGGCTCGGGCAGGGCCAGGCCGGGGAGCTTGAAGATCAGCACCACATTGGCGCAGGCCAGTAGCCAGGCGAGGAAGGAGATGCCACGGCGGTAGCGGCTTCCTCGACGCTGGAAGGTGAGGATGCGGAGCAGGCTGATGGTGGCCGCGAGAATCGCGATATCGGTGAAGACGCTCATTTTCTCCCTCCGGGTCCTAGCCAGGCCTTGAGGTCCAGAGTGCGAACTCCTTCGATGACCCGAATCCCGGCGGTGACGGTGATAGAGGCGCCGATGAAGGCAGAGACGGCGGTGGCTTCGAGGTAGTCGCCGAGCAGGGAGGGGCCGCCCAAGTAGCCGATAACGAAGGAGATCGGCAGGTAGGCGATCCTCATCCAGAGCGGAAACTCCTTCTTGCCGCTGATGAAGAACAGCAGGGCGCCACAGAAGGCCCCAATGGCTGCGTCAGGATCGACCCCGGGCAGCAAGGCGATCAGGGCGGCGGTGAGGCTGACGGTGCCAGCGGCGACGGCGGTGCTGGGTTCGGCCATGGGGTTCCTCGTTGTCAGGTCCAGAGCTGGACGGTGGGCCGCCTGGGCGGCTCGGGGGCGATGTCCGGCAGCCGCACCGGGGTGCCGTGAGGCAGGATCGGCCCGAGGTCGGCGAAGCCGGGGTTCGCCTTCAGTACCTGCTCGGTGACACCCTGGGTGCGGCCGTAGACGCGATAGCAGATGGCATCGAGGGTGTCGTGCTGCCGGGCCCGGACGGTACGGGCCATCAGACCAATCCTCCGGGAGAGGATTGGAACAGCGCGCAGCGCTGGCCCGCAGGGTGAACGACAGGGACGTTGTTCATATCAGCTCGACGGTGCTATGCGGGCGGCCTTCGATCTCGCTGATCGCCCAGGCGGCATCGCGGCGGTAGCTGTCCGCCGGCTCGGTGAGCTGTTCGCCGCGATCGCGCCCGCTGTTGGTGGCGTCGTAATCGGCGTAGCGCTCGAGCAGGCTGGCGTGCGCCATGGAGAACACCGCGCGTCGGTACAGTCCCGGGTAGATACCGGGCGCCTGCCAGATGGGTACCGGCACCGCGTCCACCGTGGGGTGCCCGGCCTCGACCTGGCGGGCCTGCCAGTCGCGCAGGGTGCGGTTGACCATGGCCATGGCGGTGAGCAGGGCACCCTCGAGGCGCACGGCGGTGACCGTGCTGTCCAGGCGGTGCTGGTCGCGGAAAGCGCTGGGGTCGAGGTCCGGCCAGAAGCCGTTGTTCTGGATCGGCTCGGCGGTGGTGTCCGTGGCGCTGCCGGCGGAGACGAAGCTGGTCATCGGCGGTGATCCTGGTTGAAGGGGGTGGGCGACGGTTCGAGCCGGGAGGAAGCCTCCTCTCTAGCGTCGCGCCCCCTGACGTCGGCGTGCGACTCGGTGGAGCCGATCAGGCGTGGTCGGCCCGATCGGCATCGTTGTGTTGCCGGATCTGGCGATCCAGGCGTTCGAGATCCTTCTTCACGCCCACCCGGTCGTTGAGCTCCAGGGCGCGGGCCAGGCTGAGCCGGGACGGCTCCAGCCGCCCGGCGTCGCGCTGGGCGTAGCCGAGGGACTTGTAGAGCTTGGCGCGCACCTGGTCGTGCATGTCGGCGTCGCGGGTCAGTACCTCGACCTCCTCGAGCAGTTCGAGCAGGTCGGTTACCTCGGCGTCCTGGGCTTCGATCAGCTTGAGTGCCTGGTCGGAGACCTCCTCGGCGATGATCGCCGCGGTGCCGCGCTCGAACTGGTCGGGCGGGGTGAGGCCGTGCTGGAGCGCGTAGCGGGCGATGGCCACTGCGCCGGCGATGTCGCCGGCATCGATGCGCCACAGCATCACGCGCATCAGCACGTCGTCCTGGGCGCCGCGGCCGGCGGCGAGCACGCCGTCGACGTAGTCGGCGTACTTGGGCAGGATCTCGCGCTTGATCTCGGCCTTGCGTTCCATCGACTGGGTCGACTTGAGGCGCCGGTAGTCCTCGAACAGCGCGGCCTGCATCAACTGGTAGGCGTCGCCCTGCATCGGGGCGTCGCCGGAGGCCTCGGCCGCCTGGGCGGCCGAGACGCGCTGGAAGTGACGTCGGGCGAGGCTGGTCATGCGATTCCTCCCTTAGCCGTTGAGTGCGGCCGGCGACATCTCGATGTTCTCGACCAGGGCGCCGGCACCGAAGTCCTCGACGACATAGGCGTCGTTGGAGCTCTCGTAGTTCTCGATGCGGTTGCGCTTGGGGTTCTCGGCGACGTGGCGGCGCCGCGCGCCGGTTTGCCAGTAGATCGAGAGGTTATCGAGGGTGGTGACCAGGATGGCGTCGTCGGGGAAGTAGGGGACGTCCATGCCCTGCAGGCCGCCGATGCGCTTCTGGCTGATCACCAGGTCGGCGGCCATCTGCTCGCTGGGCAGCGACTGGTTGAGCAGCGGGAAGTACTTGTCGGCCAGCAGGCTTCGCCCAACGATCACCACCAGCCCCGGCGCCTGGCGGTACCAGGGTTCGATCAGGCTGTTGACGACGTCGTAGACCAGGGCGTCGAGGGTGGCGTAGTCGCCGACGATGCCGGTGACGTTGCCCTCGGCGTCCGTGGTCTTCGTGGGGTCGATCAGGATCTTGCCGGCGGTCTTACCGTCCTTGAGGACCCGGGCCGGGGCCTGGGTGCGGTAGTGCTGCAGCCAGCCGATGTTGACGTCCTGGAGCATCGGGTTGGCGACCGGGTCGGTCTGTGCCGCCGCCGAGGTGCCGTGGAAGCCGATCATCATCCGATCGAGCGCCTGCTGGCGGACGATGGCATCACGGATCATCGCCTGGAAGTTGGGGAACTTGGCCCAGGCGTCCAGCTTGGCGTAGCCGAGGTGAGTGTCGAACTCGGTCATCCGGCACTCGTAGCCCTGGGCATCCAGGGTCGAGAGGTCGCGGGTCTGGCGGTCCTGGTTGGTGACGTTGGTGCGCGCGGCGATGGGGCCGGAGACGCCGAGGGCGAGCTTTTCCCCCTTCAGCTCATCGACACCGATCACGTTGATGCGACCCAGGAAGTCGCTCGACTCCTGGATACGCTTCTCCAGGCGCTGCTGGATGCTGGGCTCCACTGCGAACTTCTGGGTCGCGTCGGGCACGCCGTTGAGCTTCGCCACCTGGGCGGCGAACTGGTTGAAGAGAATGCGGGTATCGTTGCGCATGGATCGAGGCGTCCCTTAGCAGTCGGTTTCGATGGCGGCGTCGGAGCCGGTCGCGCGTGAGCGCTGGTGTTGCCGGCCGGGCTCGTTGTCGAGCTGGGCGAACAGGTCCTCGAAGCGGCCTTTCAGCTCGTCGTGATCGGCTCGCAGGGAGCTGAATGCGGTATCGGAGGGGCGCTTGGCCAGCTCTCCTTCGAGTGCGGTGTGCTTCTCGACGAAGAGCGCGAGGGTCTGCTGCAGGTCGGCTTGGAAGGCGGCGAGCTCGTGTTTGTGCTTGCCGCTGTGCTTGGCGAACAGTGACTTCACGGTGTCGAGCAGGTTGGGGCCGTTCGCCTCCGCCGGGGCTTCGGTAAAGTCGAGCGCGGTCTCGACCGCAGCGGAGAAGAGGTTCTCGGGGCGTTGCTTGCGGCTGGCGAGCGGGGATTCCTGGCCCTGTTCGGCGCTGAACTGCAGCATGGAGGTGCCCAGGGAGGCTGGGGAGTCGGTGACGGCCAGGCCCACCAGGTAGGCTTCGCCGCTGCCGGCGAAGTCGAGATCGACTTCCATCGAGGTGTAGACCTTCTGGCGCTTCTCGACCAAGGCCTTGAGCTCATCGGTCGGATCGATCTCGGCGAACAGCGCCATCTTGCCGTCGTCGCCTTTCTCGGCCTTCAGCGCGGTGACGTCGCCATAGGACTTGAAGGGGCCATCGGGCAGCAGGCCCTTGATGTGCTCCATGTTGACGCGGCAGCCATACTTGGCCGGGTCGAAATTCTTGGCCATCTGGGTGAGCCAGTCGGCGCTGATGACACGGCCATCGGTGGTGGCGCCTTCGGTTCCGATACGATGCCAGGGCATGAGAGGGCCTCGGTTGGGATGTGCGGAATGGTTGCCGTCAGGTTCCGCGCACACGAGGGCCGGCTCAACGCGCTACCGGTGTAAGTGGGCCGACTCACACCGAGGGGCCCGGTGTCGCTGCTGCGCGCGCGGGTACGCTGGCGGCATGACACCGCAAGCGCACATCGACGACGATCACTACCGGCTTTCCGCACGGCACCTCTACTGGATGGGGTGGCGCATCGCGCGCATTGCCGAGTTCCTGGATATCCCGCGAGCCACCATCGACAGCTGGAAAAAGCGCGACGATTGGGACGCCGCCACGCCGACCCAGCGGGTAGAAGGCGCGCTGGAAGCGCGCATGGTCCAACTGATCTGGAAGGAGCAGAAGGAAGGCAAGGACTTCAAGGAACTGGACTTGTTGGGCCGGCAGATCGAGCGCCTGGCCCGGGTGCACAAGTACCAGGAATCGGGCCGCGAGACCGACCTGAATCCCAACATCGAGCGGCGCAATGCCGGCGAGAAGCGCAAGCCCAAGCGCAACGATGTGGGCGACGAAGGCGTGATCCAGGTCGTCGAGGCGTTCGAGGCCTCGCTGTTCGATTACCAGCGTGTCTGGTACCGCGCCGGCCAGCACGAGCGCATCCGCAACCTGCTCAAGTCACGCCAGATCGGCGCCACCTGGTACTTCGCCCGGGAGGCGATCGCCGATGCCCTGGAGACCGGTAAGAACAAGATCTTCATGAGCGCCTCGAAGGCCCAGGCGCATATCTTCCGCCACTACATCGTGCAGTTCGTGAAAGAGATCACCGGCGTCGAGTTGAAGGGCGACCCGATCATCCTCGCCAATGGGGCGGAATTGCACTTTTTGGGGACGAACGCCAAGACGGCCCAGGGCTACCACGGCGACACCTTCTTGGACGAGTATTTCTGGATCCACGGCTTCGAGCAGTTCCGCAAGGTGACCAGCGGGATGGCGATGCATAAACGCTGGAAGCAGACCTACTTCAGCACACCATCCTCCGTGGCCCACGAGGCCTATCCCTTCTGGACCGGCGAGCGCTTCAACAAGCGGCGCAAGAAGGCCGAGCGGGTGACGATCGATGTCAGCCATGCCGCGCTGAAGGGCGGGGCGCGCGGCCCGGACGGTCAGTGGCGCCAGATCGTGACGATCGAGGACGCCATCGCCGGCGGCTGCGACCTGTTCGATATCGACCAGCTGCGCCTGGAGTACTCCGACGACGAGTTCGCCAACCTGCTGATGTGCGAGTTCGTCGACGACACCCAGAGCGCCTTCCCACTGGCGATGATGCAGAAGTGCATGGTCGACAGCTGGGACGCCTGGCGGGATCTTAAGCCGTTCGCGCCGCGCCCCTATGGCGAGCATCCGGTGTGGATCGGCTATGACCCGGCCGGCGACGGCGAGGAGGGCGATGGGGCGGGGCTGGTGGTGGTGGCGCCGCCGCGCTCGATGAGCGGCAAGCACCGGCTGCTCGAGCGGCATCGCCTGAAAGGGCGCGATTACGAAGCCCAGGCGGAGTTCATCCGCGAGGTGACCCGCCGCTACAACGTTACCTTCATCGGCATCGACACCTCCGGCTTGGGCGAGGCCGTCGCCCAACTGGTGGCCAAGTTCTTCCCCACCGTCACCCGCTACCGCTACACGCCGGAGGTCAAGGCGCGGCTGGTCATGCAGGCCCAGCAGATTATCAACAAGGGCCGCCTCGAATTCGACGCCGGCTGGACCGACCTGGCCCAGTCGTTCATGGCGATTCGCCGCGAGCTCACCGCCTCCGGTCGCCAGTTCACCTACAGCGCAGGGCGCAACAACCAGACCGGTCACGCCGACCTGGCCTGGGCGACCATGCATGCCCTGCACAACGAGCCTCTCGACGGTCCGGTCGATCACGGTACCGGACGATCCCTGATGGAGATGTTTGAATGAGCGAGCCCGCAGCAGCCAAGCCCCGCGTGCGCGTGCCGGCCTACCGCACCGACGATGGTGCCGACCGGGCCCCGGCGCTCGCGAAGGCGGAAGCGTTCAGCTTCGGCGATCCGGTGCCGGTCATCGACGGCTACGACTTCTTCTACACCGGCTGCTGGATGCTGGGCAGCGAGTGGTACGAGCCGCCGGTGGACTTCCCGGCCCTGGCCCAGACCTACCGCGCCACGGCGCATCATGGCAGTGCCCTCCAGGTGAAGCGCAATATCCTGGTGCGCTCGTTCATTCCCCATCCGTTGCTCAGTCGGCAGGCCTTCAGCGCCCTGGTCACCGACTACCTGGTGTTCGGCAACTGCTATCTCGAGCGGATCTTCGGGCGACTGGGAAGGCTGCTCGCGCTGCGCCCGGCCCGGGCCAAGTACGTGCGCCGGGGCGCCGACCTGGAGCGCTACTTCTGGGTGCCCAACTGGAGCGAGCGCAGCGAGTTCGCCCCGGGCAGCGTGATCCATCTGCTCGAGCCGGACATCAACCAGGAGGTCTATGGCGTGCCCGATTACCTGGGCGCCCTGCAGTCGATCTACCTCAACGAGAACGCCACCTTGTTCAGGCGCAAGTACTACCTCAACGGCTCCCACGCGGGATTCGTGATGTACGTCTCCGACGCGGCCCAGAACCAGGAGGATATCGACGCCATGCGCACGGCGTTGAAGGAGTCGAAGGGAGTCGGCAACTTCCGCAACCTGTTCCTCTACAGCCCCAACGGAAAGAAGGACGGCATCCAGATCATCCCGATCTCGGAGGTGGCCGCGAAGGACGAGTTCGCCTCGATCAAGAACATCACCCGCGACGACCAGCTCGCCGGTCACCGGATCCCGCCGCAGCTGATGGGGGTGATCCCCAACAACACGGGTGGCTTCGGCGACGTCGAGAAAGCGGCCCGGGTCTTCGTGATCAACGAGCTTGAGCCGCTGCAGGCGATCCTCAGCGAGATCAACGACCACGTCGGCCAGGAGGTGGTGCGCTTCCGGCCGTACTCGCTCGATGCGGCTAGCGTTTCGCCTCCTGGCTGATATGAAAAAGCCCGGAGCCATGGGCCCCGGGCATGTATCGCCGTGATCGTCCCTGATCATCAACGCCTTCCTGGCGCATCCAGCGACACCGAAAGCATACCAAAAACTGGATAAATAAACAGGTGTCTGGATGACCATGAAACCGATCCTCCCATGGATGGGAGGCAAGCGCCGCCTTGCAAAGGCCATTATTCCCCAGTTCCAGCCGCACAGGACCTATGTGGAACCCTTCTGTGGAGGCGCAGCGATCTTCTTCCTGAAGGAGCCGAGCCCCGTGGAGGTGATCAATGACGCCCACGGGGAGCTGGTGAACCTCTATCGCATCGTCAAGCACCACCCCGACGAGCTGGTGCGCCAGTTCCGCTGGAGCCTGGTGAGCCGGGAAGAGTACCTAACCCAGCGTGAGGTGAATCCGCACCACCTCACGGATGTGCAGCGCGCGGCGAGGTTCTTCTACCTGCAGAAGCTTGCCTTCGGCGCCAAGGTCCACGGCCAGACCTTCGGCACGTCGGCCACCACCCCGCCTCGCCTCAACCTGATGCGTATCGAGGAGGACCTGAGCCAGGCGCATCTCCGGTTATCGCGCACGGTGATCGAGCACCTGGACTGGGCCGAATGTGTGACCCGCTACGATCGCCCCGAGACCCTCTTCTACCTGGATCCGCCATACTGGGATACCGCCGGCTATGGAGGGGAGTTCGGCCTCGAAGAGTACGATCGGATGGCGGAGCTGGCTCACAACGCAAAGGGGCAGGTGGTGATCAGTGTCAACGACATCCCGGAGATGCGGCGGGCGTTCGCGGGGCTCAACATCCACTCCACCCAGATCCGCTACACCGTCGGCAAACAAGCCACCGGGAAGCGGGGAGAGCTCATCATCTGCAACCGCTGACCAGTGCTTTCCTGCATCAACCGCCGCCCATAACCTGGGCGGCTTTTTTCATCCCGGACCGACGCCCAGCGCATGTCCACGCCGGCGGCGCCCCACGGCGCGCCGTCGACACCCCGCCCCGCCTGCGCGCTAAACCTGTCGCTTTTCACGCACTCGTGCAGGACGACGAATGCAGCCTAGCCGTAGGGCCTCGGGGCGGTTTGCAGAGGGCAGTCACCCATGCGGAATCATGCGAAATCAAGCAGGCCACGCACTAGGGCGGGAGGAGAGCGGTTCCTGAGAAGGTGAGGGGGGCTCGGAAAAAGGTAACATCGGTCACAAGGGGGTGTTTTCTATGCTAAGCACCTGAGAAGTAAAGGCTTTTCTGTTACCCCAAAAAGGTAATGTGAGGTAATGCAAAAGGTAACGCGGATGCAAGTGGCTGTTTTCAAGGGATTTGGATTTCTCTCTCTGTGACCTCTTAAAAAGGTAACGCATTACCTTTGCATCACCTTTTTGTTACCTTTTGAACGACCGTTAGAATCCCTTTGTATTCAGGTATTTAGGCCGGATTTCTGGAAGGCATTACCTTTGTTACCTTTTTCCGAGCCCCCCACGGATTCTGAGGTTACCCCGCGTAAGGGGCGCGCACGCACGCGTATCTCAGGTTTCTGACGAGAACCTGGGGACTGGGCGGGGACTGAAGATCGAAGGATATGAGATTGTTGTGGCCAACAAAATCAATAACTTAGGAGATAAAATGGTGCGGATGGGGAGACTTGAACTCCCACGCCCGAAGGCACCAGAACCTAAATCTGGCGTGTCTACCAATTCCACCACATCCGCAGGGTGAACGGAGCCCAATGGCTCGTCGACAGGGCCCCATATTCTAGGTGAATAGTGCCTCAAGTCAAGGCGTTATTGGCCTCGCCGGGGAGCCGTAGATGGGCCGCGGCGGCCATCGCCAGGGCCTGGGGCGAGCGCTTCCCCAGGGGCGGCACCACCCCCAGGCAAGGCTCGGGCAGGTGCCGGCGCAGGCAGGCCAGGTTGGCCGCCTGTTCCGCCATATCGGCATCGATGCCGTTGGCCACCCAGCCGGCCAGCGTCAGGCCGTCGGCGCGGATCGCCTCGGCGCTGAGTCGGGCATGATTGATGGCGCCCAGCTTGAGCCCCACCACCAGGATCACCGGCAGCGCCAGGCGCTCGGCCAGGCCGGCCAGGTCTTCCCGATCGTTGAGGGGCACCCGCCAGCCCCCGGCCCCCTCCACCAGGATCAGGTCCCGGGGCAGCGCCAGGCTCGGTGCCAGGGTCTCCACCAGGCCGGCCAGGGTCAGGCGATCGCCGGCCCGCTCGGCGGCCAGGTGGGGGGCGATGGCGGGGGCATACGCATGGGGGTTGATGGTGGCGTAGTCCATGGCCGGGGCGCTGAAGGCCTGCAGGGCCAGGGCATCGGCGTTGCGCAGGCCCTGTGGGGTCGTCTCACAGCCGGAGGCCACCGGCTTGAGGCCCAGGGTGGTGAGGCCGGCGTTTCTCGCCCGGGCCAGCAGGCCCGAGGCCACCAGGGTCTTGCCGGCATCGGTATCGGTTCCGGTAATAAAATAAGCGCTCATTGTCGGCTCACTTATCGAGGATCAGGGACAGGCGTTGAGGTTCTGGACGGTGCGTCGACAGGCCGGCGCGGGCGGTGCATCGGCGCTGGTTGACTCACTTATCGAGGATCAGGGACAGGCGTTGAGGTTCTGGACGGTGCGTCGACAGGCCGGCGCGGGCGGTGCATCGGCGCTGGTTGACTCACTTATCGAGAATCAGGGTCAGGCGCTGGTAGCTGACCGGCAGGCCGGCGGGTTCGCGCAGGGCCTCGAAACGGGCCCGGGCACGCTCCAGGTCGGCGCGGCCCAGGCGCGGCGCGTCGTTGTCCGGGGCCACCTGGGCACCGACTCCCTTGATGGAGGCCATCACCGCGGCCAGGTCCGGGTAGAAGAAGCGTTCCCGGGCGCTCTCCAGGCGCACCGCGCCGAAGCCCGCTCGTCGCGCCGCCGCCTCCAGGCGTTCGGCATCGACGAAGTCGAGCAGGGCGGCGGGGCGGCCGGGACGCGACCAGGCCGTGGCCACCTCGGCCAGGGTGCCGGGGCCCAGGGTGTTGATCAGGGCGCGGCCGCCGGGGCCCAGCACCCGATGCGCCTCGGCGAGCACCGCCGCGGGATCGGGACACCACTGGATCGCCAGGTTGGAAAACAGCAGGTCCAGGGCGTTATCGGCCAGCGGCAGGGCCGCGGCATCGCCGCGTACCCAGGCGATGGCTTCCGTGTGACGGCGCCGGGCCTCCGTCAGCATGGCCGGGGCCAGGTCGAGGCCGACCACCCGGGCCATGGGATAGTGGCGGGCCAGGCGGGCGCTCCAGTGGCCGGGGCCGCAGCCCAGGTCGAGGACAGTCTCGGCTTGAGCCGGCAGGTGGGCCCAGAGACGCTCGCCCAGGGCGGCCTGGGCCGCGGCGCGCCGGCAGTAGTGAGGGGCGGCGCGGCCGAAGGCCTGGGCCACCCGGCGCCGCCAGGCCCGGGGCTCGGCCTGTGGGCAGTCGGCCTGGGCATGGCCGTGGGTCGGGACGCCGAGGGTGGCCTGCGTCATGCCAGTCGCTCCCCCGAGAGTTCCTCGAGCAGTGCCTCGAGGTGCCTGGCCAGGGCCGCCGGGCGACTCAACTGGGGGCAGTGTCCCGCCTCCTCGAGCAGCGTCTCGTCCGGCTGTGCGGCGGGTAGCAGCGGATCCCGGGCGCCGCGCAGCCGCCGGATGGGGCAGGGGGGGGCGGCGAGTATCGCACCGATATCCAACTGGGCCAGCTGTGCCAGGCCGGCCTCCAGGGTGGCGAGGGAGGCGGGGGGCGTCTCGCCCAGCAGGTCGCGGAGTCGCACATGCGCCTGGCGCGGGGCCGGTTCGCCACCCAGCTGATGGCGCAGGAAGTGGCGCCAGGTGGCGTGCGGATCCCGGGCGAAGGCGCGCCGGAAGCCGGCGAGCTCCTCCGGCGACACCGGCCCCAGGGTAAAGCGCGGGGCACAGCCGAGCAGCACCAGGCCGCGGGGCGGAGGCAGGTGCTCCAGCAGCGCGGCGGCCAAGAGGCCGCCCAGGGACCAGCCCACCCAGAGTGCCTCGCCGGGCAGGGCCGGGGTCATGGCCGCGGCAAGCTTATCGAGGGCGTCGGGGGTGGCCAGGGGGGCGGCATCGCCATAGCCGGGCCAGTCCGGCGTGGAGACCTCCACCCCGGCGGACCAGTGGGGGGCCAGGGGGTCCCAGATACGGGCGTCGCAGCCCCAGCCGGAGAGCAGCACCAGGCGACTCACGGAAGCGGCTCCGGGTCGGCGGCGAGCAGCTCGGCGAGGCGTTCCAGCAGCTCATCGATATCTTCCCGGCGGTGGCCGCTGGAGAGGGTGATGCGCAGCCGCCCCTGGCCCTGGGGCACGGTGGGCGGGCGGATGGCGCCGACCATGAAACCCGCTTCCCGCAACGCCAGGCTCCAGCGCATCACTCGGGCGCTATCGCCCAGCAGCAGGGGCTGGATGGGGGTCGGCGAGGCGAGCAGCGGCAGCTTCAGCTCGGCGGCCCGGGCGTGAAAGTGGTCGAGATGCTCATGCAGTCGCCGACGGCGCTCCGGCTCCATCTCGAGGATGTCCAGGGCACGCAGGGTCGCCATGGCCATTCCGGGGGGCTGGGCGGTGGTGTAGATATAGGGGCGGGCGAACTGGATCAGGGTATCGATCAAGAGGTCATCGCCGGCCACGAAGGCGCCGGCGGTGCCCAGGGCCTTGCCCAGGGTGCCCACCAGTACCGGCACCTGCTCGGCATCGAAGCGCCGCCCCACGCAGCCATCGCCATGCTCACCGAGGACGCCCAGGCCATGGGCGTCATCGATCATCAGCCAGGCGTCGTGGCGGGCGCAGACCGTCGCCAGGCCGTCGATATCCGCCATATCGCCATCCATGCTG
Source organism: Halomonas sp. H5 (assembly GCF_050613175.1). GTDB lineage: Bacteria > Pseudomonadota > Gammaproteobacteria > Pseudomonadales > Halomonadaceae > Bisbaumannia > Bisbaumannia salifodinae. Next base: position 1,843,114 of record NZ_CP192510.1, read on the forward strand.
AAGACGCCGTCGCTGACCACCAGGCGTGGCCCGGTCTCCTCGGCTCGCCCGAGCAGGCGCTCCAGGTCCTCCAGGTCGCGGTGGTGGAAGCGCCGGCTGCGGGCCCCGGCCAGTCGTGCCCCGTCCAGCAGGGAGGCGTGGTTGAGGCGATCCTGGAAGAGATGGGTCTGGTGGTCGCAGAGTGCCTGGAGGGTGCCGAAATTGGCCATATAGCCGGTGGAGAAGAGCAGCGCCCGGGGGCGGCCGGTGAGATCGGCGAGGCGCTCCTCCAGCAGTTGATGGGGCAGCAGGTGACCATTGACCAGGTGCGAGGCCCCGGCGCCGGCACCGAAGCAGCGGGCGCCCTGGGACTGGGCCTCGGCCAGCCGCGGATCCCGGGCCAGGCCCAGGTAGTCGTTGCTGGCGAAGTCGCGCACCCGGCTGCCCGGGGCCGGGGTCATGGTAAGTCGCTCCCGCCATAGCCCCGCCTCGCGCTGACGGGCGAGGCGGGCCGAGAGTCGCTGCCGCCAGACCATCAGGCCTCCGTGGCGTCGTAGTAGAGGCCGGCGCTGGCCTGGCGTTGCATGGCGCTTTCCAGGGTCGCGGCCTGCTGACGGTCGTCGGCACAGGTCTCACGCTGCTCCGGGTGCAGCCCGAGGCGAGCGAAGAGGCGCTTGTCCCGAGCCGCCTCGGGGTTCTCGGTGGTCAGCAGGCGTTCGCCATAGAAGATCGAGTTGGCACCGGCTAGGAAGGCCAGGGCCTGGGTGCTGTCGTCCATCTGTTCGCGTCCTGCGGAGAGCCGCACATGGCTCCTTGGCATCAGGATACGCGCCACGGCGATGGCGCGCACGAATTCGATGGGATCCAGGTCGTCGACGTCCTCCAGGGGCGTGCCGGGTACCTTGACCAGCATATTGATCGGCACCGATTCCGGGTGCGGATCGAGGCGCGCCAGCTGCTGGAGCAGGGCGGCCCTGTCGCGCCCCGACTCGCCCATGCCGAGGATACCGCCGGAGCAGATCTTCATGCCGGCCTCGCGCACATGGCCCAGGGTCTCCAGACGATCGGCATAGCTGCGAGTGGTGATGATCTCGCCGTAGTACTCCGGGGAGGTGTCCAGGTTGTGGTTATAGTAGTCGAGGCCGGCCTCGGCCAGGCGCCGGGCCTGGGCGTCGTCGACCATGCCCAGGGTCATGCAAGTCTCCAGGCCCAGGGCCTTGACCCGCTTGACCATCTCCAGCACCACCACCAGGTCCTTCTCCCGCGGGCTGCGCCAAGCCGCGCCCATGCAGAAGCGGCTGGCGCCGGCGGCCTTGGCGGCCTCGGCCTGAGCCACTACCTTCTCGATCTCCAGCAGCTTCTCCTTGTCCAGCCCGGTGGTGTAGTGCCCCGATTGGGGGCAATACTTGCAGTCCTCGGGGCAGGCGCCGGTCTTGATGGAGAGCAGGGTGGAGACCTGCACCGCATTGGGATCGAAGTGGCTGCGGTGGACCTGCTGGGCCTGGAACAGCAGGTCATTGAAGGGCAGCGCGAAGAGCGCTTCGATCTCGTCCACCGACCAGTCGTGGCGGGGCGGGGTGGGGCTGGCTAGAGTCATGGTAGGGCTCGCGGCTGACTTGGTTAACTATATGAATCACTTTGGGTTGACCACGATGATAGGGCGTGGCCACGCCTTGTCAACTTCGATTGTTCCCTGGGTTGACCGGGTGCTGCGTCATGCCCTGCCGGGACGCTGTGCCTTCTGCCTGGGCCCGGCCGGCCGCCAGGCGCCCTGGTGTCACGACTGCCTGCTGGCCTTGCCCTGGAACCTGCCGGCCTGTCCGCGCTGCGGTGAGCCCCAGCCGGGGCAAGGGCTTGGCAGGCCCTGTGGCGCCTGCCTGCGGCGCGCTCCCGCCTTCGATCTGACCCGCGCGCCGCTGCGTTATGAGGGCGAGGTGAGCGGTTTGATCCGGGCCTTCAAGTTCCATGCCTCGCCCCGGGCCGGCAGCGTGCTGCTGGAGCTGTTCTGGCGTAGCCTGTCGACCCCGCCGGTGGATGCGCTGGTGGCGGTGCCCCTGCATGACCGGCGAGCCCGGCAGCGGGGCTTCAACCAGGCCCAGTGGCTGGCTCGGCGCCTGGCGGCACGCCTCGACCTGCCGCTGATCGAGGCGGGGCGGGTGCGCGACACCCTGAGCCAGCGGGGCCTCGACCGTCCGGCACGCCGGGCCAACTTGCGCCGGGCCTTCCGGGTCGAGGCGAGGCTGCCGGCGCGGATCGCCCTGGTGGATGATGTGATGACCACCGGGGCGACCCTGGATGCCCTGGCGATGGCCTGTCGCCAGGCCGGTGCCGAGGTGATCGAGGCCTGGACCCTGGCGCGGACGCCTTTGCAATAAGCGGCCATAGGCGTTCCCGGGACTGCTATGATGCCCACACTCGCCACGCATTGGATCAGCACAGGACGCCCCATGACCTCGGATCCCCATCCTTTCGAATCCCTCTCGCCGGCTCGGGTGGTCGAGGCGGTGGAGTCCCTGGGCTTCTGGCTGCCCGGTGAGCCCTTCGCCCTGAACAGCTACGAGAACCGGGTCTTTCAGCTGCATGACGAGGAACGCCGCCGCTGGGTGGTGAAGTTCTACCGCCCCCAGCGCTGGTCGGATGCGGCGATCCAGGAGGAGCACGACTTCCTGGCCGAGCTGCAGGCCGCGGAGGTGCCGGTGGCCGCCCCTTGGCGGGATGCCCAGGGCATCAGCCTGCATCGCCATCAAGGCTTTCGTTTCGCGCTCTTCCCGCAGTTGCCGGGAGGTGCCCCGGAACTCGACAACCCGGACCATCTGTTCGCCCTGGGGGAGTTGATCGGGCGCCTGCATGCGGTAGGCCGGCGCAGCGAGTTCGTCCACCGGCGGCGGCTCGAACCCGGGCCCCTGGCCGAGGAGAGCCGCGGCATCGTGCTGGGCGGGCCCTGGCTCAATGCCCGCCAGCGCCGTGCCTATGAGCGCATCAGCGGCGAACTGGCGACGACCATCCTGGGGCAGACCTGGCCCGCCGAGGCGATGATTCGTGCCCACGGCGACTGTCACCTGGGCAATATGCTCGGGCGTGACGGGGATTTCGCCCTGGTCGACTTCGACGACTGCCTGATGGCCCCGGCGGTGCAGGATCTATGGATGCTGCTCAGTGCCCAGCATGAGCAGGAGTGGCAGATGCAGCTCTCGGAGCTGCTCGAGGGCTATGAGCAGGCCTGTGATTTCGACCGGCGCCAACTGCGCTGGATCGAGGCGCTGCGTGGCCTGCGCCTGATGCGTCATAGTGCCTGGCTGGTGGCGCGTTGGGAGGACCCGGCCTTCCCGCGGGTCTTCCCCTGGGTCGCCGAGGCGGGCTACTGGGATCAGCATATCCGCGATCTGGAGCAGCAGTGCCTGGCCTTGACGAACAAGCCGCGTTGGTTGGTGGGGCCGGGCTGACGCCGGGGCGTTCGCTGCGAACGCCAGAGGCCCAGCCGAGTCGGCTGGGCCTCTGGTTCAACGGGCCGTGGTCGAGCGGCCGGATCAGGGGGCGTTGGTGCCCTCTGCCTGGCGGCGCTCCTCGTTGATCCGCGCCGAGGGGTTGTCCTTGGGCTCCAGGGTCAGGTCGCCGCCCAGTCGCATGACAAAGGCCCGGGAGGGCTCCAGGAGGGCCTCCCGGCACTCGGCGTCAACGCAGGCATCCAGGCCGAAGCGGCCGTCGGCATCGTAGGCGGTGGCGGACATCTCGCCGCTGAAGATCTCGCTCTCGCTGCCGTCGGTGGCGATGCAGGTCAGGGTGCGGGCCGAGACCCGCAGTCGGTCGCCGTCCAGCAGGCCGTCGGCGGTGATCAGGCAGTGGGAGGGTAGGGCGGTATCGCCGGCGGCGTCGCGCACCGGACGCAGCAGCATGTCGCTATGGCGCGGCGTCTCTGCGCTGAAGGTGGTGGCTTCGATCACGGCGACCTCGATGATCGCCTCATCGGGGAGATGCAGGGTGTCGGCCTGGGCGATCCCGGTACTCAGGCCGGCGGTCAGCAACAGGCCGGAGAGCAGGGAGGTGAGCCGAAGGGTGCGGTGTGCCATGGCGGGACTCTCGATAGCAAGCAATAACCAATAGCGGGAAATAAGGCGTGATTCCAGGGCCGTATGCTAGCACAGCTCGATGCCGGGCCGCAGAGCGGTGGAGCCTGCGTGACATTATGCCACGCCGTCTTGCCAGGCGCTCGAAAGGCCGTGCCGCGGCGCGGGAAGACCTGCGGTGCGGGCGCCCATGCGCTAGAATCCCCTCTTTGTCCGAGCCAGGCTCGGCAATATGCCACGGCGCTGGCGTCTGTCGTCTCGAGTCAGCTCGCCAGGGTAGACATTTTGTTGTACAAAACATGTACCGGCTGCAATAATTTGTAGCAATTTATTCGACAAGTGGGCCACACCATGACCGAAGCACTCGCCGAACACTACCGCCAGATCATCCTGGGCCTCGGGGAGGATCCCGAGCGAGAGGGGCTGCGCGATACTCCCAAGCGTGCCGCCAAGGCGATGCAGTTTCTCACCCGGGGTTATGAACAGTCCCTGGAGACCCTGGTCAACGGTGCCGTCTTCGAGTCCGAGACCGACGAGATGGTGCTGATCAAGGATATTGAGCTCTACTCCCTGTGCGAGCACCATCTGCTGCCCTTTATCGGCAAGTGCCATATCGCCTACCTGCCCAACGGCAAGGTGCTGGGTCTCTCCAAGTTTGCGCGCATCGTCGACATGTATGCCCGGCGCATGCAGATCCAGGAGAACCTGACCCGGCAGATTGCCGAAGCGGTGCAGCAGGTGACCCAGGCCCGCGGCGTGGCCGTGGTCATCGAGGCCAAGCATATGTGCATGATGATGCGCGGCGTGGAGAAGCAGAATTCGAGCATGACCAGCTCGGTGATGCTGGGGGCCTTCCGCGAGAATGCCCCGACCCGCCAGGAATTCCTGACCCTGATCAACAGTCGCTGAGTACCGTGACGCCGGAGCCTAGCCAGCATGCCCATGCATTCGCTGAATGACCAGCATCTCGACCACGATCTGGCCACCATCCGCATCAAGAACCTGCGGCTACGTACCTTTATCGGCATCAAGGAAGAGGAGATCAGCAACCGCCAGGACGTGGTGATCAATGCGGTGATCCGCTATCGGGCCGCCCGGGCGGTGCAGTTCAACCATATCGATCAGGCCCTCAACTACCGCACCATCACCAAGCACCTGATCGCCCATGTCGAGGAGAACCGTTTCCTGCTGCTGGAGCGCATGACCCGGGAGGTGCTGGATATCATCATGTCCTACGAGCAGGTGCTGACGGCCCAGGTGGAGATCGACAAGCCCTATGCCCTGCGCTTCGCCGACTCCGTCTCGATCACCCTCTCCGACTCCCGGGAAGTGCGCCCGCTGGGCTGATCTCCGTCATGATATCGGCCCGCTCCGGGGTTGGTGCCGCGGCCGATTCGTCTTAGCATGGAGGAAGACCACCAGCCAAGGGGAGACTCGCCTTGAACGGCGACATCATTGCCTTCGACGACGCCACCCAGTCGGGTGAAATCGCGGCCGACGACGGCCAGCGCTATACCTTCGATCTGAGTGGCTGGCGGGGCCGGGGACTCCCCGCCGCCGGCCAGGAAGTGACCTTTACTCCCCGGAACCGCCAGGCCGTGCGGGTGATCCTGCGTCCCGTGCCCCAGCGCCGTGCTCGCCAGACCCTGGCCGCTTCGCCAGGCGCCGAGTCGGTCAACTCCCGCTATTCCGGCTGGAGTCTCGCCGGCCTGGTGATGGCCTTCCTGTCCTTGTTTCTCGACGCCCAGGTGCCCTTGTTGGCGGTTGCCGCGGCGGCCTGTGCCTGGCTGGGCCTGCGCCAGATTCACCGCGAACCGGCCCGCTATCGGGGCCGGCTGTTCAGCTGGTTGGCCATTGCCCTGGCGCTGCTGGTGGCGGTGCTGGGTGTCCTGGTCGACCCCACCACGGCGGCGTCGGTGCCCTAGGCGCCACCAACCCCTTTTCTCCCCGGCGGCATGAGTCGCCGGCTTCCCGGGAAGGAGCGAGCTATGCAATCCCTGCAAGAGAGTACCCTCTATCGGCCCTTCGCCTATATCGACGGCAGTTGGGTGGCGGCCGATAGCGGCGAGCAGATCGAGGTGACCAATCCGGCCACCGGCGAGCGCATCGGCCAGGTCCCCCGCCTGGGGCGTGGCGAGACCGAGCGCGCCATCGAGGCCGCCGAGGCGGCCTTTCCCGCCTGGCGCGCCCTGACCGCCCTGGAGCGGGCCGATGTCCTGATGAAGTGGCACGACCTGATGCTGGAGTATCAGCAGGAGCTGGCCGGGATCATGACCCTGGAGCAGGGCAAGCCCCTGGCCGAGGCCGCCGGCGAGATCGCCTATGCCGCCAGCTTCCTGCGCTGGTTCGCCGAGCAGGCCCGGCGGGTCACCGGCGAGACCCTGCCCGCCGCCAAGCCCAGTCAGCGTATCCTGGTCACCAAGCAGCCGGTGGGGGTGGTGGGGGCCATTACCCCCTGGAACTTCCCCGCCGCCATGATCACCCGCAAGGCCGGCGCCGCCCTGGGGGCGGGCTGCCCCATCGTCATCAAGCCGGCCAGCCAGACCCCCTTCTCGGCCACCGCCCTGGCGCTGCTGGCGGAGTGGGCCGGGGTGCCGCGTGGGGTCTTCAATGTGGTGCCCGGCAAGGCCAGCGAGATCGCCGCGGCCCTCACCGAATCCCCGGTGGTGCGCAAGATCACCTTCACCGGCTCCACCGAGGTGGGGCGCACCCTGATGGCCCAGGCCTCCCGGCATATCCAGAAGCTCTCCCTGGAGCTGGGTGGCAATGCGCCCTTTATCGTCTTCGAGGACGCCGACCTGGATGCCGCCGTCGAGGGGGCCATGGCCGCCAAGTTCCGTAACGCCGGCCAGACCTGCGTCTGCACCAACCGCTTCCTGGTCCAGACCAGCGTGATCAACGCCTTCTGCGAGAAGCTGGCGGCGGCCATGAACAGCGAGCTCAAGGTGGGCAACGGCGCCGAGGCCGGCGTCAATATCGGGCCGCTGATCGATGACAAGGCGGTGGCCAAGGTCTCCGAGCACGTCCATGACGCCGTGGACAAGGGCGCCGAACTGCTGCTGGGGGGCAACCCGCACCCGCTGGGCGGCAACTTCTTCACCCCCACCCTGATCAACTTCGCCACGGCCGAGATGAAGGTGGCCGGCGAAGAGACCTTCGGCCCCCTGGCGGCGGTCTTCCCCTTCGAGGACGAGGAGGACGCCGTGGCCCAGGCCAACGCCACCGAATACGGCCTGGCGGCCTACTTCTACTCCCGGGACCTGAGCCGGGTGTGGCGGGTCGCCGAGGCCCTGGAGTACGGCATGGTGGGCATCAATACCGGTCTGATCTCCAATGCCGCGGCGCCCTTCGGCGGCGTCAAGGCCTCCGGCCTGGGTCGCGAGGGCGGCCACCAGGGCATGGAGGAGTTCCTCGAGACCAAGTACCTGTGTATGGAGCTGGAGTAACCCTAACCGCTTGATAACTCAGCAAGGCGCCAGGCCCCCACTCGGGGGCCTGGCGCCTTTCAGGCCATAAAAAACCCCGCCGGCGAACCGGCGGGGTCGGTCAGGCGGTTGCCCGGGTCGGCTGTCGGGTAGCAGCAGAGCATTTCTGCCCCGCCGCCCCCTAAGAACCGTACGTGCGAGTTTCCCCGCATACGGCTCAAGCCTCTGTAAGCCTGTGTTGAATCACAGACCGGTTGCCCATGTGACAAGACAGAAGAGGATTAGTATCCGTTCCGTCTCGCATTCGCTTCACAGTCAGCTTTATTAGCATAGCCTTCGGTAGAGGCACCAACGATCCTGCCGTTGGATGCGATCCTACGCCACCTCCAACGTCCGGAGGTGTCTTTGTAGAATTCCCATTTGTCGCTTGAGCCGAGCTTTCCCATACAGAACCCCAGTCTTCTTAGGTTGCTTGTACAGGATAACAGCATAAGCACGAGCGTCAACTACATGTAGTGTCATTTTTTCGATCCTGACACTCTATATGGGTGTTCTAGGCATTGCTAATGTTGCTGTGCAGTTGCCGATGGCAGTTGGGATGCAGCAGTACCAAATTGTCCAGCTCGTCACCGCCCCCCTTGTGCCGCTCCACCACATGGTGGATGTTCCACCCGGTTTCCCAGGTGATGAACTGTTGGCACATCGGGCAGCGCTTGCCTTGCCGGGACCAGAGCGTCTGCAGCTTCTTCCTTCCCTTTGTCGATTCCTTCCAGGAACGTTCTAGCCGTTCCTCGAAATAGGTCTCGAACGCCGGGTCGTAAGGGTTCGCTTCCGCCTTGATCTTGGTATGCCGCTTGATCGGCACATCGCTGGCATAGAGCAGATACGCTCGTTTGCCGCCGGGGTACTCACCCTGGAAGACCCACTGGCGTTTGCCTGCTGGAGGGAAGTATTTCCCCTTGATCCAGCGCTTACGCCGGCTCAGGTGCCGTCTCTTGCACCATTGCCACAGCATCTTCCAGATGCGGTAGTCCACGTAGTTGAACGTCTCCTTGGCCGCGACTCCACGATGGTAGTTGGTCCAGCCCCGAATCATCGGGTTGAGCTGATCCACGATCCACCAGGAAGGCATGGTCTTGTTGGCGTTCAGCAACCTCCTTACGTTAGCCAGGAAGGTCTTCACGTTCTTGTGACTCGGCTTGATGAGAAGTTTGTCACTGTACTTGCGAATATTCTGGCCTAGGAAGTCGAATCCCTCCGCTATGTGCGTGACGACGGACTTCTCCACCGAAAGGGTGAGCCCACGCTCGGCCATGAAGGCCTCGACGATGGGTTTCACATCCTCCTCCAGCAGCTCCTTGGAGATGCCGGTGATGATGAAGTCGTCCGCGTACCGCACGTAATTGACCTTGGTCTTGTAGCTGGCCTTGGTGTTCTTCTTCCCAAATTGGGATTCGAGCACCGCTTCCAGACCATCAAGTGCCATATTGGCCAATACCGGCGAGATGATGCCCCCTTGTGGTGTTCCCGCCGTCGTCGGAAGGAGTCGTGAGGACTCCATGTATCCCGCTTTAAGCCACTTGCGGAGGACCGTTCTATCCATGGGGATATTCCGGACCAGCCACTCGTGGTTGATGTTGTCGAAGCACCCCTTGATGTCGCCTTCGAGTACCCACTGAGCCGAGTGCTTGCGGCTGAGATTGACGAAGCATTGCTCCATCGCATCCGCGGTGGCTCGCATGGGTCGGAAGCCGTAGGAGTTCCGATCCGCCGTCGTTTCTGCAACCGGTTCGAGCCCAAGCAGGAACAGAGCCTGCATGGCGCGATCCAGCATCGTCGGGATTCCCAGCGGCCGGCGTTGACCGTTGGCCTTCGGGATATAGACCCGACGAAGCGGTCTGGGCTTGTAGCCTTTCCGCTGCAAACGAGAGATCGCTTCCCACTTGTCATCCGGGGTGTCCCAGCATGCCCCATCGACACCAGGCGATTTCTTGCCCTGGTTCTCGGTGACGCGTTTCACAGCCAGTGCCCTGGCTGAGAACGAGCGGACCAGCATGCGTTGCAGGGATTTGACCCTGCGCCACTTCTGGTCATGGGCAGCCTTCGCGATCCGTATCTGTAGCCTCCTCACACGGCGATGACAGACCTTCCACTGGATGGTGTGCCAGCTTGATGCCGAGTGGGAGAATGCAGGTACGCTTTCCAGAGTACTCATCTTGCAATCCTCCTCTGAGCATTGACGAAAAATGCCCCGAGGGGGTGAAGACGGCACTATCCCCTTACGGGGAAGGTGAGCCTCACCCCGCAAGGGCATTCGTACTGTCCATCCAAACCGCGGATGGTGCTTTTCAGGCGGCTTTACACGCCTTCACGCGATCAGAGACCAGACAGAAGTCAGCACGCTTTCGCGTCGGGGCAAAGCTCGAACCCCTATTCCACCCATTACGGATGGACGTTCGCTTTTTCTGTCCTCCTCTACCCGCACCTCTAACAGCTCGCCTTGCGGCTCGCCTGCCCAAGGGCAGAGATACGGGCTTACCGAGTTCCTTTCCTTCTACATGAGTGGGTTAGACCCTGCCTATCCACCGGTAGCCGTGCGTCAGCGTATGCCCAGATGTAAGGGGCATAACCGGCTACACACCTTTTGGTTGAAGCCTGTCAGCAACTTTGGCTCCTTGCGGTTGACGGTGTTTATCAGCAGTTCACATACGTTGGTCGTACCACCCAGCCTAGCGTCTCATCCGCCTGTTGCTGGCAGAGTCACTGGCGTGCCTCGCGGCACGTACAGTCCACCGAGGTGGGACTACATTGTCAGGGAGCTTCGCACACCACCGTTGCCAGTGATGCACTACCCCTAGGCTACTGTTGGCTGAACAACAGGTCTCGTTACCCCGAAATACCCCAAGGTGAGACAATAGCAGGAAAGGCTTGCGCCACTAGGTGCCAGCAAGCTTTGTAGACACGGCAATCTCTGCTACATCATCCGGCCATTTGGCCGAACTTCAGCATTGATAAATCCGTCGCCGTGAGGCGAGGACACGGGGTTTCCCCAGACACCGAGAACGGTACACCCTAGTTACAGGTGACCGGTATCCGGGTCTTGAGAAAGCCCCGGATACCGGGTTTAGCAAATTGCTTTTTCTGCGGGTGTGTGGCCACCGACTCCAGGGTCGGTGACCACAATGATGTAGCCCGCTAGGCTAGCTACCTAAGCGACTCTCGTCGCACTACATCATGCCGCCCATGCCACCCATGCCGCCCATATCCGGAGCGGCGGCTTCCTTCTCTTCCGGATCGTCGGCCACCATGCACTCGGTGGTGACCATCAGGCCAGCCACGGAACCGGCGGACTGCAGGGCAGAACGGGTCACCTTGGCCGGATCCAGCACGCCCATCTCGAAGAGGTCGCCGAACTCGCCGGTCTGGGCGTTGTAACCGAAGTTACCCTCGCCATCCTTGACGCGGTTGATGACCACGGAGGCCTCTTCGCCGGCGTTGGTGACGATCTGACGCAGCGGGGCTTCCATGGCGCGCAGGGCCATGTTGATGCCGTGGGTCTGGTCGTCGTTGTCGCCGCTCAGGCCGGCCACCTTGGTCAGCACGCGGACCAGGGCGGTACCGCCACCAGGCACCACGCCTTCCTCGACGGCGGCGCGGGTGGAGTGCAGGGCGTCCTCGACGCGGGCCTTCTTCTCCTTCATCTCCACTTCGGTGGCGGCACCGACGCGGATCACGGCGACACCGCCGGCCAGCTTGGCGACGCGCTCCTGGAGCTTCTCACGATCGTAGTCGGAGGAGGTCTCCTCGATCTGGGCGCGGATCTGGTTGACGCGGGCCTCGATATCGCCCTCGGCACCGGCGCCGTCGATGATGGTGGTGTTCTCCTTGGACATGGTCACGCGCTTGGCGCTGCCCAGGTGGTCCAGGGTGGCCTGCTCGAGGTTCAGGCCGACTTCCTCGGAGATCACGGTGCCGTTGGTCAGGATGGCGATATCCTGCAGCATCGCCTTGCGACGATCACCGAAGCCCGGCGCCTTGGCGGCGGCGACCTTGACGATACCGCGCATGGTGTTGACTACCAGGGTGGCCAGGGCCTCGCCTTCGATGTCCTCGGCGATGATCACCAGCGGCTTGCCGGCCTTGGCGACGGCTTCCAGCACCGGCAGCAGTTCGCGGATGTTGGAGATCTTCTTGTCCACCAGCAGCAGGAAGGGATCTTCCAGCTCGACGGCCATGGTGTCCTGGTTGGTGACGAAGTACGGGGAGAGGTAGCCGCGGTCGAACTGCATGCCTTCCACGACTTCCAGCTCGTCCTCGAAGCCACGACCCTCGTCGACGGTGATCACGCCTTCCTTGCCGACCTTCTCCATGGCCTCGGCGATGATCTCGCCGATGCGGGCGTCGCCGTTGGCGGAGATGGTGCCGACCTGGGCGATCGCCTTGGAGTCGGTGCAGGGCACGGCCAGGGCCTGGATCTCCTTGACCGCGGCGATCACGGCCTTGTCGATGCCGCGCTTGAGGTCCATCGGGTTCATGCCGGCGGTCACGCCCTTCAGGCCCTCATTGATGATGGCCTGGGCCAGCACGGTGGCGGTGGTGGTGCCGTCACCGGCCACGTCGGAGGTCTTGGAAGCGACTTCCTTGACCATCTGGGCGCCCATGTTCTCGAACCTGTCCTTCAGTTCGATTTCCTTGGCCACGGAGACGCCGTCCTTGGTGACGGTGGGGGCGCCGAAGGACTTCTCCAGCACCACGTTGCGGCCCTTGGGCCCCAGGGTGGCCTTCACGGCGTTGGCGAGGACATCCACGCCACGAGCCATGCGCTTACGGGCGTCGTCGGAAAACTTGACCTGTTTCGCTGCCATTTTTCGTTACTTCCTATTGATCGGTTGTCAAACAAGAACGCTGAACGTCGTTTGGCGGACTCTGGGGCTTAGCCTTCCACCACGGCGAGGATATCGGACTCGCTCATGATCAGGACCTCTTCGCCGTCGATCTTCTGCTTCTCGACGCCGAAGCCCTCCTTGAAGATCACGGTATCGCCGACCTTGACGTCCAGGGGGCGCACTTCGCCGTTATCGAGGATCCGGCCGTTACCGACGGCGAGGACCTCGCCGCGCGTCGGTTTTTCCTGGGCATTGCCCGGAAGCACGATGCCGCCAGCGGTCTTCTGTTCTTCTTCGACGCGACGGATGATGACGCGATCGTGCAGAGGACGGATATTCATTGCTCACGCACTCCTGATGGTTGGCTGTGTCACGCTTGGCGTGACGGTGGTCGTTACCGGCTCCGCAGCGGGGCCGCGAAGTGAAGGCGAATGCCTTCCGTGTCGTTGGCTCGCCGCCGGGGCGCCGAGCCGAAACCGTTGCTAGCCCAACAGTGGGGGCGGGCGAATGGCTTTCAAGGCCCCGGATGAAAAAATTTTCATCCGGGGCCACTCAGCGACGCGCGTCGCCACGGGGAATAAAGTCGCCTTCCAGGGGGCCATCCTGGGGGTTGGCCCGAGCGGCGTGCTCGCCGCTATCACGTCCGGCCTGGTGCCAGTCGTCGGCCTGGGGGCGCTGGCGAGTGCCGGCGCCCATCGGTGCGGCCTGGAAGCGCAGCCCGAGGCGCGCCAGTCCCTTGCCGAGCAGGCGCCGGGCATCGGGAATCAGGCACAGCAGGCCCAGGCCGTCGGAAAGAAAGCCCGGCGCCATCAGCAGGGCGCCGCCGAAGATCAGTGCCGCCCCGGTGAGCAGTTCGCCGGTGGGCACCTCGCCGCGAGCGAAGCGCTCCTGGGCTCGCGCCAGGGTGGCGACGCCCTCGCGGCGAATCAGGTGCAGGCCGATAAAGCCGGTGGCCAGCACCATCAGCAGGGTGGTCAGCAAGCCGATCTGGCTGCCCACCGAGAAGAGAATCACGAAGTCGAGCAGGGCGAAGAGGGTAAAGAGAAGGAGAAAAGGCATGGTGCCTCCGGCGATGTCGTTGGCAAGGAAATGCGGGTGGCGAGACGAGATTTCAAGGCATTCTCCCTGTGCGAGTTTTTCAACGCGTGCTAGCTTATAGAGGTTGCTGCGTTGCACAAAAGAATAGTGGGTTGGCGGATAGACTCCGTCATCATCCCGGACATTTTGAGGAGAACACTTATGCAGATGGACAAGGCGGTGATCGCCATTACCGGTGGGGCCCGCGGGCTGGGGTTGGCCATGGCCCGGCGCCTGGGCCAGCAGGGCGCCCGGCTGGCGCTGTTGGATCGCGAGGCCGAGGCCCTGGATGCCGCCGTGGGAATCCTGGCCGAGGCCGGGGTCGAGGCCCAGGCGTTTGTCGCCGACGTGGCCGACGAGGCCTCGGTGACCCAGGCCTTCGGCGATATCGCCACCCGGATGGGCCCGGTGCAGGGGCTGGTCAACAATGCCGGTATCACCCGCGATGGCCTGCTGATCAAGGCCAGGGAGGGCAAGGTGGAGAAGGGGCTCTCGCTGAGCCAATGGCAGCAGGTGATCGATGTCAATCTGACCGGGGTCTTCCTGTGCGGCCAGGCGGCGGCCCTGCAGATGGTGGAGGCCGGCCGGGGCGGGGTGATCGTCAATATCTCCAGCATCTCCCGGGCCGGTAACATGGGCCAGAGCAACTATGCGGCGGCCAAGGCGGGGGTGACGGCGCTGACCGTGACCTGGGCCAAGGAGCTGGCCCGTCACGGGGTGCGGGTGGGCGCCGTGGCGCCGGGCTTTATCGAGACCGATATGACGGCGGCGATTCGCCCCGAGATGCTGGAGAAGATCGCCAAGGGGATTCCCCTGGGCCAACTGGGCCGGCCGGAGGATATCGCCGAGAGCGTGGCCTTTATCTTCAACAATACCTACTTCACCGGCCGGGTCATCGAGTGTGATGGCGGCCTGAGGATCTGATCGGAGAGAGGCCTCCGGGATCTTCGATAACGTCAGCTTCTTCACTGGCCTGGTTATCGAGAATGACGGCAGCCTAAGGAGCTGATCGGAGAGAGGAAGGAGCCCGGGGGCGGCGGCCCCCGGGCGTGGGTCAGAACTCCAGTTGATCGCGCATGGTCTCCACGGTGGCCGGGCCGATGCCGCTGACCCGGGTCAGGTCGTCAGGGTCGCTGAAGGGGCCATTGGCCTCGCGGTCCTCGATAATGGCCTGGGCCTTGGCGGCGCCGATGCCGGGCAGTTCGGCGAGCATTTCCGCATCGGCCTGATTGACGTTGATGGGGGCCATCTCCTGGGCCAGGGCCAGCGGGGCCAGGCCCACCAGCAGGGCGAAGAGCAGGCTGCGAATCAGGGTCGTCATGGCGAAGTCCTCCGTGACGGTGTATTTACATCCTGTCACTCGATGTGACGTTTTAACCCTAGTCCGCGGCACCGGTATTGCCCGTGCGCAACCTGCCATAAGGGATGTCCGCTATCTCGGATAGTCTCCGCGAGGCCAGGCTGCGGAGCCCGTAGGCGATCCCCCTCCTGAGCAATGGACTGGTATACTAAGGCGCCATTGATACGCCGAGGAGATGCCCGCCCCCATGTCCACCGACTCCCCCCTGATCATTGCCCTGGATTTCCCGTCCCTGGATGCGGCCCTGTGCCTGGCCGACCAGCTCGACCCGGCGCGTTGCCGGCTCAAGGTGGGCAAGGAGCTCTTTACCCGTAGCGGGCCCGACGTGCTGGAGGCCCTACATGGCCGCGGCTTCGAGGTATTCCTCGATCTCAAGTTCCACGATATTCCCAACACCGTGGCCGGTGCCGTTCAGGCGGCGGCGGAGCTGGGGGTATGGATGGTCAATGTGCATGCCGGGGGCGGTCGGCGGATGATGGAGGCGGCCCGGGAGCGACTCGACCGGCATCGCCTCTCGACCCAGCTGATTGCCGTCACCGTGCTGACCAGCATGGAGGCGGAGGATCTCGCCGAGGTGGGGGTGGCGGTCTCGCCGGCCCAGCAGGTGGAGCATCTGGCGCAGTTGGCCCAGGCCAGCGGCATGGATGGGGTGGTCTGCTCGGCCCAGGAAGCGGCGCGGCTCCGCGAGCTGTGCGGTGATGCCTTCCTCAAGGTGACGCCGGGCATTCGCCCCAGCTTCGCCGAGACAGGGGATCAGCGGCGTGTCCTGACCCCGGCTCAGGCCATGGCGGCGGGCAGTACCCACCTGGTGGTGGGGCGGCCGGTCACCCAGGCCGACGAGCCCATGGCGGCCCTGGCCGCTATCGAGGCGGAGTTGGCCGGGGCCTGATCCCTTCCCTTCGATTCTGCTGAGAGCGTTAAGAGGGGGCGGCCAACCTGGCCGCTGCCCGATCACTCCCCTTCGATGCCGGTAATGGGCTTGGTGGTGCCCCACTGACGACAACTGGGGCACTGCCAGTGCAGCTGTTCGCCGGAAAAGCCGCAGCTTCGACAGCGATAGCGCGGGTGGCGAGCCAGTAGCGCCTGGGTGTGCTGCTTGAGCAGCTCGATGCGCTCCCGCTCCGCGGCGTCGGCATTGCGTGCATAGAGATCCATCAGATAGTCCAGGGCGCGCAGGCTGGGAGTGCTCGCCAGTTGCTCGCGAATAAAGGCCTCGGCGGCGGCATTACCTTCCCGTCGTTGATGGCTCTGGGCCAGGGCCAGCAAGGCGCTGGTGAAGGGCGCACGCCCGATCAGCGTCTGCAGATAGGCCTCGAAGCCCTGCGGGTCCTCCAGGCGGCGGTAGGCCTCCGCCAGGGGCTCGAGGATGAGGGGGGCGAAATCGAGGTCCTGGTCGGGGATGCGCCTGAGCAGCTTGGCCTCGGCCTTGTAGTGGCCGGTATCGTGCTCGAGGCGGGCCAGCAGCCAGGTGGCCCGCACGCACTGGGCGTCGATGCCGAGTGCCTGGCGCAGGTGCTTGCGGGCCGGACCGGGGCTGGCGCCCTGCAGTTCCTGCTCGGCGAGTTCGCAGAGCCAATGGCTGGCGGCGCGGCGCAATCCCTCCTGTTGGCGCACCAGTTCCGGAACCGCCACCTCGACGGCCGCCTGCCAGGCCTTCTCCCGCTCCAGCAGGTCCACCAGCAGGCGCTTGGCGGCCAGGCGCAGTTCCTCGTCCTGGGCCTCGCGAATCAGTCCCTGCAGCAGGCGTTCGGCGCGGTCGTGGAGGCCGAGCTTGAGGAAATCGCGGGAGAGTTCGAGCTGCACCCGCTGCCCCTGGGCAGGGGTCAGGGTCGGGCGCGCCAGCAGGTTCTGATGGATCTTTACCGAGCGGTCGGCTTCGCCCCGGGCGCGAAACAGGCTGCCCAGGGCGATATGGGTCTCGATGGTGTCGCTGTTGACCTCCAGGGCGTTGACGAAGGTCTCGATGGCACGGTCGGGCTCCTCGTTAAGCAGGAAGTTGAGCCCCACGAAATAGTCCCGGGACAGGCGCCCCTGGGAGGTTTCCCCCACGTGGCTCGCGACACTGCGTCGGCCCAGCCACCAGCCGATGGCCACCGCTGCCAACAACAGGGCCAGCAGCAGAAGATCCATCATTCAGGGCAGTTCCTTGAGCTCCTGGACGCGCAGCCGGTCCAGTTCCTTGCGCTGCTGCTGGTTATGGCGCTGGGCGCGAGTCAGCAGGGTGCGCAGGCGCAGGTAGACACCGGTCATGGCGAGCATCCCCAGCAGCACGCCACAGGCCAGGGCGGCCAGCAGCCATACCGAGAGGGAGGCGGGAGGGAGTTCGACCCAGATCAGGTTGAGGGGCAGGGCCTGCTGATTGTTGACGGCGAAGAGGATGCCGATCAACAGCACCGCCACCAGGAGAATGGCCAGGATGACGCCTTTTAACCAACGCATGGAGCTTCCTTCGAATCGTGTCTGTCGTCATGGCGCAGGGCGCCCCTTCGCCCTCAGTATCCCAGGGCACGGCTGGCATTGACCTGCTCGCGCAGCTCCTTGCCGGGCTTGAAGTGTGGCACGAATTTACCGTCCAGGGCGACCGGATCGCCGGTCTTGGGGTTGCGGCCGACCCGCGGCTCCCGATAGTGCAGGGAGAAGCTGCCGAAGCCGCGGATCTCGACGCGGCCCCCGTCGGCCAGGGTATTGGTGATGTCGTCGAGAATGATTCTGACGGCGGCCTCGACTTCCTTGATCGACAGCTCCGGCTGTCGCATGGCGATCTGCTCGATCAACTCGGACTTGGTCATCGGCGTTTCTCCAAGGGCAATGCCGTGTCTGCGGCTCTTGTTTGTACTCAGCATACTGCGCAAATCGTGATAAAACAACGAACTACAACACGATGATCGAAAGGGGGGCGGTGAGGGGCGAGGTTTGGGCTCGCGGCCGCCGCCTCGGTTATAATGCGTGGACATTCCCAAGACTTGTCCGAGGTTCTCTCTTGAGCGAAGCGACCCCCTTAGAAGATGTCGAGCGCAAGCGGCTCTACTGGCACTCCCGGCGTGGCATGTGGGAGCTGGATCTGCTGCTGGTGCCCTTTCTCGAGCGGTGTTACGGCGAGCTTGATGCCGACGATCGCGCGGCCTACCGGGCCTTGCTGGAGGAGGAGGACCAGGACCTGTTCGTCTGGCTGATGCGTCGCGAGCCCCCCGAAGCACCGGCACTGCAGCGCATCGTCACCCGGATCATCGAGCATGCCGAGCACGGCGATCGCGATCAGTTTCGCGCCCTCTAGGCTGGCGCTGCTGCCGCCGCTGGTGATCGGTGGCGGCACTCTTGTGTTGTTGGCCTTGCATGCGCCGCCGGGGATTGCCGCCCTGGCGGCGCTGTCGTTTGTGGTGGCGTTCGGCTGGCAGGCCAGGCGCCGCCCTGGCGGGCGGCTGCGTTTCGTGCCCATCGGCGAGGGTGGCGAGTGGGAGTGGGCCGAGCCGCGAGGCGAGTGGCGGCGTGTCGGCCTGCGCTGCGACTACCTGGGGCCTTGGCTGATTGGCCTGCGTCTGGGGCGCCGACGGTTCTGGGTGTGGCCGGATAGCGCCGGTACCGATGCGCGGCGCCGACTGCGGCGGCTGCTGGTTGTGCGTCGTGGGATGATCTAGTCGAGATCGCCCAGGCGGATCGTCGAGGGCCTGGCCTCGGTGGCGGTATCCGGGCAATCGCGATTGAAATGCAAGCCCCGGGACTCCCGGCGCGCCTGGGCCAGGCGCACGGTGAGGCGTGCCAGGCGCAGCGAGTGCCAGAGACTGGCCAGCGCCGGGCTGGGCCTGTGATGGTGCCAGAGGTGGGTGACCCGCTCCCCTAGCTCGCGCAGCTGGCTGTCGGCCTCGGCCAGGCCGGCGTCGTCGCGGACGATGGCGACCCGGCGACTCATTACCTCGCCGAGTTCTTCCTGCAGGGCCGCTATGGTGTCCGGCGCTACCGCCGGCCCGGTCGCCGAGGCCAGTGGCTCGGGGGGCTGCCAGTCGAGGGGCGGCTGGCGCAAGGCTCGGGCCGCGGCCCGGGCGAAGACCAGGCACTCCAGCAGGGAGTTGCTGGCCATGCGGTTGGCGCCATGCAAGCCGGTGGCCGCCACCTCGCCGATGGCATACAGGTGCGCCACCTCGGTGGCGCCCTCCAGGTCGGTGACCACGCCGCCGCAGCTGTAGTGGGCGGCGGGCACCACCGGGATCGGCGCCCGGGTGATATCCAGGCCGCGACCCAGGCAGTGGGCGTGGATGGTGGGAAAGAGGTGCTGGATCGTCTGGGCCGGCAGGTGGCTGATATCCAGCCACACATGCTCGCCGTCATCGTGCTGGATCTGGGCGTCGATGGCTCGGGCGACGATATCCCGGGGCGCCAGCTCGGCCCGCGGGTCGATGGCCGGCATAAAGCGCTCGCCGGCCCGGTTGCGCAGGATGCCACCCTCGCCGCGCACCGCCTCGCTGATCAAGAAGGGCGCGCCCTGAGGGTCGTAGAGGCAGGTGGGGTGGAACTGCTGGAACTCCAGGTTCATCAGCCGGGCGCCGAGTTCCGCGGCCATCAGCATCCCCTCGCCGCGGGTGGGGCAGGGGCTGGTAGTGTGGCGATAGAGGCCGCTGGCGCCACCGCTGGCGAGCACCGTGTCGCCGGCCAGCAGGAGTGTCTCTTCGCCTCGGTCGTCGAGGCAGCGGGCGCCGCGGCAGGCGCCGCTCGTATCGGCGAGCAGGCCGATGGCGGTCAGCGTCGGATGCCGGGTGATATGCGGGTGGGCCTCTACCCGGGCGACCAGGGTGTCGATCACCGCGCGACCGGTGGCATCCTCGGCATGGATGATGCGCCGGGCGCCGTGGCCACCCTCCCGGGTCAGATGATAGGGGTAGGGCGCCTCGGGCCGCGGGTCCCGGGTAAAGGGCACGCCGAGCTCGAGCAGCCAGGCGATGGCCGCCGGCCCCTGCTCCACGGTAAAGCGCACGGCGGCCTCGTCGCACAGGCCGGCACCCGCGATCAGGGTGTCCGCCACATGGGCCTGGGTATCGTCGGCGGGGTCCAGCACCGCGGCGATGCCGCCCTGGGCCCAGCGGCTGGCGCCGGCGTCGTCGCTGGCCGGGCGCAGCAGGGTGACGGGGCGATGATCGGCCAGGTCCAGCGCCAGGGCGAGGCCGGCGACGCCGCCGCCGATGACCAGGACGCGTTCGGCGGGGGAGCTCATGGGCGGCGCTTCTCCTTGGCTGGGGTAATCAGGGTATGGCGTTTGGCGCGGCGCCTCAGGCGCCGGCTGGGCAGGCGGCGCAGCTTGCCGAGATCCGCGGCCAGGGCCTGGGTCAGGCGCGCCAGTTCTCGATTCAACCACAGGTAACCACTGGGGCTGAAGAGCAGCCGACCATCCTCGGTGCGTCCGCCCTGGGCCTGATCGGCGTAACGCTGGAGATCGAAGGTGATGTTGTCCACCTGGATGGGGTGGCCGGTGCGCACCTGGTAGGCCAGGCTGCCCAGGACTCGGGCCAGGGTATGCTGGGTCTCCCTGAGTCCCGTCATGGCTTCGATGCGTTCATGGCCGGAGCGGGTGTTCCAGTGGCTCTCCAGCAGCAGCTCGATGGTGGAGAGCATGCGCCGCTGCAGGGAGATCAGGCCATCCAGCTCGCGGCGCTTGAGGCGGCGCTCGCTGTGGATGGCGTCCACCAGGCCGCGCTGCTTGACCAGCAGGCCGCTGGTGGTCTTGAGCAGCTCGCGGGTATCGGGACCGGAGGCCGTAGTGGCGCTGGTGTGGGCGTGGTAGAGCCGGGCCATGGTGTCCAGGTTCTCGGCGAGCAGGAAGCGCAGCACATCGGTGGCCTTCTGGGGCAGCAGGACCAGGGTCACCGTCAGGCCCACGCAGGAGCCCAGCAGCACGTCGAAACCCCGCCAGAGGGCGAGCGACAGGTCCTGGTGACCGTCACCGGCCACCAGTAGCAGGCTGATGGAGAACATCAGGCCGCCATAGGCGTGGCGCTTGCCGAAGGTGATATAGGTGGCCAGGGCGATGCCGAGCAGGAGCCAGGCGGGCAGCAGGCCGGGGGGCGGGTCGGGCACCAGGGTGGCCAGCACGCCCCAGCCGACGCCGAGGACGGTGCCCAGCAGGCGCTGTTTGGCCTTGTCCAGGACGCCGCCGATATGCGGCAGGTTGCCCATGACCATGACGGTGCTGACCAGGGCCCAGCTGCCATGCGGAATCGGCAACAGGGTGATGATCAGATAGGTGATCGCCACCGCGGCACAGATACGCAGCGCATGAATGGGCCGCCTGTGACGGTAGTTGAAGTAGGGGTCGCGTAGGCGAAACGATGTCATCGAAGGGTGCCCCGGAGCGAATGGCTCATCGAATCGATGATGGTGCCCGGAGCCGGGCTCGAACCGGCACGGTGTTGCCACCGAGAGATTTTAAGTCCATATGCCCTCCTTTGAATCAGTTTTATGTAGCACCACAGAATTGCCATTTCTCAATACCTTATCCTATACTGAGTCCCTAGGAGGCGCACGTAGTTTTGAGGTCGGCTGCTACATATCCACTACATATCCCGCCGAGGGACTCGCCATGAAACTGAAGCTGAGCAAGACCACTGTGGAGGCTCTGGCGCCCGAACCGGACAAGCAGATCATCGTCTGGGACAGCGACATCGTGGGTTTCGGCGTCCGCGTCTCGCCGGGCGGCTCCCGCACCTTCTTCTATCAAGGCCGACTCCACGGCAAAGCGAAGAAGGTCACCATCGGCAAGCTGGGCAAGGTGACGGCTGAGACGGCCCGCAAGGACGCCAAGCGCATCGCCTCCATGCTGGAGCTGGGCCAGGATCCGAGCCCACCCAAGCACGCTACCGCCGCGACCGCGCCAACGCTTGGGGACCTGATGGCCGCCTATGTCGAGCTACTGGAGAGCCAGGGCAAGGTGTCGGCGCGCAACGTCAAGAACCAGATTGCCCGCGATATCGAGAATGCTCACCCGCGCCTGTGGGCCAAGCCCGCTGCCGAGATTGATCTCCATGACTGCATGGTCATCGTTGGTGCCCTGGTAGATGCCAAGAAGCCGCGGCAGGCGGACAAGATCCGCAGCTATATTCGCACCGCCTACAGCGAGGCCATCAACGCCCATGGCGACGCGAATATGCCAGCATCGATGCGTCGGCTCAAGATCACCTTCAATCCTGCCCGCGACATGCGCAAGGTGAAGGGCAGCAGCAAGGCCAAGGACCGGGCGCTGTCTCTGGCCGAGTTCAGGGCCTACTGGCGGCGCGTGCAGGCCCTTCCCGAGCCCCACCGCTCGCTGGCCATGCTTCACGTCCTGACCGGCGGCCAGCGCCAGCAGCAGCTCGCCCGCGTGACCCTGGCCGACATCGACCGGGACGCGCCGTCTATGCGCATTCTCGACTATAAGGGGCGCAGGACCGAGCCTCGAGTCCACATCATCCCTCTGTTGCCGGAGGCCCTGGACGCCATCGATCGCATCACCGATGGGGGTGAGTATGTCTTCAGTTGCGACGGAGGCCGGACGCCCATCCATAACGCCTTCCTGAACGACATCGCTAAACGCATCTGTGCCGAGATGAAGGGCGCCGACGAGCTTGAGAATGGCCCCTTCACCGCCGGCTCGATCCGCGCCACCTGCGAGACGCGCCTGATCGCCAAGCCTTACCGCGTGTCATCTGACGTGCTGGCGCACCTGCTGAGCCATGGCATGGGCACCGTGCAGCGCAAGCACTATCAGCACCATGAGTTCTTTGACGAGAAGTTGGAGGCCCTGGAAATGCTCCACCGCATGGTGAAGGGGCAGCCGGAGCCGGGGGCTCAGGTGGTTGAGTTGAGGACGCGGGCATGAGCCTAAAGGCGCAAGAGCAGGCAAGGCGTGCCGTTCACAGCTTCCTTGATTTCATGGGCGACCACTTCATCAAAGAGCCGCTGCCGGAAGATCGAGAGCTAAAGCTGTGGGCAGCGCATTCAATCCACGTCTCCATGGTGGTTGCTATAAACCACCGTGGTACGAAAGAGGGCGAGGAATTCGAGCGAGCATGGAGGGAAAGGCTTGATGTTCTATTGAGTCACGCACTGAAAGACAGGGAGGCCTACCTTTCGTGCATCCGTCTGATGGAGCTTCTTAGCCGCGACGGCATCCCGATTCCGTCGGAACTGGGGGGATTTGCGGCTAGATTCCTTCATGGGGAAAAGCCCCCGTCTGCACGGGGAGAGAGGGTGGATGGTGCTGTTACCAGAGAAGGCGTGATTGTCGCATGCGTTAACATTGCAAATCTTTATGTCGATAGTTTGCATGGTGAAAGCAGCCGAACAATAACAGCCGCCGATATTGTAAGCGAATGCCTGAATGAGCGAGGTATTTTAAACGATAAAGGGGGGGTGTTTACCGACACCAACGTAAAGAAGGCTTACCAGCGGGCGAATGGAAGGGGTTCTGCTTTCAACCCACGAGACACATAAACCGGCCTTTTCTGTCCCCCGCGAGGAGTTGCTAAAACCTGAATCTGGTCTTGTTCAAACACGAATGAGGCCAATTCAATGACAGATACGACTTACCAAACTGGGAACCTCCCCCCGGAAGCCACCGTAGCCCTTCCCAAACTCCTTAATCAGCGCGACCTTGCCAACTATCTTGGCAAGTCTACCGCCTGGTGTGAGCGTGCCCGCTGGGCCGGCGAAGGCCCGAAGTGGTGCAAACTCGGCCGGCATGTTCGCTACCGCGCCGACGATGTTCTTGCCTGGCTCGAGGCGAATGCTTGTACCTCCACTAGCGAGGAGGTATGAGCCATGACAGCACAAAGAAAACCGCCGACGCTTGGGGGAGCGTGGGCGGTTCACAAAGCGTTCTCGGACCAACTCGCTATCGAGGCCAAGCTGGCTGATGCAATTTTAGCACAGACTGGTGTCTCGACCAGTATCGTCGCCGATGGCGAGATTCACCGCCACGATCACCCGGACGGCAAGCGCGGCAACAAGCGTATCTGGTACGTCTGCCATCACGACTTCGCTGTTTGGGGTGATTGGGGTACCGGCGAACAGCACAACGTCTTTGCCAAGGGGCCCATTGATCCCGAGACGGCCACCAAAGCCCGTATGGAGGCCGAGCGCCGTAAGCATGAGCGCAAGGCCAGGGACGAGCGCAGAAGGGCCCAGGCCGCCGAGAGTGCCCGGCAGGCTACCCATCGGTTGCCCTGGGCCGATTCCGGTCACCCGTACTTGGTGAAGAAGAAGATCAAACCCATCGGCCTAAAGCAGCAGGGCTCGAAGTTGGTGGCGGCGATGACCGACGGGCGGCGCATCGTCAATTACCAGACCATCGACCCTGATGGCCGCAAGCGCTTCCTGGCTGGCGCGAAGAAGCAGGGCGCCTATTTCGCCATCGGTCACATCGGCGACCGCCTAGTGGTCTGCGAAGGCGTGGCCACGGCGATCAGTATTCACCTGGCGTATGGCTGCGCGGTGGCAGCAGCGATGGACTGCGGGAATCTTAAGCCCGTGGCCTTGAACCTGCGCAATCGCTATCCCGACGTGCCGATCGTGATCATGGCAGACAACGACATTCACCGACCGAATAACCCAGGCGTGACCCACGGCAAGGCCGCGGCGGAAGCAGTGGGCGGTCAGTGCGTATGGCCGGCCCCCAGCCCCGTCCAGCCGGACGCTGCCATCGACTTCAACGACCTGTGGCAGGGAGGCCTTCTTCTATGACGAACTTGCTCCTGGATCCTGCGACCAAGGCCGCGGCGGAGAAGCTGCCAAGTCCCGGCTTCACCATGGTTGGTGACATGCTCTCCAATGTCAGGCCACCGGACTGGCTCATCAAGGGTCATCTAGAGGCCGACAGCCTGGGGCTGATCTATGGCCCTCCCAAGTGCGGGAAATCCTTCCTGGCGATCGACTGGGCCTGCTGTGTGGCCACCGGCACCCCCTGGCATGGCCATCAGGTCAAGCAGGCGACTGTGTTCTACCTGGCCGGCGAGGGTCACAACGGACTGGCGCGCCGTTTCATGGCATGGGGGATCAGCAGAGAGATTGATCTCTCGAAGGCGCCCATAGCCGTCTCTAACTCTGCGCAGCCCTTGACCGATGAGATCGCAACGACCCAAGTGCAGGTCGCAATCGATACCTTGGCCGAGCGCCACGGTCCCCCGGCACTGATCGTCGTCGACACCCTGGCCCGTAACTTCGGCGGTGACGAGAACTCGACGCAGGACATGAACACCTTCGTCCAGCACCTCGACCGGATCCGCCAGCGCTGGAGGGCCACTGTCCTGGTGGTTCATCACACCGGCAAGGACCAGTCCCGGGGTGCCCGTGGCTCTGTCGCCCTCACGGGTGCCATTGATTCGGCATTCAAGGTCGAGCGCGACGAGCTGGGGACCGTGCTCATGGAGGCCACCGAGATGAAAGACTCTGAGCCGCCAGGGCTGCAGGCCTTCAAGCTCGAGGGGGTTCTCCTGCCCCTGAGCGACGAGGAAGGCGGGGAGGTATGGAGCTGCGTCCCCCGGCCATTGGATTCCGCTTATATGCCGCCCAAGAAAGGTGCTGCAGGGAGGGGCAAGAACCAGACCGCCGCCCTTCGTGAGCTGGAACGGCTGTATTCAGATTATGCCGAGCGGCTGGGCGGAGCGGAGCGCCCCCCTTTGGTGGAGATCGCCCACTGGCGCCAAGCCTGTATCGACGCAGGGCTGTTCAAGCCGAACCGGTGGGGTGAGGTGAAGGACAAGCTGGCCGAGCATGGCTCCGTAATTCTCCGGCCGCCTCATGCTCTCCTGCCATGAAAACCCATGTCCGATTCCGAATTCCGAAATACCGATCCGTCCGGTTAAGGAAACCGGAACGGTTCGGAGCGGGCTTTTCGGATGTTTCGGAAGTGTTTCGGAACAATTTCGGAATTGGTTTCGGAATGTTTGGTGCTCCTAGAGAAGTTGTCCAGTCGGACAACAAACAGCGATGTATGTATAGGCACTACCCCCGCAACACCCCACCTGCCTGGCTATCAAAGGGATATGTAGTCTCCCTAAAAGACATTCAAGTTACTGTCATATATGAAATATCTTTGAGAGTCATAAAATAGGTACCAGATATGGAGCAAATATCCCCGAGATAGGCACCTATATGGCCAAGCAATCCGCACTACCTAACGACTACTCCCACGACTGGCTTGAGCGACTAGACGGGCGCACCCGACTTGCTCAAGCAGTCCGCCAGCGGTACAGCGCCCTGACCACCGATCTAGGTGGCCACGAGAACCTGAGCTATCAGCGTCGCAGCTTGGCGCGCAGGGCGCTGTGGCAAGAGGCTGTCATCGAGCAGATGGAAGCGGCGCTAGCCCGTGGTGAGGATGTGGACCTAGGTCGTATGACGCAGGCCGTTAACAGCCTTCAAGGGCTGCTTAAGACACTCGGACTAGACAGGAAGGCAAAGGACATTCCCGACCTCCAGACATACTTGGCTAACCGGGGGCAGGCATGAGCGTCAGTATTCGCGACGTTATGACCGACCCGGCATTGTTTGGGGATCAATTCAGCGGTGATAGCTGGGCGCCCTGGACGTCCCTGTTGTGTGGCTTCTACGGCCTGGCGCTGAACCGAGAGGAACGGCGCATCTTCCATAGCATTACACGCCGCTCAAGCAGCCCTAAGGAGGCTTGCGAGGAGCTTTGGCTGGTAGTGGGCCGCCGTGGTGGTAAAAGCCAGTGTGCGGCCCTGCTGGCCGTTTTCATTGCAGCCTTTCACGACTATTCCGACCGCCTTAGCCCTGGTGAAGTGGCGACCTGTGCCGTCCTGGCCGCCGACCGCAAGCAAGCCCGCTCAGTGTTCCGTTACGTTGTCGGCTTGCTGCACAGCAACCCGATGCTTTCAAGCATGATTGTTCGTGAGGACAAGGAAGGCATTGAGCTGAGCAACCGCACGGTTATCGAAGTCGGCACCGCGTCTTTCCGCTCAACCCGTGGCTATAGCTTCTGCGCAGTCATTGCCGATGAGATCGCCTTTTGGCGCAGTGAAGATAGCGCCAACCCCGACCGAGAGATTATCGATGCCATCCGTCCAGGGCTGGCCACTCTCAACGGTAAGTTGATCTGCCTATCATCGCCCTATGCCCGCCGCGGCGAACTGTGGGAGACATACAAGCGCCACTTTGGCCAAGATGGACCGATCCTCGTTGCCCAGGCGCCAACCCGCATCATGAACCCGAGTTTGCCCCAGCGGGTAATCACTCGTGCATACCACCGTGATGAAGCGTCGGCCCGGGCCGAGTATGGGGCCGAGTTCCGCACAGACGTTGAATCCTTCGTCACCCTGGAGGCCCTGGAGTCTGTAACCCGCCCCTCGCCACTGGTCCGCCCCTATGACAGCCGTTATGGATATGTGGCGTTCGTGGATCCTGCAGGTGGCGGCAAGGATGAATACACCATGGCCATCGGCCACCGTGAAGGCGACATACTCTGCATCGACCGCGTAGACGCTGCCCGAGGTGTCCCGGCAGAGATTACAGCGCGGTATTCCGGCGTCCTCAGGGAATACAACGTCAAGCGCATCAACCTGGACAAATATGGCGGATCGTGGCCTGCCGATGAGTTTGGCAAGCATGGCATTACCGCCGAGCATTCCCCAAAGGTTCGGAGCGAACTCTATATCGACTCCCTGCCCGCAATTGCTAGCGAGCGTGTCGAGCTTCCCCCTGATGAACGCATGATTCAGCAGTGGACGACCCTAGAGCGGCGCACTAGCCGCGCTGGGCGCGATTCCGTTGACCATGCGCCCGGTGCCCATGATGACCGTGCAAACGCTGTGGCGGGTCTTATCGCACTACATGGGCAAGTAAAACCCTATGTACCTATCCGCTCCTGGCTTTAACGAGGTAATCCCATGTCCGACATGCTGAAAACACACGGCCTAGACAAGATGCAGAACGAGCGCCTTGAACTGGCTCTACAGAACTCCCTACAGAAGGCCCAGCAAGGCGATTACCAAGCATATCTGCTGGCCACACTGGTTCAGAGCAACGTGCTCTTGGTCGATCGCCTGAAGCAACTGGAGGCCCGCCTCGACAAAATGGAGGGCCGCGGCAATGGCCGGTGAATACCTAGATGAACTCCTCGTGAAGTTGGGCTTGGAAACAGACGCACAGTCTTTCCGGCAGGCCAACAGCCTATTCGCCGGCGTCACCCGCGCCGCCTGGGGCTTCTCTGCTGCAATATCTGCCGGCCTTGGTGGCGCTGCACTGACCACTAGGCTTGCCAAGAGCCGCCACGCCTTCGCCGCCCAGGCCGACGCCCTTGGCCTGTCCGCCGAAGCGGCCGATCGGCTGGGGTTTGCCCTGGAGCAAGCAGGCGGGAGCGCTGACAACGCGCTTAACGTGCTTCAGACAATGCGAGACCTTCGCGACCAAGCGGCCTATGGCGAAGGCGAATTGTTCGGCGCGGGCATGTTCGGCATTGATGTTGACCGCATCATTACCGCTCAGGATGAAATGGCGGCGCTGTTGGAGTTGTCTCGCCAGTTTCAGGGGCTTTCCGATGTGGAGCGTAACCGGGCACTGGATCAACTGGGCATTAGCGGGACCGGCATCCAGAACCTTTTGCGCGGTGGCCCTGACGTGTTCGGGGAACAGCTTGCGCTAGCCGCGGAGCTTCGGACCCTCACTGAAGAGGAAGTTAGGCTTAGTCGTCAGCTAAATCAGAGCATGGGCGAGTTGAGCCGCGCCATGGATGAGCTTAACGACAACCTCGTCACTGGGCTGGGTCCGCATCTGGTCGATGCGATTGATGCGTTTACGGGAATTCTCACCGGGAACATACCCAACGCCCCTCCGGGAGAAGGTGCGTTTGTCCGTGGGGCGGATGGCGGTGCGGATCTCCGCGCAAGGCAGCGTGACACGTCTAGTGTTAGCAACGAAATCTCGGGAATGACCCTTCTCGAGGCCATAGCCCAAGTGGAGTCAGGAGGTCGCCATCGCGATGCTAGCGGGAGGCTGATCACCAGCCCCCTGGGCGCCCAGGGGATGTACCAGATCATCCCCAGCACTGGCCGCGATCCCGGCTACGGGGTGATGCCGCTCCAGAATAACACTCAGGCAGAGCACGAGCGCTTCGCACAGGATTACTTGGGGGCGCTGGCCCGAGAGTTCGAATCGGAAGAGCTGGCAACGATTGCCTATAACGCCGGCCCCGGAACGCTTGAGCGCTGGCTAAGCGAGTCCGACGACTGGCGCGAGTCCGCACGACGCGACCTGCAATCTGATGTTGATCACATGCGGTACGTAGCCAGCCAGGCGCTCGAATATGAATTGAAGGTCGAGGGCGTGATGGGGCGAGAACTTAGGGGCGGCACGATCCACCAGACGAATCACTTCCATATTCAGAGCAACGATCCTGATGCTGTAGGCCGAGAAGTAGATCGCCGTATTTCGCACCTTTCACAGCAGAGTTCACGTGACTTACAAAACGGGGTGGACTGAATGTCACCGATCCTGGATAGGGTATACCATCTAAGTGTTGGGGATAACTCCGAGACGCTGGAGCTAGATGGTTTTGTCGGGGACCCCGCTAGAGTCCAGTTTCGTATTGATCGCGGATATGGAAGTTACGACTCTCACGCCTTGATTACCGTATTTGGCTTGG
Organism: Halomonas sp. H5; assembly: GCF_050613175.1. Classification (GTDB taxonomy): domain Bacteria; phylum Pseudomonadota; class Gammaproteobacteria; order Pseudomonadales; family Halomonadaceae; genus Bisbaumannia; species Bisbaumannia salifodinae. The sequence continues at coordinate 1,872,525 of NZ_CP192510.1, forward strand.
GCCGGCAGTCCCGCCAAAAAATCTATGAGCGCTATGACAGAGTTCGTTTTACAGCTGGATACAGGGATAGCTGGGGGCAACTGTTTTCTGGAACCATATACAACGTGAGCATCGGCAGAGATGGCCCGGAGACTTTCGTTACCTTGTTCTGTCGAGCGTCAGGGGTGAACTGGGACAATGCCCAGGTGGTGAAAACGTTTGGCGCTGGCACGAACATGCTGGAAGTGGTTACTGAGGTGGCCGAGTCTTTCGGCTTGCCCGTTGAGTTTGTCGGCGACTTCTCCGACCTTCCGACCTTGGCAAGTTCGATGCCTGTACAGCAGTCCGCTAATACCTTCCTCGCCACAGAGGCTAAAAATTTCGGCTTTACTTGGACGATTGACGGGGGGAGGCTGACTATCTTCCGCGATGGTGCCAAGCGGGAAACCATGCACTCCACTAGCGCATTAACTGGCATGGTTGGCACTCCGATAATCACCCAATGGGGGATTGAAGTCACCACAAGGTTAATGAACCAAGTCCAAATTCTTGACCAGATTGAAGTGCGGAACGAGACGGGGCAACTAAACTTCGCCAATCCCAATGCAATCCACCGAGCAGACACTATTGGAGCTGGTATATATCGAATCTCCGGGCTAACTCACGATGGCGATTTATATGGGGACAACTGGTCAACGACGCTCCAGGGTTTAAACCCTAGAACCACCACCACGAGGTAGACATGAACCTAGATCAACTGAAAGACCTTATCGCCCAGCAAGACGAAACCCAGCGCAGAGCCGCAGATGCTGTTCGTCCTGCCTATGAAAAGGCCCGGCAAGCCGCCCATGAGCTGCGCGAGAGCGTGTCCGGCACTGTGGACGAGGATGCCCAGCGTGAACGCCTGCAGGGCATTGTAGTGAGCGCTGCCGGGAAGATCTACGCCAGCAAGTCAGACCTTCAAATGGCTGGCCTTGTGGTGGGCCAACACGCTGCCGCCGTAGCGGATCAACCCGGCCTGGATTCGTCTCTGGCACGGGATGGCAAATGGCTGATTGCTAACGCCATGAGCAATGTCCGTTACCACCGCGCTGAACAGCGTCAGAAGGTGGTGGCCGCGCTGGTGGTGGCCGCCAGCGGCGCCGGGGTGGAAACCGGCCTGATCGAGTTCCCGCAACCGTGGTGGAGCTTCCCCAGCCTACCGAACCTGGAAGCAATGGCCGAGCTGATGGATCCCGAAGCCGTGGCCACCATGCGGGGCGAACAGGAAGAACAAGCCGCCCTGCTGGCCGAGGCCATGCGCCTGGAGGATGCGCTTAAACAGGCGCAGCCCAAGCTGTTCGCGGTAGGCGATAGCGGCACCGCGCTAACTGTCGCCGTTCGCAATCATCGAGGCGGCAGCCTGACCATTATGGGCGTCTCGTTTGAACCCGGTGATAACGAGCTGACTGCCGAGCAATTCTCGAAGGTTCGCGGCAACCGGTATTTCGCTGCACATACTGAGGCCGGGGCTCTGGAAATCATCACAACTAGTGATCTCGTGGAGGAAGTGTAATGACCGACCATAAAGGCAAGTGCTATAGCCAACCGCCTAAAAAGGAAAACGCCTGGAAGGACGATGCCCAAGTGAAAAGAGATGCGGCACGTAATGAGTTTCTAGCCAAGCGGTATGGCACCACTGACAGCATCGAAAATGCTTACGAAGCCGCACAGGAACGCAGCCACTCCGCCGCCATGGGTGGGCGTGTTGTGCGAGACGGAGAGCACGTTGTTGCCAGCATGGCAATCATGGATTCCGAGGCCGCATCAGAGGTGGAGCGTGGAGCGCGTGCGTTATCAGCTGTTCACGACGCCCAGGCGCAGCGCCAGGCGGCTCGCCAGGAATGGATCGACCAACGCCAATCCCGCGGCGTGCTTGATGCCGCTTACAAGGCCGCGCAGGAACGTAAGGCCAACGCCTGGGAAGATGGCACTCAACACACGACGGGGGATACCCAAGTGCAAAGGGATGCTGCGTATCAAGAGTTTCTCGCCAAACGGCACGGCACCACTGACAGCAAGGAGGGCAAATAATGGCTAGCGTCTGTGGAGATCACTACGAGTTGACCATGCGTAGTCAGTACCTATTTGATAAGCGTCGGCACCTATTTGAGTCGGCCACTGGCCGCCCAGATCAATCGCCAAAGCACCGCAACAAGCAGGCTGAATCCCTCGCCGTGTCACGTCTCAGGGGGCTCATGAGTCGGGTGCGTGCATGATCGCCGTGCTGCCCTGCCACCAGGCGCTCCCACAGTCGGTGTAATCGTGATGACGCCCTTGCCGGCCGCCAGGGGTCGGGATCGGTTCCCGACCCTTCCATTCCCCCGGCACATGGCTGATGGCCTTGGCACGCATCGGTGGAAGATGTTCGGCCTCATTGGGAAAAAGCCTTGCCGAGCGAGAACCGATGAACTACATTGAATCCCAATAGAGTTCATTAGGGATGAAACATGGCACCCCAGGATCACCAAGTCTCCATACGCCTTTCTACCGAACTGCTGGAGCGGGTGGAGGCATACCGCAAGGAACTGGAGCGCGTGACACGTCAGCCAGTGACCCGCGCCAATGCGCTGAGATCGCTGGTCGATGCGGGCCTGGAGCTTGTGGAGAAGGAAAAGAAGTAGGAAGGATGCCCCGAGGTGTTGCAGCACCTCGAGGCAATACACATCGGCAACTACTGAGGAGAAGCCGACATGCAAGACCATGATACCACCGACCCACGCATCAATGATCATTACGACACCACGACCCTGGCTCGAGAGCATCTACGGAATGCCGAGAGCCTCTTCATGGCCATTAGCAAGATGCTGCAGACCGATCATGGCGTTCATCACGCGAAGGTGCTTGCTGGCCTCGGCTCCACTGACATGATGCATGCCGCCGACGAGATGCATGAGCAAGCCGAGATCCTCTACGCCCAGGAGGTGAACAAATGAGCCATGCAATCCCTAACCTTTCTGCGCGCGATCACATCGAATCGCACGCCCACAAGGCCTGGGCGCTGTCCGAGCTGCTGGTTGACCACTTCTGCAGCCAGGAGGACCGCAACGTCCTGAGCGACGACGTCATGGTCGGGCTGATGGAAAACATCTCCGGTCACTTGGAGGAGATCCGCAAGCTTGCCCGCGTGTGCACCGAGAAGCAGGGGGCCTAGCAGGGCTGACGCCGACCTAGAAAGCAGAAGCCCCGCTCAATGGCGGGGCTTTCTTGTGTGGGATGGTGCCGGGAGCGGGACTTGAACCCGCACGACCGTGGGTCGAGGCATTTTAAGTGCCTTGTGTCTACCGATTCCACCATCCCGGCAGGGTGCTACATAGATGCTACATAAAAAATCGGCGGCATTCTAAGCCGCTGATTATCCAATACTTTATAGCTCGAAAGGCAAGATTTTAAGTCTCTTGCGTCTACCAATTTCGCCATCCGGGCGGGAGGTTCGAGCTGGGGAAATCAAGAAATGGAGGCTGGAGTCGGAATCGAACCGGCGTACACGGAGTTGCAGTCCGCTGCATGACCACTCTGCCATCCAGCCTCACTGAGTCGGGCCAATTTCAGAAAGTCTTGCCTGGGCAAGTCTGAATCTGGAGCGGGAAACGAGATTCGAACTCGCGACCCTCGCCTTGGCAAGGCGATGCTCTACCACTGAGCTATTCCCGCTTGACTCGAGAGCGAATTATACGGATAACTCCGTGACTGTCAAACGTTTATTGCGACTTTCCTTACATCGAACGACGCAGATGGGGCCAGGCGGCACGCAGGTACTGGGCCATGGACCACAGGGTCAGGGCGGCGGCGGCATAGAGGGTCGCGACCCCCAGCTGGGCCACCGGAGCGCCGGGGACGAAGCCCAGCAACAGCAGCAGGGCGACCATCTGCAGGGTGGTCTTGACCTTGCCGATCCAGGAGACCGCCACCAGGCCGCGTTTGCCCATTTCGGCCATCCACTCGCGCAGCGCCGAGATAACGATCTCGCGGCCGATGATCACCAGTGCCGGCAGGGTCAGCCAGAGGCTCTCGTAGCGTTCGATCAGCAGGGCCAGGGCCACCGCTACCATCAGCTTGTCGGCCACCGGGTCGAGGAAGGCCCCGAAGGGGGTGGCCTGATCCCAGCGCCGGGCCAGATAGCCATCCAGCCAGTCGGTGATGGAAGCCAGGGCGAACAATGCCGCCGCCAGGGGCAGGCTCCAGCCATAGGGCAGGTAAAAGATGACCACCAGCAGGGGAATAAACGCGATGCGGGCCAGGGTAAGTAGGTTGGGGATATTCATCGTCGAGTCGCGTGTCCTTGCCTGAGGAGTCGAAAGGGTCATTCTACCCGCGGCCGTGGGGATCATCCATGTGCCTGGGAGCATTGTCAGCCATGCAGCGCCTGATAGATGGTCTCGGCGAGGCCGGCGCTGATGCCGGGAACCCTCGCCAGTTCCTCGCGGCTGGCCTGGCGGACCCCCTGCAGGCCACCGAAGAAGCGCAGCAACTCCCGGCGGCGCTTGGGGCCGATGCCGGGAACCTCCTGTAGTGTCGAGGTGCGGCGTGCCTTGTCGCGTTTGGCGCGGTGCCCGGCGATGGCGTAGCGATGGGACTCGTCGCGGATATGCTGGATCAGGTGCAGGGCGGGGGAATCCGCCTCCAGGGCCAGAGGCTGGTCGGCCCCTTCGAGGAAGAGGGTCTCGAGTCCCGCCTTGCGGGTGCTGCCCTTGGCGACCCCCAGCAGGCGGATGTCGCCTAGGCCGAATTCCTCCAGCACCTCGCGGGCCATGCGCAGCTGGCCCTTGCCACCATCCACCACCAGCAGGTCGGGGCGCTTGCCCTCGCCCTCGGCCAGGCGCTTGAAGCGTCGGCTCAGGGCCTGGTGCATGGCGCCATAGTCATCTCCCGGGGCGATACCCTCGATGGCGAAGCGCCGATAGTCGGAGTTCAGCGGGCCCTCGGGGCCGAAGGCCACGCAGGAGGCGATGGTGGCCTCGCCCTGACTATGGCTGATATCGAAGCACTCCAGGCGGGTCGGCGGGGACTCCAGGTGCAGGGCCTGGCGCAGGGCCTCGAAGCGCCTGGCCAGCTGCGTCTGGTTGGCCAGTTGAGTGCCCAGGTGCTGCTCGGCATTGGTCTGGGCCAGCCCCAGCCACTGGGCGCGGTGGCCGCGCACCTGATGGGTCAGGCGCACCCGGCGTCCGGCCTGTTGACTCAAGGCGGCCTGGATCAGGTCGGCATCCGGCAGGGCGAGGCCGGTGATCACCTCCTCGGGGACCTCCCGGGCGGAGCCCAGGTAGTATTGGCTGACCAGCTCGCCGAGCAATGCCTCCGGTGCCAGGTCGAGGCCATTGACGGGGGTGTGGTGATTGACCCCCAGCATGCGCCCCTGACGCACCGTGAGCACCGCCACGCAGAGGCCGCCGGGGCGCTCCGCCAGGGCGAAGAGGTCGGCGTCGCCGCCGCCGGTATCCACATACTGGCGCGCTTGCAGGCGGCGCAGTTGCTGGATCTGGTCGCGCAGTCGCGCCGCTTCCTCGAAGGCCAGCGCCTGGCTGGCCGCTTCCATGGCCCGGGTCAGCTCGTCGGTGACCTGATCGCTCTTGCCGGAGAGGCACAGCACCGCATGTTCCAGGTCGCGGCGATAAGCGTCCTCGTCGATCAGCCCCACGCAGGGCGCGCTGCAGCGCTGGATCTGGTACTGCAGGCAGGGCCGCGAGCGATGGGCGAAGACGCTGTCCTCGCAGTTGCGGATGCGGAAGATCTTCTGCATCAGCGACAGGCTCTCGCGCACCGCGCCGCTGCTGGGGTAGGGGCCCAGGTAGCGGCCATCGTCGCGGCGCCGCCGGGCACGCTTGTACTCCAGGACGGGATAGGGATGGTGGTCGCTGACGAAGACGAAGGGGTAGGACTTGTCGTCCCGCAACAGGATGTTATAGGGCGGGCGCAGTTCCTTGATCAGGGTCTGCTCCAGCAGCAGCGCCTCGGTCTCGCTATGGGTCAGGGTGACCTGGATATCGGCGATGCGCGTCACCAGGGCCTGGGTCTTGGCGTTGAGGGTGCCGCGGAAGTAGCTGGCCAGCCGCGCCCGCAGGCGCTTGGCCTTGCCCACATAGAGGGTGTCGCCGGCGTCGTCATACATGCGGTAGACGCCGGGGCCCTGGCCGATGGTCTTGAGGAAGTGCTTGGAATCGAAACTCATGGAAGCCGTGCCGCTAAGTCCTGGCCCAGCATAACAGAGTTGGGGGGCGGACAGCGCCCCCGCCTAGAGCTCGTTGGACTGGTAGCCTTCCACCAGGCCGTAGCGCAGCCCCATATGGGTCAGTTCCACGTCGGAATGGACGCCGAGCTTCTCGAAGATCCGGTAGCGGTAGGTGTTGACCGTCTTGGGGCTGAGGAAGAGGCGATCGGAAATATCGCTGACCTTGTGGCAGTTGACGATCATCATCGCCACCTGCAGCTCGCGCTGGGAGAGCTGGTCGAAGGGGTTGTCCTGAATGCTGATACGCGACAGGGCCAGGCGCTGGGCCATTTCCGGGCTGATATAACGCTGGCCGGCGAAGACGCTGCGGATGGCGTTGACCATCTCCGGCAGCTCGGTGCCCTTGGAGATAAAGCCGCTGGCACCGGCGTCCAGCAGGCGCTGGGCGAAGGCGTCCTCGAGATAGGCGGTGAGCACCAGGACCCGAATATCGCTCATGCCCTTGATGATCTTGCGGGTGGCCTCCAGGCCGCCGATCCCCGGCATGCGAATATCCATCAGCACGATATCGGGACGGTGTTGGCGTGCCTGGGCGATGGCTTCCTCGCCGTCGGCGGCTTCTGCCACCACCGTGATGCCCTCTTCGGCATCCAGCATCCGGGCGATGCTGGTGCGCACCAAGTGATGATCATCTGCGACAATGACCCTGATCAAAGCGATACCCCGATAGGCAGTTGAATCGTCTCGATGACGGGGCCTGTGGCGCCTCGTCCATGAGTGACTTAGCTTAGCTTCATTTAGGGGCGCTATCTAGCGGGGGGTGGCCCCAAGATCAGCGAATGACGATTAATTACGACTGAGGGGTTGACGGTTTCGGGAGGGGGGCGTAATATTCGCCTCGTCGCTGAGGGAGATGCCAGCAGCGACAGCCCGAATGACGCTACAGACATTCCGTGTGGGGCCTTAGCTCAGCTGGGAGAGCGCAACACTGGCAGTGTTGAGGTCAGCGGTTCGATCCCGCTAGGCTCCACCAACCGAATCGAGAAGAAGCCACCGCCCAGCGCGGTGGCTTCTTCGTTGTTTGCCAGTCAGTTGTCCCGACAAAAGAGGCCGGCCCCAGATGGGGCCGGCCTCTTTCTGTGCGGGAGAGGGAGAGCGCCTAGCCGTCCACCTTGCCCAGCAGCAGGAACTCCAGCAATGCCTTCTGGGCGTGCAGGCGGTTGCCGGCCTCCTGCCAGACCACGGCGCGGGGGTCATCGAGCAGGGTCTCGCTGATCTCCTCGCCGCGGTGGGCGGGCAGGCAGTGCAGGAAGAGGGCGTCCGGCCTGGCCAGGTCGAGGAGTGCCTCGGTGACCTGGAGGTCGGCGAAGTCCCGTTCGCGTTTGGCCTGCTCCTCTTCCTGACCCATGGAGGCCCATACGTCGGTGGTCACCAGATCGGCGCCGTCCACCGCCTGGCGGGGATCGCGCACCAGGCTGACCCGGTCGCCGGCGGCCTCGAGGATATCCTGGCGCGGCTCATAGCCCTCGGGGCAGCAGATGCGCAGTTGGAAGTCGAACTGGCGGGCGGCGTTGATCCAGGAGTGGCACATATTATTGCCGTCACCGATCCACACCGCGGTCTTGCCGCGCACGCTGCCGCGCAGCTCGGTCCAGGTCATCACATCGGCGAGCAACTGGCAGGGGTGGTAGTCGTCGGTGAGGGCATTGATCACCGGCACGCTGCTGGCGGTGGCGAACGCTTCCAGGCCCTGGTGGGAGAAGGTGCGGATCATTACCGCATCGACCATCTCGGAGAGCACCCGGGCGGTATCGCCGATGGGCTCGCCACGACCCAACTGGGTGTCACGGGGCGAGAGGAAGAGGGCGTGGCCACCGAATTGCGCCATGGCGGTCTCGAAGGAGACCCGGGTGCGGGTCGAGGACTTCTCGAAGATCATCGCCAGGGTGCGGTTGGCGAAGGGCGTATAGGTGGGGCCCTGGGTCTTGAGGCCGGTCTTGATGGAGATGGCCCGACGAATCAGGTAGGTGAGCTCCTCGGGGCTCAGATCCAGCAGGGTCAGGAAATGGCGTGCCGCCATGATGTCACTCCGCGTAAAACGACCATCCTAGCTAGCCGGGCGATGTGGCGCAACGCGTGGGGACAAGGCTATCTATCGCAGTCGGAGTCGCTGAGGGGCGCTGGGGGCAGGATGGAGCGGGGGTTTTTTGCCAGGGGTAAGGAGCACGGCTCCGAACGGGCTGGCCAGGGATGGCCAGCCCCGGTCCTGCAAGCGGAGCAGGATGCGAGAGCGAAGCAGGGCAAAAGTAGCGCCCAGGGAGGGGGTCACAGCGCCCCGCGACGGCCTGTCCCCAGGGTAGCCCCGGGTTTCCGAGGCTGATGAGGCTAATTGAGATAGCCCTGGCCGTTGCCTTGGCGGCAGCCTGGGTGTCGCCCCGGGGCTGTTTTCGCCGCCGGGGATCAGTAGAATGGTTGCCAAGCTCACAGTCACCGTCGAGAAGGAATCCCCATGAGCACTACCATCGACAACATCAAGCAGCAGATCGGCGAGAACCCCATCCTGATTTACATGAAGGGCTCTCCCCAGTTGCCCCAGTGCGGTTTCTCCGCCCAGGCGGTACAGGCGCTGATGTCCTGCGGCGAGCGCTTCGCCTTCGTCAATATCCTCGACAACCCGGATATCCGCACCGAGCTGCCCAAGTACGCCAACTGGCCCACCTTCCCCCAGTTGTGGGTGGACGGTGAGCTGGTGGGCGGCTGCGATATCATCGTCGAGATGTATCAGAACGGCGAGCTGGAGACCCTGGTCAAGGCCACTGCCGCCAAGCACAAGGACGACCAGCCGGAAGCTTGATGTCGTCTGCGGGACGCTGGAAGAAAATCGCCCCCATGGCCTTGCCATGGGGGCGATTTGCCTTGTCAGGCTGCTATCCGGCTTGCCCTAGACCTCTTCCAGGCCCTGCTCCCGCTGGGCCAGGTTCCAGCCCCCCAGGTCCTTGAAGCGATTGACGATGGCACAGAACAGCTCGGCGGTACGCTCGGTGTCGTAGCGGGCCGAGTGGGCCTCGGTATTGTCGAAGGCGATGCCGGCGGCGCGGCAGGCGCGGGCCAGCACCGTCTGGCCATAGACCAGCCCGGAGAGGCTGGCGGTATCGAAGCTGGAGAAGGGGTGGAAGGGGTTGCGCTTGATGCCGCAGCGGTTGACGGCGGCATTCAGGAAGCCGTGATCGAAGGCGGCGTTATGACCCACTAGGATGGCGCGGGTGCAGCCATTGGCCTTGACCGCCTTGCGCACCGGGCGAAAGATCTCCCCCAGGGCTTCCGCCTCGCCGAGGGCGACCTGCTGGCGCAGGGGGTCGTCGAGTTTGATGCCGGTGAAGTCGAGGGCCGACTGCTCCACATTGGCACCCTCGAAGGGGCTCACATGGAAGGCGTAGGTGGCATCCGGTATCAGGTTGCCTTCCGGATCCATGCTCAGGGTCACGGCGGCGATCTCGAGGATGGCGTCGCGTTCGGCATTGAAACCGCCGGTCTCCATGTCCACCACCACCGGCAGAAAACTTCGAAAGCGCTGCGCCATCATTTCGCGGGCGATTGCCTCGCTCATGCCCCTCTCCCTTCCCGATTCATGATCATCCCTGGCGATGGACCGCCCGGGTGGGGCGGATTCTAGCATCTTTGCCCCCGCCTGGCGCCAGGCGGCGGTATTCGACGCCGACCAAGGGCGCTATACTGAGGCGCTCGAAACCCCAGGCTGTGGCGGGCTTCCCCGCCGCAGCGTCTTGCATGAGTCGATTCACCAAGGAGCCCCGAATGTCCGATGTCAAGAAGGTCGTTCTCGCCTACTCCGGCGGCCTGGACACGTCCGTTATCGTCAAGTGGTTGCAGGAGACCTACAACTGCGAAGTGGTGACCTTCACCGCCGATATCGGTCAGGGGGAAGAGGTCGAGCCGGCCCGCGCCAAGGCCCAGGCCCTGGGCGTCAAGGAGATCTACATCGAGGACCTGCGCGAGGAGTTCGTGCGCGACTACGTCTATCCGATGTTCCGGGCCAACACCATCTATGAGGGCGAGTACCTGCTGGGTACCTCCATCGCCCGCCCGCTGATCGCCAAGCGGCTGATCGAGATCGCCAACGAGACCGGCGCCGACGCCATCTCCCACGGCGCCACCGGCAAGGGCAACGACCAGGTGCGCTTCGAGCTGGGCGCCTACGCCCTCAAGCCCGGCGTCAAGGTGATCGCCCCCTGGCGGGAGTGGGACCTGAACTCCCGCGAGAAACTGATGGCCTACTGCGACGAGCACAGCATCCCGGTAGACTTCTCCTCCAAGAAGAAGAAATCCCCCTACTCCATGGACGCCAACCTGCTGCATATCTCCTACGAGGGCGGCATCCTCGAGGATCCCTGGGCCGAGGCCGAGGAAGACATGTGGCGCTGGAGCGTCTCCCCGGAGGCCGCCCCGGACCAGCCCACCTATATCGAGCTGACCTATGAGAAGGGCGATATCGTCGCCATCGATGGCCAGGCCATGAAGCCCCACGAGGTGCTCGAGGCCCTCAACAAGCTGGGCGGCGCCAATGGCATCGGTCGCCTGGATATCGTCGAGAACCGCTATGTGGGCATGAAGTCCCGCGGCTGCTACGAGACCCCGGGGGGCACCATCATGCTCAAGGCGCACCGCGCCATCGAGTCCCTGACCCTGGACCGCGAGGCGGCCCATCTCAAGGACGAGCTGATGCCCAAGTACGCCAAGGTGATCTACAACGGCTACTGGTGGAGCCCGGAGCGCAAGATGCTGCAGGCCGCCATCGACGCCACCCAGGAGAACGTCTCCGGCGTGGTGCGCATCAAGCTCTACAAGGGCAGCGCCACCGTGGTGGGCCGCCAGTCCGCCGAGTCGCTGTTCGACGAGTCCATCGCCACCTTCGAGGACGATGCCGGCGCCTACGACCAGAAGGATGCCGAGGGCTTTATCAAGCTTAACGCCCTGCGGCTGCGGATTGCCGCCGGCAAGGGCCGTAAGCAAGATTAAGGCTGGGGGCATTCCTTCAGTTCTAAGACTCAGCGACGCCGGCCCTGGCCGGCGTCGCTGTCGTTGAGGCGTCGACAAGGAGGACACCATGTTCAAGAAGCTGTTATCCGGCCTCTTCGGCCAGGGCGAAGCCAAGGCCTCTCCCGAGGCGGAGCCGGTGGAATACCGGGGCTATCGGATTATCCCCGACTGCCAGGAGCAGGGTGGCCAGTACCGGGTCAGCGGCTGGATCCGTCTGCCGGTAGACGGTGGCGAGGTCAAGGAACACCGCTTCGAGCGCTCCGACGTGGTGCCCGGCCGGGCGGCCTGCGAGCAGTTGATGATCAGCAAGGCGCAGCGCTTTATCGACGATATCGGCGAGGCGATGTTCGAGCCCCGCTGAGGGTCGGGCCCACTAAGGCCGCAGTCCGTCCATCGACGATATCGGCGAGGCGATATCCGAGCCCCGCTGATAGCCATGATCCGCTGACTTGGCCTTTGGCCCAACAGGCAAGGATGCCGCCAGGCGCTACACTGCGGGCAGTCCCGACGAGGAGTGCCCATGCGCCTGCTGCAACGTCCTTCCCCCTGGCGGTCCCTCTTCGCCGGGGCCTTTCCCCCCGATCCCTCATGCTGGCCCGAGTCGCTGGCGCCCCTGAGCGATGCCCTGACGGCGCTGGGGCCCGAGCCGGGCCTGGCCGAGGCCAAGGCCTGGCAGCCCACCCTGGTGGAGGCCCTGGTGCGCCTGGAGCTGCCGGCGTCGCGTATCGCCGAGCTGCTCAGCGACCATAACGACTGGCTCTATCGCCGCGCCATCGACGATGCCCTGACCGAGATGCTGGCCCAGGGCTGGGGCGCGCCGCCGGTGGCCTTCTGCGTGCTGACCCTGGGCTCCGGGGCCCGCCACGAGAGCCTGCTGGGGCCGGATCAGGACAACGCCATGATCCTCGACGCCTATCCGGACGCTCGCCACACCGAGATCGACGGTTATTTTCAGCAACTGGGAGAGCGCTTTACCGCGCGTCTGGACGCGGCGGGGATTCCGCTGTGTCGGGGATATGTGATGGCGCGCTGGCCCCTGTGGCGCAAGCGCCTGGAGGAGTGGGGCCGGCAACTGGAGATCTGGACCGCCGAGCGGCGGGTCAAGCGGGTGCAGCAGGCCACCATCCTGCTCGATTTCTTTCCGGTGCATGGCGAGGCGCGCCTGGCCGAGGCGCTGCGCGACAAGGCCCTCGCCCTGGTGCCCCGGGCGGCGCTGTTCCTCGACGAGATGGCCGAGCTGCTGGAGGAGTCGCCGCCGCTGCTGGAACGCTTCGGGCGCCTGGTGGTGGATGACGAGGCGCCCCACGAGCGGGCCTTCGACCTCAAGCGCCGCAGCCTGCTGCCGCTGGTCAATGCCACCCGCCTGCTGGCCTGGTGTCATGGGTGTCGCAGCGTCGATACCCGCGGGCGCCTGGCGGAGCTGGTGGGGCGCGAGGGGTTGGAGGCGGCACAGGCGCAGGCCCTGCAGGCGGTCCTGGGGCGCTTTCAGGCGCTGCTGCTGCGCGCCCAGCGGGAGAGCCTGGCCCAGGGGCGAGCCGCGGATGGTTGGATCGATATGGCGCGCCTGGACGAGGCGGAGCGGCTGCTGCTGCGCCATGACCTGGGGCGGGTGCGCGAGCTGATCAAGCTGGCCAAGGCCGCCGCCCGGAAGGAGCGGCGACACGGGACCTGAGGGAGTGGCCCTAAAGGGCTACCGGTAGGGCCGGGCTTAATCGTCGAGGGCCTCGGGCAGCTCCATGATCAGGCAGGCACCGCCCAGGGTGGGGGCGGACTCTACCCAGAGGCGGCCGCCCAGGTGGGCGACGATGCCGCGGCTGATGGGTAGCCCCAGGCCGCTGCCCTTGGGCCGGTGGCGCCGCTTGCCGCCCTGCCGTTGCTTGATCTGGTGAAATTTCTCGAAGACCCGCTCGCGCTCGGCCTCGTCGATACCGGGCCCGTTGTCTTCGACGGCGAGGCGATAGTGCGTCTTGTGGCGGCTCAGGGTGAGGCGCACCCGGGGCCGCTCATCATCGGCGAACTTGCCGGCGTTATCGAGCAGGTTGATGATCACCTGGGCCAGGCGGTCCGGGTCGCCCATCACCCAGGCCTCCCCGGGCTCGATGGCCGACTCCAGGGTCACGCCGCGCTCCGCCTGCAGCCGTTCCACCGCCGCCAGGCCGTGGCGGGCCAGGGCGGCCAGGTCGAGGCGCTGGGGGTTGAGGGTCAGGCGCCCGCTCTCCAGCCGGGCCAGGTCGAGGATCTCCTCTATCAGCCGAGAGAGACGTTGACTCTCCTGCACCACCACCTCGAGGAACTGCTCGCGCTTGGCGTCGGGGAGGTCCTTGCCGTCGCGCAGGATCTCGGCGAAGGCTCGAATCGAGGTCAGCGGCGTTCTCAGCTCGTGGCTGACCATGGCCACGAACTCGTCCTTGAGGCGGTCGAGTTCCCGCAGCCGCTCATTGGCACCGCGAAGTTCCTCGCCGATGCGTGCCAGCTCCTCCGATTTCTGCTTGAGGCGACGGTTGTACTCCAGGGTCTGGGAGGTGGTGTCGAGGATCCTCAGCACCGCCTCCAGGTCCAGGGCCTCCCCACGCACCACCGAATTGATCAGCACCCGCGCCGAGGCGCTGCCCAGGGCCCCGGCCAGGGCCCGCTCGGTGCGCGCGATCAGTGCCGGCGGGGCCGGCCGGTCGTCGCCCCCCCCCTCCAGCACCCGGGTGGCCGCCTTGGCGCCCAGGTAGCGGGTCAGCAGGTCGCGCAGCTCGCCGCGACTGGTCTGGCCTTGCCATAGGCTGGTGGGCATGGCATCGCGGCGCAGCGCCCCGGTGAAGAGTGCCGCCTGGGTCTGCTCCAGGCGACTCTGGCGGCCGAACAGGGAGAGGCCCACCAGGGCGGTCAGGTTGAGCCCCAGGCTCCAGAGCAGCGAATGGGTATAGATATCCCAGCCCTCCAGGCCGAGCAGGGCATAGGGGCGTAGCCAGTCGAGGCCCCAGGGGCCTTGCTCGATAAGGCTCGGCGGTAGCCAGCCGGACTGGGCGAAGCCCGGCAGCAGCAGGGTATAGGCCCAGACCATTGCCCCCAGCACCAGGCCGGTGATCGCGCCCCGACGATTGGCGCCCCGCCAGTAGAGCCCCAATAGTAGGGCGGGGGCGAACTGGGCGGCGGCGGCGAAGGAGACCAGGCCGATGGTCACCAGGCTGTAGGCATCGCCGAGCAGGGCATGGTAGAGGTAACCCAGCAGCAGGATCAGCAGGATGGCCACCCGGCGGATGCCCAGCAGCCAGCCGCGCAGCTCGCCACGGCTTTCCAGGCGCCATCGAGGGGAGCGCAGCAGCAGGGGCATGATCAATTGGTTGCTGACCATGGTGGAGAGGGCGATGGTCTCGACGATCACCATGCCGGTGGCGGCGGAGAGCCCGCCGATAAAGACCAGTAGCGGCAGCGCCTCGAGACCGGCGGAGAGCGGCAGGGTCAGCACGAAGCTGTCCGGGTCACTGCCCCCCAGCAGCAGCATGCCGGCCAGGGCGATGGGGATCACGAAGAGGTTGATGGCCAGCAGATAGAGAGGAAAGAGCCAGCTGGCGCGGATCAGGTGACGCTCGTCCACGTTTTCCACCACCAGCACCTGGAACTGGCGGGGCAGGGTCAAGAAGGCCAGGAAGGCCAGCAGCAGCAGGCCGCTCCAGCCGAGGGCACCGCCATCCACCGCCGACAGGTCCAGGGCCTGGCGCAACCGGGGATCGGCGCCGGCCCGGGCGAAGAGGTCACCCACGCCGTTGAAGAGCACGAAGACCGTAAACACGCCCACCGAGATAAAGGCCACCAGCTTGACCAGGGACTCGAAGGCGATGGCCGCCACCATGCCTTCGTGGCGCTCGCTGGCATCCAGGTGGCGAGTGCCGAAGAGAATGATAAAGACCGCCAGCACCAGGGCCACCCAGAAGGACTTGTCGACCCAGAAACGCTCCTCGGCCAGTTGCAGCTCGATGGGGGCGGGATAGCTTACCAGCACCGCATGGCTCAGGGTGATCGCCTTGAGCTGCAGGGCGATATAGGGGGTGATGCCCACCAGGGCGACCAGCGCCACCAGGGCGCCGAGCACGCGACTCTTGCCATAGCGGGCGCTGATGAAGTCGGCGATGGAGGTGAGCCGCTGGTCCGAGGCGACACGCACCATCTTGCGCAGGATAAAGGGCGCCGAGAGCATCGCCAGGGTGGGCCCCAGGTAGATCAGCAGGAAGCTGGCGCCCTGGGTAGTGGCCCGGCCGACGCTGCCATAGAAGGTCCAGGCGGTGCAGTAGACGGCGATGGAGAGGGCATAGACGGTGGGTGAGCCGATCACCGAGCGGCCCTGGCTGGCGCGCCGGTCGCCCCAGGCGGCGATCAGAAACAGCAGCGCCAGGTAGCCGAAAGCGGCAGCGAGGATAACCGCTTCGCTACGCATGCCGGCCCCCTTCCCGGGGGGCGGTCACGCCTGTTGCCGGCCGGCGCAGGCTCATTCCCTGTCTCCCTCCCGGGCGCCGCGCTCCAGCAGCCAGGCGGCCAGGCCGATCACCAGGCCCCACGCCAGCAGCAGATAGAGGGGCAGGGCGGAGAGCCCGCCGGCCAGGGGGCGGTCGGCGATGATCACCAGCGGCGGCGAGAAGAGCGCCAGGGCCAGCAGCAGCAGGGCCAGTAGCCGCTCCAGGTGGCGGGGGCGCTTGTCGGGCTCACGCATTGGCGTCCCCCTGCAGGGAGGAGAGGGGGCGGTGGGGGATCATGCGCTGGCGTCCTCCCTGTCGAAGGCGCTGGTTTGCAGGCGTAACAGCTGATCCAGGCGCTCGATCCCGCGGGCCTCCAGACGCGGCAACAGGTGCAGCCAGAGCTCGGCGGTCAGGCGCGCATCGCCCAGCGCCGTGTGCCGCGCCTCGGGGGGAATGGTCAGGTCGTAGCGCGCCGCCAGGCTGTCCAGGTCATGGCCATCCAGCCCCGGGTCCAGGGCCCGGGAGAGCAGCAGGGTGTCGAGTATCGGCATGCTCAGGCGGCAGGGGCTCCCGGTGGGCTGCAGGGCCAGCAGATCGAAGGCGGCGTTATGGGCCAGCAGCACCGCATCGCCCACATAATCGCGAAAGCGCGGCAGGACCTGGGCCAGGGGTGGGGCGCCGGCCACGTCCTGGTCGCGCAGGCCGTGAATGGCGGTACTCGCCGGGGGAATGGGGCGCTGGGGGTCGATGCGTACATCGAAGGTGTCGTCGGCCAGCAGGCGGCCGTTGACGATGCGACAGGCGCCCAGGCTGATCACCTTGTCGCCCTGGCGCAGGGCCAGGCCGGTGGTCTCGGTATCGAAGGCCACCACCTCCAGGGCGGGCAGCGGGCGGGCCGCCAGGGCCTCATCCGGTGGCGGCAGCTCGGCGATGCCGAAGTCGTGGAATTCAGGGCGCGGGGGGACCCGGGGGCGGGGCGCGCCGACCCGCTCCGCCGCCGGCAATGGCAAGCGCAGGCGGGCGTGCTGACCATCCTCGTCGGCCAGGCTCCATAGCTCGCTGGCATGCTGGCGCAGCAGGCTTTGCAGGCTGGGGCCCAGGGGCAGCTGCGCCAGCCGGCGCGACTGCCACTGGGCCAGCCGCCCCTGGGAGAGTGGGGTGCCGATCCAGATCAGGTCCAGGTAGACCCGCTTGTTGCCCAGGCAGGCTTCGACCTCCAGGCAGGTCTGGCCGGTCGTGGCGGCGAGCTCTTCCACCAGGGCTTCGAGCAACCCCAGTAGCGCCGGGGCATCGGCCTTGATCCAGGCGGGGATGCCGATGGGGCGGATCGCCAGGCCACGCTCGGTGAGGCGCTCGTTGAGGGCCTCGAAGAGATCATTGGACCAGGTGGGCAGCAGACGCTCGCCCTGCTGCTGGAGGCTTTCGGTGAGCTCCCCGAGGCCGTGGATCAGTTCCCCGAGGCGCTCGCTCTCCTCTTGGACGGCCTGGGTCAGGCGATGGCGCAGGGCCTCGTTCCGCCCCTCCAGTTGGCCCAGGGCCTCGGCGGCACTGCCCAGGTTGGCGCCATGGCCGCGCAGGCGTGGCAGCAGCTCTGCCAGGCCGGCCCGGGGCCCCAGCTCGCTGTGCCAGGCGGCGGTGGCGTCCTCCAGGGTGATCAGGGTCTCCTCATGCTGGCTGGGCACCCGGCGCAGCATGGCGCGCAGCCAGTGCTCGCCCAGGGGCACCAGTAGCTCCCGGGGCGTGCCATCATCGGGCAGCCGGGCCAGGCTATCGCGCAGGCTGGCCTGGGGCAGCAGCCCCTCCAGGCGCTTGCCCAGGCCCAGCCCCGGATGGTCGGCGAAGAGCGTTTCGGCGGCCTGATTGAAGAGCAGGATCCGGTGGTGGCGATCGCACAGCAGCAGGGGCGTCTCCAGGAGCTGCAGCAGGGACTCCAGCTCCTGGCGAATCCGCGCGGCACTGCGGGCGCCTTCGGCATGGGCGGTGGCCAGGCGTTCGCGGTCGCCCCGCCAGCCCTGCCGTAACCGCTTGAGATCCGGGGCCAGGCCGGCCAGCCAGCCCTCGGGAGGGTAGTCGTCACGGGCATCGGGGTTGGCGGCCAGGCGTGCCACCAGTACCTGGAGGTGGCGCAGCGGGCGCAGCAGGCGCCGCTCCAGCAGGGCGCCCAGGGTGAACAGCAGCACCCCGCTGGCCAGGCTGGCCGCCCAGAGGGCGAGGCGTTCCGGGCCCTGGGGCATCAGGCGGGCGTCGAGCCAGAGGGCGATGACCAGGCCGGCGAAGAAGCTCAGGCCACTGAGCAGCAGCCAGGCACCGACCAGGCGTTGGCGTCTGGGCAGCCCCATCAGCGGGCCTCGTCGAGCAGCGCCTTGACCTTCTCCACCAGGGCCTGGGTCGAGAAGGGCTTGGTGATGTAATCATCCGCCCCCAGTGCCAGGCCCTTCTCCCGTTCCACTTCGCGGCCATGGGCGGTGAGCATGATGATCGGCAGCTTGGCACCCCGGGGCATCTGGCGCAGCCGCTCGAGGACCTCGAAGCCGCTGAGATCGGGCAGGCTGATATCCAGCAGCACCAGGTCGGGAAGGTCCTCGGCGACCCGGGCCAGGGCGCCTTCGCCATCCTCGGCGGTCGTGACCTCGAAGCCCGCCTGCTGCATCAGGAACTCCAGAGACAGGACGATATTGGGCTCGTCATCCACCACCAGCACCTTGGGCATCGGCCCCTCCTCGTCGATTGTCGTTGTTGAGTGCAGTCTAGTGGCGCGGCGGCGGACGTTGAAAGGCGACCTTGGCAGAATGGCGCGGCGAGGAAGGAGAAAGCGCTTGGCGATCAGCCGTGGCCGTTATCGGGGTGCCCGAAGCCCAGCCCGTCCCGGCGGGGGCGCAGCCAGTACCAGGCCAGCAGGATCACCAGCAGCGGCAGCAGCCAGTCGGGTACCCGGGTCAGCCAACCGAGTCCCTGATACAGGAAGAAGGCCACCAGGCCGGCGGCGATCCCTCCCAGGGGGTGCACCCAGGCCGCCGGGCGGGGGGCGTCGCGACGCAGGGACAGGCGCAGCAGCATGCCGATAAAGAGGCCGAAGGCCGCGGCCATGGCCAGGGTTGACCAGAAAGCATTCATAGCACCTCCCACGGAGTTCATCCGCCCCGCAAAACGCTTCGACTTTGGGCGAAATACGACCGATTTTTCCTTGGTTATGATGGATTTATTGGTGGCTGGCTACCAATCTTAGCGAGTGGCAATATAACGCATGCCAGCCAAGGTTCGCCGAATCGGCGAGCGACCAAGAAAAAAGAACGCCTTACCAAGGAGCCTATCACATGAGCGCAATCGTGCTGCTGGTCCTGGGGTTGGGGGCGATGGCGGCGGGGTACTTCCTCTACGCCAGGTTCATCGCCGAGCGGATCTACCGCCTCGACCCCGATTACAAGACGCCCGCCCATGAGTACGAGGATGGAGTGGACTATGTGCCCACCAACCGTTTCGTGCTGTGGGGGCACCACTTCACCTCGGTGGCCGGGGCCGCCCCTATCGTGGGGCCCGCCATCGCGGTGATCTGGGGCTGGTTGCCCGCCTTCCTGTGGGTGGTGCTGGGGACCATCTTCTTCGCCGGGGTGCATGACACCGGGGCGATCTGGGCCAGCGTGCGCAACAAGGCCAAGTCGGTGGGCGCCCTGACCGGCGACGTGGTGGGCAAGCGGGCTCGCAGCATCTTCATGATCGTGATCTTCCTGGTGCTGCTGATGGTCAACGCGGTCTTCGCCGTGGTGATCGCCGGCCTGATGATGAACTTCTCCAGCGCCGTGGTCCCGGTGTGGGGCGCCATCCTGGTGGCGCTGATCATCGGCCAGTTGATCTACCGCCGCCTGCTGAGCCTACCCATGGTGTCGATCCTCGGCGTGATCGCCCTCTATGCGCTGATCGGTATCGGCCCCTCGGTGCCCATCCAGATGCCCGCCGAGGTGGCTGGCCTGTCCGGCAATGCGGTCTGGATCCTGATCCTCTTCGGCTATGCGGCCATCGCCTCCCTGCTGCCGGTCTGGGTGCTGCTCCAGCCCCGGGACTACATCAACGGCCTGCAGCTGTTTATCGGCCTGATCGTCCTCTATGGTGCCATCCTGCTGATGAACCCGACCCTGGTGGCCCCGGCCTTCAACGACAACGTGCCTGCCGGCACCCCGTCGTTGCTGCCGCTGCTCTTCGTGACCATCGCCTGCGGCGCCATCTCCGGCTTCCACGGCCTGGTCTCCTCCGGCACCACCTCCAAGCAGCTCAACAAGGAGACCGATGCCCGCTTCGTCGGTTACTTCGGCGCCATCGGCGAGGGCATGCTGGCGCTGGCCGCGATTCTCGCCGCCACCGCCGGCTTCGCGACCTTCGCCGACTGGCAGGCCATGTACACCGCCTTCGGCCAGGGCGGCGTCAATGCCTTCGTGGAGGGCGGCGCCTTTATCATCCATAACGGCATCGGCCTGCCGGAGGCCACCGCCGCGACCCTGCTCACCGTGATGGCGGCGCTGTTCGCCGGGACCACCATGGATACCGGCCTGCGCCTGCAGCGCTATATCTTCCAGGAGTGGGGGGAGATCTATAATCAACAGTGGATGAAGAAGTCGGCGCCGGCCACCCTGCTGGCGGTGGGTAGCTGCCTGCTGCTGGCCTTCGGGGCCGGGGGCGCCGATGGCTCCGGTGGCCTGATCATCTGGCCGCTGTTCGGTACCACCAACCAGTTGCTGGCGGGCCTGACCCTGCTGGTGATCACGGTGATGCTGGTGCGCCTCAAGCGCCCCATGGTCTACACCCTGGTGCCGCTGTGCTTCCTGCTGGTGATGACCATCGCGGCCCTGCTGATCCAGCTGCGCAGCTTCCTCGAGCAGGGCAACCATTTCCTGCTGGTGCTGGATATCGTGGTGCTGATCGCCGCCATCCTGGTGGCCATGGAGTGCGCCTCGGCCCTCAAACGCTCCCGGGCCGAGACCCTGGAGTCCCAAGAGTGACGCGGGAGGACACCGATGAGCGATGATCGTGACCCTCAGGATCCGCGGCTCGAACGGATTCGGGCCTGGCTCGGCCAGGCCCGATTCTTCGCCGAGGAGATCTACTCCACCCGCTACCGGGGGGCCATCGCCCGGGCCCGGCGCGACGAGGACGATCTCTTTATGCTGCTGGTCTTCTCCGAGATGATGGGGCTCTCCAACCCGGTGGCCTACTACACCCTGGAGCTCCAGCCCCTGCTGCTGGAACGCTTCCACGACTGGCACCGGCGCATGGGCATGGAGCACTCGCCCCTGGATCATTTCAAGTGCTGCTAGCGCCAAGCGCCGAGGAGAACGGGGGCCTCTTGCCCCGGGCCATTTATTTCTTGGCCGCTTGGCGGCTTGTGTCTCGCGGCTGATTCAGCATGGAATCCCTGATGAAAGCGCTACTGGATAAACGCCTGCTCTGGGTGGGCGGCAAGGGCGGTGTCGGCAAGACCACCGTCTCGGCATCGCTGGCGGTGCTGGCGGCGCGCCGCGGCAAGCGGGTGCTGGTGGTCTCCACCGACCCGGCCCATAGCCTGGGCGATGCCTTCGACCGGGAGCTGGGGGATCGCCCCCGGCGCCTGCTGGCGGGGCTGGATGCCCTGGAGATCGACCCGGACGTTGAGGTAGAGGCGCACCTGGCCCGGGTGATCGAGCAGATGCGCCGCTATGCCGCCCCGCAGATGATGGCGGAACTAGAGCGCCAGATGCGCCTGACCCGGCAGTCGCCGGGCACCCAGGAGGCGGCCCTGCTGGAGCGGCTGGCGCGGTTGATCACCGATGACGAGGCCCCCTATGATCTGGTGATCATCGACACCGCCCCCACCGGCCATACCCTGCGCCTGCTGAGCCTGCCCGAGGCCATGGCGGCCTGGACCGACGGCCTGCTGGCCCATAACCGCAAGTCCGAGGAACTGGGCAAGGTGCTCTCCCACCTGACCCCCAAGCGGGGGCGGGACCTGGCGACCCCCTTCGACGATCCCCAGGAAGACCCCTTGAGCGACCTGGATGAACGCACCCGGGAGGTGGCCCAGACCCTGATCACCCGGCGACGGCTCTTTCACCAGGCCCGACGGCGCATCGAGGACGTCGAGCATACCGGCTTCCTCTTCGTGCTGACCCCGGAGCGGCTGCCGATCCTGGAAACGGTGCGCGCCGTGGCGGCCCTGGAGGAGGCGAAGATCCCGGTGGCGGGCACCCTGGTCAACCGGGTGATTCCCGCGGAGGCCGATGGTCGCTTCCTGGCCGCCCGCCGCGCTCAGGAGGCCAGTTACCTGGCGCGTATCGATGACGAGCTCAGGCACCTGCCGCGGCCGCGCCTGCCGCTGCTGGCGAGTGACGTCCAGGGCATCGAGGCGCTGGAGCAGATGGCCCGACGCCTGGAAGACGCCGGCTTCTAGGTTCTTATACCGTTATCTTGTTTCTTCGGCGGCGCCGACTCTGCCCGGAGTGTACAGCGGCCCCGGGCGAAATTGTCGTCGTAGCCACGGCCCGCCGCGCCCCCGCCATTCGTTCCTGGGTCGCGCTGATACGCCCGGCACGCAAGGCTAGGGCAGTCGCTTGCTCAGCCGCTGCCAGGCGAGCCCCAGCCACTCGTGGAGGGCGCGGCTGCTCTGGTTGAGGTGATAGGCTCGCGGTAGCCAGGCATGGAGGCCCGGGGGCGGGGCGCTGGCGAAGCCGGTGGGGGCGGGAATCACCGTCAGCCCCGCCGCCTCGAACGCCGCCACCGCCCGGGGCAGGTGCCAGGCCTGGGAGACCAGGGCCACCCGGGTGATGCCGTCATTGCCGAGCATCCGCGCGCTGAAGCGGGCATTCTCGGCGGTATTGCGACTCTCGCCTTCCATCCAGCGCACCGGCACCCGAAACACCTCGCGCAGGGCCGCGGCCATCAGGCTCGCTTCGGCGCTGTGCTCGTCGTGCACCCGGCCGCCGCTGACCAGGATCGGCAGGCCGCTGTCGCGGTGCAGCTTGGCGCCATAGGCCAGGCGCCGCCAGCTGGCATCCGAGGGCGCGTCCCCCCAGCCGAACTCGGCGGCGTCGTAGTCGCGACCGCCCCCCAGGATGACGATGGCCTGGGCCTGGCGCCACTGGCCGGGACCAATCACCGGATGGGACTCCAGGCCCTGGCGCAGCAGGTGACTGGCCATGGGGGTGGCCAGCAGGGCCAGGCTCGCCAGCCCCAGGGCCAGCAGTAGCCCGCCCGCCAGGCGCCGCGGCCCCAGGGCCAGGCCCAGCAGGACCAGCAGCAGGTTGATCAGCGGCGGCAGCAGCAGGTACTTGAGGGCGACCATCGAGACCTCCGACCAGTGGGGTGACCCGGATATGGCCCAGTATGGCAGGTGGCTGACAAGGTGCTCCTAGAGCTCGACCTTATCCTTGAACTCGCAGAGGTCCTCGATCACGCAGCTGCCGCAGCGGGGCCTGCGGGCCACGCAGGTGTAGCGGCCATGCAGGATCAGCCAGTGGTGGGCGTCCTGGCGGAACTCCCGGGGCACATGGCGCAGCAGCTTCTTCTCCACCTCCAGCACGTCCTTGCCCTTGGCGATGCCGGTGCGGTTGGCGACCCGGAAGATATGGGTGTCCACGGCGATGGTGGGCTGGCCGAAGGCGGTGTTGAGGATGACGTTGGCGGTCTTGCGCCCCACCCCCGGCAGCGCCTCCAGGGCGGCCCGGGTCCGCGGCACCTCGCCGCCGTGGCGGTCGAGCAGGATGCGGCAGGTCTTCATCAGGTTCTCGGCCTTGGTGTTGTAGAGGCCGATGGTCTTGATGTGCTCCTTGAGGCCGTCGAGGCCCAGGTCGAGGATCGCCTGGGGGGTATTGGCCAGGGGAAAGAGGCGGGCGGTGGCCTTGTTGACCCCCACGTCGGTGGCCTGGGCGGAGAGCAGCACCGCGGTGAGCAGTTCGAAGGGGCTGCTCCAGTCGAGCTCGGTGGTGGGCTCGGGGTTGTGGTCGCGCAGCCGCGCGAAGATCTCGAAGCGTTTCTCGGCGTTCATCAGGGCCTCGTCAGCGTGGGGTGCCGGTGACGCGAATGCGCTCCCGGGGCGTGGGCGCGGCGGCCCGGCGGCGCCGGTCGTCGATGGCGTTCTTCAGGGCGATCAGCAGCCCCGCGGCGAAGAAGGCCCCGGGGGGCAGCACCAGGAAGAGGAAGTCGTAATCGGGAATCAGGGTCAGTTGCCAGTCGGCGGCGATGGGGCCCAGCAGCAGGTCGAGGCCGGCGAAGAGGCTGCCCTGGCCGAACAGCTCGCGGATGGCCCCCAGCAGTACCAGGACGGCGCCGAAGCCGAGCCCCATCATCAGGCCGTCGAGTAGCGCCGGCAGCGGCGGCTGGCGGGCGGCGAAGGCGTCGGCGCGGCCCAGGATGGCGCAGTTGGTGACGATCAGCGGAATAAAGATCCCCAGCACCTTGTGCAGCTCATAGGCGTAGGCGGCCATCAGCAGGTCGGCGCAGGTGACGAAGGCGGCGATAATCATCACGAAGGCGGGCAGGCGCACCGCCGCGGGCACCCGCTGGCGAATCAGCGATACCGCCAGGTTGCTGCCCATCAGCACCCCCAGGGTGGCCAGGGCCAGGCCCAGGGCGTTGACCACGCTGGCGCTGACCGCCAACAGCGGGCAGAGCCCCAGCAGCTGCACCAGGGCCGGGTTGTTGTCCCAGAGGCCGTCCCGGGCCAGGGTCGAGAGATTGGGGGGGCTCATGGCCGGGCCTCCTTATCCTGGAAGAGGGCCTCGCCCTCGGCGTCCACGTACTCCAGGGCGCGCCTGACCGCCGCGACCACCGCCCGGGGGGTGATGGTGGCGCCGGTGAAGCTGTCGAAGTCGCCGCCATCCGGGTGCACCGCCCAGCGTTCCCGGGGCGGGGCCTCGAGGCTGGCGCCCTCGAAGGCGAGGATCCAGTCGCTCTTGCGCCGCTCGATGGGATCGCCGAGCCCCGGGGTCTCCTGGTGGCGGCTGACGCGCACGCCGCCCAACTGGCCCTCCCGGTCGATGCCCACCAGCAGATGGATGGGGCCGCCATAGCCCTGGGCCACCACCGGCAGGATCAGCGCCGCCCGGCCGTCACGCTCGACTCGCCAGGCCGCGAAGGGCACCCGCTGACCCACCGCCTCGCTGGCGGGCAGGGTCAGCCGCCCCGCCAGCACGGTCTCCACCGGCAGGTCACGCAGCGACTCGGGCAGCACCTCCCGCAGTAGCCGGTACTCCTCGGCGCGCTGGTTCTCGGCGATGCGCTCGGCGGTGAGTGCCCGGGTGCCGGCCACCACCCCGGCGGTGATCAGGGCGAAGAGGCCGAGGCCCAGGCTGGCGCGGCGAATGGCGGGCAGCAGGCTCATGGCGAGGTCTCCCGATGGCGCCGTCCCAGGGGCCGGGGCGGCAGGAGATGATCGATCAGCGGCACGGCGAAGTTCATCAGCAGCACGGCGAAGGCGATGGCGTCCGGATAGGCGCCCTGGGTACGGATCACCACCACCAGCACGCCGATGGCGGCGCCATAGAGCCAGCGACCGCGGCGACCGGCGGCGGCGCTCACCGGGTCGGTGGCGATAAAGAAGGCGCCGAAGATGGCCGCCCCGGAGAACAGATGAAAGGCGGGGGAACCGTACTGGCTGGGGTCGCCGGCATAGAGCAGGCCCGACAGCAGCGTCAGGCTGCCGAGCAGGGCCAGGGGGATGCGCCAGTCGATCAGCCGTCGCCACAGCAGCAGGACGCCGCCGGCCAGCCAGCCCAGGGCAACGTCTCGCCAGGCGGCCTGGGCCCCGGCGGGCAGCGGCTCGCCGGCCCAGAACTCATGGGCCATCAGCCCCGGGGGCTTGTGCTTGAAGGCGTCCAGGGGGGTGGCGCCGCTCAGCGCATCGAGCCCCGGCCCCAGGCCGACCAGCAGGCGCAGCGCCTCCAGGGGCGACAGGGCCTCGGGGCCGCTCAGCCCCAGCGGCGCCACCCACTGGGTCATGGGCACCGGGAAGGCGATCAGCAGCAGGGCATAGCCCACCATGGCGGGGTTGAAGAGGTTCTGGCCCAGGCCGCCGTAGAGGTGCTTGGCCACCACGATGGCCGCGGTGACGCCCACCAGCAGCAGCCACCAGGGGGCGAAGGGCGGCAGGGCGGCGCCCAGCAGCACGCCGCTGACCAGGGCGCTATGGTCGGCCAGGGTGGTGCGCACCGCACGCCCGCGCAGGCGCAGCATCAGCGCCTCCAGGGCCATGGCCAGGCTCCCCGCCACCAGCACATTGGCGAGCACGCCCCAGCCGAAGTGCCAGGTCATCAGGGCGATGCCGGGCAGGGTGGCCAGCAGTACCCAGCGCATGATCTCGGGGGTGCCGGGGGAGGAGTGGGCGGTGCTGGCATGCATCAGACTCATGGGCGCTCCTCGGCACTGTGCTGGGGGGCGTGGCGGGATTCGTTCTGTGCGCCCGCCTGGGCCGAGCCGTCATGGATCGGGCTCATGGGCGCTCCTCGGTGCTGCTCTGAGCATCGTCCTGGCCGTTGCCCTGGGTCTGGGCCATCTCGAGGCGGGCCTCGGCGGCCTTGAGGTGCTCCTCGGCGGTGGCGCGCTGGGTCTCCAGGTCCGCCAGGGTCGCTTCGTCGGCATCGCTGGCCCGGGCCAGGGCGCGCTCCGCCTTGCGCAGCGCCGCCTTGGCGGCGGCCTGGGCGATGCGCAGGCTCTTGACCGCCTCCTGGCCGTCGGCGCCGCCTCGGGGCGTGGCTTGGGATGCCGGCCGGCTGGCCGCCTGGCGCCGCGCCTGGCGCCGAGCCTCCTTCTCGGCGGCCTCGCGCTCCAGGCGCGCCTGGCGGCACTCATAGCGGTGGCGGGCCCGCTCGGCGCGGCGGGCCTCGGCGTCCTTGTGGCGCAGGCGATCCTTGGCGGCGCGGAACTGGGCCACCAGGGGCAGATGGCTGGGGCACACATAGTCGCAGGCCCCGCACTCGATGCAGTCGAACAGCGCCAGCTCCCGGGCCTTGTCGTCGGCGTCCGCCTGGGCGAAGGCGAACAGCCGCTGGGGGGCCAGGGCCACCGGGCAGGCTGCCTCGCAGTCGCCGCAGCGGATGCAGGGGCGCGGCGGGGGCGGCGCCGGCAGCTCCTCGGCGCTGGCGGCGATCAGGCAGTTGGCGGTCTTGATCAGCGGCAGGTCCAGGCGCGCCAGGGGCTGACCCATCAGCGGGCCGCCCATCACCAGTCTGGCCAGGCGGTCGCGGTCGAGGCCGGCATCATCGAGCAACTCGGCCAGCGACGTGCCCAGGCGGGCGACCACGTTGCCGGGGCGTGCCAGGGCCTCGCCGGTCAGGGTCACCACCCGGGAGACCAGGGGACGGCCGTCGCGCACCGCCTCGAGGGCCGCCCGCAGGGTGCCGGGGTTATGGCAGACCACACCCACATCGGCGGGCAGGCCGCCACTGGGCACCTGGCGCCCCAGCAGGCGGCGAATCAGCTGGTTCTCGCCGCCGCTGGGGTAACGGGTCTCGATCACCTTTAGCTCGATGATGGGCGTACTCTCGGAGGCGGCGATCGCCGTGTTCAGGGCGGCGAGCGCTTCGGGTTTGTCATCCTCGATGCCCACCAGGATCCGCCCGGCGCCCAGCAGATGGGCCAGCAGCCGGGCGCCTTCCAGCACCTCGGCGGCATGCCGGCGCAGGGTCATGTCGTCGGCGCTGATATAGGGCTCACACTCGGCGGCATTGACCACCAGGGTATCGATGGCGTGGTGCTCGCCGAGGCCTGCCTTGACTTGACTGGGGAAGCCGGCGCCGCCCAGGCCCACCAGGCCGCTCTCGGCGAGGCGCCGGTGCAGGGCCTCGGCATCAGTGGCGCGCCAATCCAGGGCCGGCATCAGGGTCCACTCATCGCTCCCGTCGCCCTCGATCACGAGGCAGGGGGCGGTGAGGTCGCCGGGGTGAGGAATGGGGCGCGGCTCGATGGCGTTGACGGTACCGCTGATGCTGGCATGCAGGGCCGCGGAGACCCGGCCCTGGGGGCGGGCGATCACCTGGCCGGTGCGTACCCGCTCGCCCAGGGTCACGCAGGGCTCGGCGGGCCGGCCCCGGTGCTGGGCCAGGGGCAGTACCACGCGGCGGGGCAGCGGCGCCTCGCGTAGCGGTTCCCGGGTGCTCCGGGCCTTGCGGCCGGGCGGGGTGATACCGCCGGGAAAGTCGAAGCGACGGCTCATCTCGATGCGGCTCCCGCAATGATCGGCGGGTCATGACGATCGCTGGCGATCAGCTCGGGCTGTGGCCAGTACCAGGCGTCCGGCTCCCGGGGGCGCAGCTCGATGCAGTCCACCGGACAGGGCTCCAGGCAGAGATCGCAGCCGGTGCACTCCTCGGCGATCACCGTATGCATCTGCCGGGCGGCGCCGAGGATGGCATCCACCGGGCAGGCCTGGATGCACTTGGTGCAGCCGATGCACTCGGCCTCGCGGATATAGGCCACCCGGGGCTCCTCCTGGGCCTCGCCGTCCAGGGGTTCGGGCTCGCGCCCCAGCAGGTCGGCCAGGGCGGCGATGGTGGGCTCGCCCCCGGGGGGGCACTTGTTGATCGCCTCGCCCCGGCCGATCGCCTCGGCGTAGGGGCGACAGCCCGGATAGCCGCACTGGCCGCACTGGGTCTGAGGCAGCAGGGCGTCGATCTTCTCCACCACCGGGTCGCCCTCGACCCGGAAGCGCTCGGCGGCGAAGCCCAGCAGGGCGCCGAAGGCCAGCGCCAGGCCGAGCAGGACCAGGATGGCGGCGAGGATGCCGTGATTGGCGATGAGCTCCAGCATAGGCTAGCCCGGTACCTGACAGGGAGTGGTGGCGATACGCTCCGGCATAACTACCCTTGTACCAGCCCGGCGAAGCCCATAAAGGCCAGCGACATCAGACTGGCGCTGATCATGGCGATGGCCGCGCCGTGGAAGGGGCGCGGCACGTCGGCCAGGGCCAGGCGCTCGCGCAGGGCGGCGAAGAGCACCAGCACCAGCGAGAAGCCCAGGGCCGCGCCCAGGCCATAGAGCCCCGCCTCGATCAGGCTCGACTCGCGGCGCACCGAGAGCAGCGCCACCCCCAGCACCGCGCAGTTGGTGGTGATCAGCGGCAGGAAGATGCCCAGCACCTGATGCAGCAATGGACTGGTCTTGCGCACCATCAGCTCGGTGAACTGCACCACGGCGGCGATCACCAGGATAAAGGCGATGATGCGCAGGTACTCGAGCCCCAGGGGCGCCAGCAGTTGGTGGAAGACCAGGTGGCTGGCCAGGGCCGAGAGGGTCAACACGAAGGTGGTGGCCGCGGCCATGCCGATGGCGGACTCCAGCTTGTTGGAGACGCCCATGAAGGGGCATAGGCCGAGGAATTGCACCAGCACGAAGTTGTTGACCAGGGCGGTGCTCACCAGGATCAGCAGGAAGTCACTCATTACCATCCCCGGGGCGGCGCCTGGCGCCGCCCGCTACGTGGTCTTAACGCACCCGCTGGCCCGGCTCGGCACCGGAGTCCGGCGACAGCAGGTAGATGCCGTCGTCGTTACCGGCGGCCAGCACCATGCCCTCGGAGACGCCGAAGCGCATCTTGCGCGGCGCCAGGTTGGCCACCATCACGGTGAGGCGACCCTCCAGGGCTTCCGGGGCATAGGCGGCGCGGATGCCGGCGAAGACGGTGCGGCTCTCGCCGCCCAGGTCCAGGGTCAGCTTGAGCAGCTTGTCGGCCTTCTCCACGTACTCCGCCTTGGCGATGCGGGCGATGCGCAGGTCCACCTTGGCGAAGTCGTCGAAGGCGATCTCGGGGCCGATGGGTTCTTCGGCCAGGGGACCCTTGGGGGTCTCCTTGAGTTTCTGTTCTTCCACCAGGTCCTCCTTGGAGGCCGCCATCATGGCATCGATCTTGTCGCGCTCGACGCGGGTCATCAGCGGCTTGAACTTGGCGATCTCATGATCCAGCAGCACCGCCTGACGGCTCTCCCAATCGAGGCTGTCGAGCTCGAGAAAGTTCCGCGCGCCCTCGGCCATGGTCGGCACCACCGGTGCCAGGTAGACCATCAGCTGGCGGAACAGGTTGATGCCCACCGAGCAGATATCCAGCACCTCCTGCTCGCGGCCTTCCTGCTTGGCCAGCACCCAGGGTTCGGCCTCGGCGATATAGGTGTTGGCCTCGTCGGCCAGCTCCATGATCAGGCGCATGGCGCGGCCGAATTCGCGGGCCTCGAACTGGTCGGCGATCTCGTCGCCGGCGGCGATAAAGCGCGCCACCCGCTCTGGCTCGGCGCAGTGGGGCGAGAGCCGGCCGTCGCCGAGCTTCTTGACGAAGCCGGCGCAGCGGCTGGCGATATTGACCACCTTGCCCACCAGGTCGCTGTTGACCCGGGCGGCGAAGTCGTCGAGGTTGAGGTCCAGGTCATCGACCCGGGAGGTGAGCTTGGCGGCGAAGTAGTAGCGCAGGTACTCCGGGTTGAGGTACTCGGCGTAGGTGGCGGCCTTGATAAAGGTGCCCCGGGACTTGGACATCTTGGCGCCGTTGACGGTGACGAAACCGTGGCAGTTCACCGCCGTGGGGGTGCGCAGGTCGGCGCCATGCAGCATGGCCGGCCAGAACAGTGCATGGAAGTAGACGATATCCTTGCCGATAAAGTGGTAGACCTCGGCCTCGGAACCCTTCTTCCAGTAGCTGTCGAAGTCGAGCCCCTCGCGCTCGCACAGCGCCTGGAAACTGGCCAGGTAGCCGATGGGGGCGTCCAGCCAGACATAGAAGTACTTGCCCGGGGCATCGGGAATCTCGAAGCCGAAGTAGGGGGCATCCCGGGAGATATCCCACTCGTTGAAGCCGGCTTCGAACCACTCCATCAGCTTGTTGCGGATCTGCGGCTGGACATGGCCGTCGTTGATCCAGTCGTCGAGGAAGTCGGCGAAGTCGGGCAGCTTGAAGAAGTAGTGGGTGGAGCTACGCACCTCGGGGGTGGCGCCGGAGATCGCCGAGACCGGGTCGATCAGCTCCGCCGGGGTATAGGTGGCGCCGCAGGCCTCGCAGTTGTCGCCATACTGGTCGTCGGTCTGGCACTTGGGGCAGGTGCCCTTGATAAAGCGGTCGGCCAGGAACAGGCCCTTGACCGGGTCATACATCTGCTCGATATCGCGGGTGGCGATATGTCCCTTGTCGCGCAGCCGGGTGTAGATCAGCTCGCTGAAATAGCGATTCTCGTCGGAGTGGGTGGAGTGGTAGTTGTCGAAGGCCACCCCGAAGTGGGCGAAGTCCCGCTGGTGCTCCTGGCTGACCCGGTCGATCAGCGCCTCGGAGGTGATGCCCTCCTGCTCGGCGCGCAGCATGATGGCGGTGCCATGGGCGTCGTCGGCGCAGACATAGTGGCACTGGTGGCCGCGGCTCTTCTGGAAGCGCACCCAGATATCGGTCTGGATATACTCCAGCAGGTGGCCCAGGTGGATGGCGCCATTGGCGTAGGGCAGGGCGCTGGTGACCAGGATCTTGCGCGGAGCGCTGGCGGAATTCGACATGGCGACTCTTGGGTTCCCGTGCTTGGGTGGAGGGCGCGCCCCCACGCGGAAAATGTCCGTGAAATCAGGCGTCGATTGTAGCCGGCTTCGGGGCGGGCTGCACCCTTGGGCCGGTGATTACCCGGGGCCATTGCAGCGATAACCATCCGCCGTTGCTGGCTCGGGGCTATCCTGGGGGCAGGCCTTCGCAAAGACGCTGTAAACCCCTCCCTGGGCGCTCGACTTTTTCGTCCCTGAAAAAGACGCTTTGCTCCGATCTGCCCCCAGCGCCCCTTAGTCATTCTGGGTGCAGTCGCCCTGCGGGAGGTTATTCAAGCTGCCCCCAGAATACCCCGGCCCCTCGACAGCCGGCACTAACGGCGATAGACGCCGAAATGCGCGAGGCCCTGATCGGCCAGGTGCAGGGCCTGCATGCGGCTCATCACCCCCTGGTCGCAGTAGAGCAGGTAGTGGCGATCCCGGGGCAGATCCAAGGCGCGCTCCTGGAGCTCGAAGAAGGGGATGGCCAGCAGCTCGGTGTCGGGCAGCGACAAAGGCGCGGCCTCGCGCTCGTCCGGGTGGCGGATATCGATCACGCTGACCCTGGGCGCCTCGGCCAGGGCGGCCTCGCCATCCAGGGTGGTGATCTCCGGCAGGCTGGCCTGGTCGACGATCAGGCGATCCGAGCGGGTACGAGTGGCCGCCTCCAGGGCCGCGTCCAGCACGCCGAAGTCGAAGGCGGCCTCGGCGGCCTCCAGTTCGCCGCGCTTGACCTTGAGGCTGGGGCGGTTGGAGATCACCCCGCAGTACTCCGGCATGGTCTCGGAGAAGGCGGCGGTGCCGATCCGGCGCGCCTCGTCGATGATCGTCTGCTTGTCGTCGGCGACCACCGGGCGCAGCACCAGGCGTTCGGTGACCCCATCGATCATCGCCAGGTTATGCAGGCTCTGGCTGGAGACCTGGGCGATCGCCTCGCCGGTGACCAGGGCGGGAATCCGCGCCCGGGCGGCGACCCGCTCGGCGACCCGCAGCATCATGCGCTTGAGTACCACCCCCATCAGGTGATCGGGAATGGTGGTGAGGATCTCCTTGACCACCCCCTCGAAGGGCACCGAGATAAAGTTCACCTTGTGGGTGGGGCTGTAGCGCTGCCAGAGGTAGTGGCTGATGGCGCGCACCCCCTGCTCATGGGCGGGGCCGCCCAGGTTGAAGAACAGGAAGTGGCTCTTCACCCCGCGGCGCATCATGCGATAGGCCGCCACCGGGGAGTCATAGCCACCGGACATCAGCACCAGGGCGCTCTCCTGGGTGCCCAGGGGGTAGCCGCCGAGGCCCGGCCAGCGGCGGCCGATCAACTGCAGGCGCTCACGGTTGACCTCCAGCGCCAGGGTCACCTCGGGGCGGGAGAGGTCGACCCGGGCGTCGTCGGCGCCGGCCAGCAGCTTGCCCCCCAGGTGGCGCTCCAGATCCGCGGAGGTGAAGTCGTGCTTGCCCTTGCGCTTGACCCGCACCCGGAAGGACTTGCCGGCGATGCGTGGCAGCCACAGCGGCAGCACCCGCTCGGCGATGGCCTCGAAGTCGCCCAGTGGAGAGTTCTCCACCGCCAGCACCTCGTGGATGCCGGGCACCCGCCCCAGGCTGGCCTCGAACTCGGCCAGCGCCTCGGCCTCCAGCGGCTGGCTCAGGGCGATCTCGATGGCGTCCCAGGACGCGCTCAGGCGTGCCTCCCGGTCATGGTCGTCCACCACCTTGCGCAGGTTACGGCGCAGGCACTTGATCAGGTTCTTGCGGGCCGACTTGGACTTGATGGTGATCTCGGGAAACAGCTTGATCAGATAATTCATGAGGATCGACGAGCTTGGGCTGGCGGGTGGGGGCGGCATTCTACCCGCTCGGCCGCGGGCCCGCAAAAAGCGCCGCCACCCGGCGGTGGCGGCATGGCTCAGTGGTGCAGGCTGAAATGGCCATGGGGCATGCTGGCCATCAGTTTCTGGAAATCGCGGCCACTCATATGCACCAGGGTCTCGTGGTCGCCCGCCTCGAAGTAGATATCCGGCTCGGCGGTGAGGCTATCGTCGACCCAGACCTCCAGGCCGTAGGCCTGGCCCAGGGGCGTGGTGGCGCCGGGGTCGCAGTCATCGAAGTGGCGCTTGATCTCCTCCTCGGAGGCGAGTCTCAGGCGTTCATGCATCAGTTCGGTGAGGCGTACCATATCGACATCGCAACTGCCGGGCACCACCGCCAGGCGATTGCCGGTGTCGCCATGCAGCATCACCGCCTTGGCCAACTGATCGCCGGTGATATGGGTCTGCTCGGCGATATGGTCGGTGCTCACCGCGCGGGGGTGGCGCACTTCTTCGTAGTCGATATCCTGGGAGCGGAGGTACTCCCGAAGCGTCATTGCCATGGCCATGGTGAGGCTCCTTCGGCCGTCGGGCCGGGGTGAAGAGGGGGGATGCCTCCTTGCGCCGCACGAGGCCATGACACCCTTGGCCTCTTCACAAGCATAGTCCGCCCGCGGGCGGCGAACCCGATCGAGGAGGCGAAATGAGCACGCGACTTGCCGCCTTGCTGCTGGTCCTGGTGGGCTGCGGCGGCGAGGCCTCGCCCCGGGAGGCGCCCCTGCAGATGCTGGTGGCCGACCCGGAGGGCTTCGATGGGCAACGGGTGGCGACCCAGGGGGTGGTGCGCCACTTCGAGGCGCCGCTGCACTACTGGATCGAGGACGAGGCGCTCAACCGGGTGGAGCTGTTTCCTCCGGCGATGGCGGCGCCCCTGCTGGGGCAGGAGGTGCGCGCCGTGGGGACCTTCCGTTATGCCCCGGCGTCGGGACGCTCCCTGTCGCTGGAGACCATCAGCCCGCTGGCGGCGGATTGACCGCAGCCCCGTTCCAGATGGCGGCTGAGGATCGGTTCCATGCCCTTGAAGATCTGCACCGGCAGTGCCGAGGTGAAGCCGAAGTCGTCGGAGCCGCGGCCGGGCACGAAGGCGGTCAGGGTGCCGAAGTGATCATCCCCTAGATAGAAGACGAAGGTGGCGGTGCGGTTGCGGGCCCGGGAATCGAGGAGTTGCCCGCTTCGCCCCCGGGTCTCGATGCGGTTGTCGCCGGTGCCGGTCTTGCCCCCCAGGGCCAGGGGCGTGCCGTCCTGGGCCTGGAAGCTGCCCGCCAGGCGCCGGGCCGTGCCGGCTTCCACCACCTGGGCCAGGGCCCGGCGCAGGGTGGCGGCCACCTGAGGCGCCATGACCCGTTCGCCGGCGTCCCGGGCGGGGATCAGGCGGGTCTCGTAGGGGGTGTCGGCGGCGAAGTGCAGGCCGTCGATACGCAGGGTCGGCAGGCGCACGCCATCGTTGAGGATGATGCCCACCAGTTCGGCCAGGGACGCCGGGCGATCCCCGGAGCTGCCGATGGCGGTGGCCAGGGAGGGCACCAGGCGCTCGAAGGGGAAGCCGACCCGGGCCCAGCGCTCCTGGATCTCTTCGAAGGCGTCCGCCTCCAGCAGGATGCGAATCCGGGTGTCCCGGGCGCCGCGGTGCCGGGAGGTGAAGAGCCATTGGTAGATGGCCTGGCGCTCGCCGGTGCTGGCCGATGCCAGCTCCCGATAGGTGGCCTGGGGGCGCGCCTGGAGGTAGCGTACCAGCCAGAGCTCCAGGGGGTGGACCCGGGCTACATAGCCCTGGTCGTTGAGGTCGAAGGCGCCGGGGCCATAGTCATGGTAGAGGCGTTCGATGCGCGCCTCGGGGACGGCGTCGCCCAGGCGCTCGCGGATAAAGGCGCGGAAGGTCTCGGGGTCGGCGTCGGGCAGCACATAGCGGTGGGCGGCGGCGAGTCGCGAGGCCTGAGGGCGAACGCCGTCGAACAGGGTCTCGAGCCGCGCTTCGGGGGTGAGGGCGCGGTACTTGCGCCAGAAGCGCTCCAGGAAGACGCGGCCCTCCCGGTCGGCGAAACGGCTCAGGTAGAGCATGCGCAGCGGATGAGCGTCATCCTCCAGCAGGCGCCGCCGATCCGGATGTCGATAGATATGGTGATTGACGATATCCCGCATCAGGCGCACGAAAGGCAGGTTGAGGGACTCCCGCAGGGCCTCGGTCAGGGTGGGGCGGCGGCGATCGTCCTCGCGGCGGAAGTTGCTGAAGGTGTGTTCGCCACCGCCGGTGAAGAAGCGCTCATGGGGGCTGGCGGAGTAGCGGCGGGCCATGGCCTGCTCCAGCAGCGTCTCCAGGGTGATCTCCGGCTCGGCCAGCAGGCGGTCGACCACCCAGCGGGTCAGGGAATCCTGGCGGTCCACGGGCAGGTCGCGCAGGGCCGCGGGGTCCAGCGGGAAGTATTGCTCGTGGAGCTCGGCGAGGATCTCCAGGTAGGTGGTCAGCACCCGCAGCTTGGCGGTGGAGCCCAGCTCCAGCTTGCTGCTCTCGTTGAGATCGAAGGGCTGGCCGGTGTTGTCGGTCTGTACCCGCACCAGGAAGCCCGCGTCGCTGCGCTCGAAGAGGGTGAAACTGTAGCTCACCTCGGCGGTGCGCTCGGCGCTGAGCAGGCGATGGCCGAGGATGCCCAGCTCGGCGGCCACCTCGGGGTCGGCGAGGCTCTCCAGGTAGTCGGTGACCCGCGCCTGGAGCTCGCCATGCAGGGTGGTCGTGGCCTCCAGGTCGAGGCGATCCAGGTCGTAGAAGGAGAGGCCCAGCAGGCGCGCCAGTTGGGTACGTGCCACCTGGCGGCCCTTGTCGGTGGGTAAGCGGTGGGTCACCGGATCGGCGTCGAAGTCGCGGAACACCAGGCGCTGGTCCAGGGCGGCGTCGCGCAGCTCGCCGTCCACCAGTTGCGCCTCGTGGAGCAGGCGCAGGTAGCTGTCGGTGAGGTGCTCCAGGGAGTCGCGGCCGCCGTTGAGGTACCAGGCGGGGCGGCGCTGGGCGATCATCAGTGCCACCACGCGACGCAGCGCCTGACCACGCTGGGCCAGTTCTCCAGGCGTGGCGAAGGCGGGCTCCAGCAGACGGTTGACTTCGTCGAAATCGGCGCCGAACCAGACCCAGAGGCCATCCCCCAGGCCATGGACTTCGCCGAACCCCGGCGCCGCCGCCAGGGGTACCGAGTTGAGGTAATCCCGGGCCAGGTCCTGGCGGGCGGTGAGGGTCTCGGGTCCCTGGCGGTAGGTGCGTACGCTGGCCGAGATCATCTGGCGTAGCTTCTCCCGGGCGGAGCCGGTACGTCCCCCCGGGGAGTGGCGGAACTTCTCCATCTGGGTGGCCAGGGTGCTGCCGCCGGCGCTCTGCTCTTCCAGTTCCAGGGCCCGCCCCACCTGGGAGAGGGCGGCGCGGGCGAAGCGCGGCCAGTCCACCGCCGGATTGGCATAGCGGTGGGTGGTATCGAGCAGGCCGCGATTCTCGATGAACATCAGTGTCTCGAGCACCTGCGCCGGAATGGCGGCGAAGTGGGGGTAGTGGCGCTGAGGGTGGCGGGCGGCATAGTAGGGGGCGCCGCGACACTCTTCCAGGGTCAGGCCGGTACGGGTCTTCTCTTCATAGGGCACATAGAAGCCGCGGCTGGCGTAGTCATGCAGGGCCGGAGTGAAACGGACCTGAGAGGCGACCTCATAGCCCCGTTCCTCCAGTCGGGCCTGGAAGCGCGGCAGATCCACATAGCCGAAGCGCTGGTTGAAGGGGCCGTGGTGGGGAAAGAGCAGGCTGTCGCTGGGGCCTGAGGCGAGGCGGTAGTCGAGGGTCTCGGCATAGCGGGACAGTTCCAGGGCCTGCCAGCGGGAGGTGCGCGCCTCGGCCGCCAGCAGGGAGGCAACGCCGGCGGCCAGCAGGACCAGCAGGGCCAGCAGGAGCAAACGCCAGGGCCAGCGCCGCCCGGGGCCGGTATCCCCGGCGAGGCCAGGCCTCCCGGGGAGCGCACTCGGCAAGCTCTCCATCCCGCTCTCCTCGATGGCAACCGCCTTATTACTGATTAGCGTAGTGCGGGATGGGCGCGAGGACAGCGGCTTTCGAGGCGGTGGCTCAACTCAGGCTATCAACGTTTCATGCCGATATGCCGTCGGCACCGACCTGGGCCAGCCAGTCATTGAGGTTGTAATAGTTGCTGATGCGGGCCACCTTGCCGTCGCGCAGGGTAAAGAAGGCGCCGGCCGGCAGCACATAGTGCTGGCCGTTAGCCTCGGGGAGCCCTTCGTCCGTGGTCAGGTACTCGCCGTGTACCACGAACTCCGCGGCGGCGCGGTCGCCTGCTGGGTGAATCAGGATCACCAGCTCCTCGAGGCGTTCCCGATAACAGCGGTTCATATGGGCCATGAAGTCGGCGAAGGCGGCCTTGCCGACCTGACGCTCCCCCTGATTGATGTCGTGGGCCACGTCATCGGTCAGCAGGTCGAGGAAGGCCGCCATGTCGCCGGCATTGAAGGCATCGTAGTAGGCCTGGATCACGTCCTGGGGATGCATGGGAAGACTCCTGATCGGGTTGGGCCGGTGGCGCGAATCGCTGCCATGCTAACAGGGCCGGGGCCGTCGTAATGCCTGGTCGCGCCATGGTCGGCACTGGTGGCGACCCGGGGGCCCGCCCCGGCCGCGACCGATACAGGAGGGTTCACCATGAACGAAGAAGTCTTCAACTTGAGCATTCGTCGCTTCCTCAAGCGCGCCGGGATCGGTGCCCAGCGGGAGATCGAGCATGCGGTGGAGGCCGCCCTGGCCGAGGGGCGGATCGCGTCGCAAGGCCCCCTGGCGGCGACCATGACCCTGGAAGTGGGCGACCTCGAGCTGCGGGTGGTGTTCGAGGGCGACATCGAACTGGAGGAGTAGGCCCGGCGGGGTCGGTGAATATTACCATTTGCCGCATCTTGATGGATGGTCGAACTTGTCAATAGGACATTTTGTCGCACTATCGACGCCACGGAGAATGCGAGGTGCAAGATGCAGCGCTTATATTTTCTGACCCCCGACCTCGATACCACGGTCAATATCGCCCATGAGCTCAGCGACCTGGCGCTGACCGAGGATGAGGTCCATGTGCTGGGCAAGGAGTGGGAGCCCCTGCGGGAGCGGGGGGTGCATAACGCCACCCTGCGGCAGACCTCCGATGTGATCAACGCCGGGGTGAGGGGGCTCAAGTACGGCGTGGTGCTCGGTGCCTTGCTGGGCTGGGCAGTGCACCTGGGGCTCGGCGAACAGGGCTTCGGGCTGGGCTGGACCGTCCTGGTGATGACGGTCTTCGGCGCCCTGTTTGGTATCTGGACCAGTACCATGATCGGCGTATCGGTGCACGACGTGAAGATCGACAAGTTCGAGAAGGAGATCGAAGGGGGCGCCTACCTGATGCTGGTGGACGTGCCCGAGGATCGCGAGCGGGAGATCTATTCGGCGATCCATCGCCACCATCCGGAGGTGGTGATCGACAAGGTGACCCGGGACGAGCGTCAGCATCATCTGGGGGTCGGCGACTAGCCGGGCACTAACGTCACCCCTATTCCACCCGAGTCACCGGCTGGCGCCGGGGATCGATATGCCAGGGCAGTCCCAGGCGGGCATTGTGTTCCAGCTCGGCAATCACCTGGGCTCCCAGCAACAGGATGATGGCCCCGACCTCCAGGCTCAACAGCACCACGATCAGCGTCGCCACGGAGCCGTAGACCACGTTGACCAGCGACAGATTGGCGAAGTAGAAGAGCAGCAGCAGGCGCGCTCCCTCCCACAGCAGGGCGGCCACGAAGCCGCCTACCAGGGCGCGCCCGAGCGCCACCCGAACCACCGGCAACACCTTGTAGATGGCGCCGAACAGGGCGAAGACGCCGAGGAAGCTCACCAGGTTAAGCATGGGGCCGGAGAGCCCGGCCAGCGGCAGGGGGCGTTGGAAGAGTGTCTGCCAGAAGGCGTCCAGGGCGGAGACCAGGCTGGCCAGCAGGCTGAGGGCCAGCAGGGCGGCGCCCAGCACCAGCATAAAGGCGTAGGGTAGCAGCACCGAGACCCAGAAGCTGCGCTGGGGTGGGTGGATGTCCGGGGCGTGGAAGATGATCGCCAAGGCATCCTCCAGCATGCGAAAGGCGAAGGAACTGAACAGCAGCAGCACCACCAGGCCCAGGGCGCCGACCCCGTCGCGGCTATCGATCAGGCCGCGTACGGCATCCAGCAGCAGGTCGGCATGGGCCGGCGCTAGGTGGTGTGCCTGGATGGCCAGCAGTTCCAGCAATTGCCCCTCATCCACCAGATGGGAGAGCAGCACCACCAGCAGGGCGAACAGCGGAATGATGGAAAGCAGGATGTTGTAGCCCACGCCGCCGGCCAGCAGGATGCCGCGATTACGCAGGAAGGCCGACAGCACGCGCAGGGCGAAGGTCAGCAGGCGCGGAGAGTGGCTGGGGTGCATCGCGCCTCCCTGGCATTAGCGCATGGCTTGTCGTAGAGGGTAGACCAGCCATGCCGGGCCGGGCGAGTGCGCGGGGCAATCAGTGGGAGGTCATCCGCAGCTCATCGCCCGCCCCCTCGAGAGTGAAGCGGCCCTCGTCGAGGGCCTCGACCCAGTCCAGGGTCGCCGCGATGCCGCCGAAGGGGTAGAAGTGAAGGCGCAGGTCGTCCGGGGCCGCC
Source organism: Halomonas sp. H5 (assembly GCF_050613175.1). Taxonomy (GTDB): domain Bacteria; phylum Pseudomonadota; class Gammaproteobacteria; order Pseudomonadales; family Halomonadaceae; genus Bisbaumannia; species Bisbaumannia salifodinae. The sequence continues at coordinate 1,912,239 of NZ_CP192510.1, forward strand.
TCGGCCAGGGCCAGCAGCTGGCGCGTGGGTGGTTGGGGGCGAGCCAGCTTGAAGAGTCGCTTGCCCTGACGGGCCAGGGCGGTACGGGAGGCGCCGATACCGCAGGAGAGGGCGTATTTCCACAGGGTGGCCAGGCTCGCCGGCCCCGGCAGGCCGGCGCGAATCGGTAACGCCAGGCCCTGGTCGTGGAGCCGCTGCCGCCAGGCCAGCAGCGGCTCGGCATCGAACAGGAACTGGGTCACCAGCCAGGCCTCGAGGCCATGGCGGGCGGCATAATCGCGTTTGGTCGCCAGGGCCGCGTCGAGGGTGGCGGTATCCGCCTGGGGGTGCCCCTCGGGGTGGCCGGCCATGGCCAGGCGGTGGATGCCGTGGTCGCGCAGATTGACCGCCTCGAGCAGGGCCAGGCTGTCGGCATAGGGGCCGTGAGGGGCGGCCAGGCTGCCGGCCAGCAGCAGCACCCCGTCGACCCCGGCGCGGTGGGTCAGCCCCAGCAGCCAGCTCTCCAGGGTGTCGCGGTCGGGGATGGCCCGGGCCACCAGGTGGGGAATGGGGTCATAGCCCTGGGTCTTGAGGCGCTCGGCGGTGGCGATCACCTCCTCGAAGGGGTGGCCCGGCAAGTGGGTAATATAGATCTGGGTGCCCGCCGGTGGCGGACGCGAGGTCAATGCCTCGGCGGTGCGTGGGGTCACCTCCAGGGACCAGTCGCGCACCAGGTGGCGCAGGCCCTCATGGGGGTCGTCTGCCGCGGGGCGCTCGGGGCGGGTGCCCCCGAGCAGGCCGGGGGCGAGGTCATCGAAGCGGTTCATGGGGCCGGTCATAGGGCGGAGTCCTGGCCGCGGGAGCGGGCGGTCTCCCGGGCGCTGGGATTGACCGAGGCACGGAAGGGCAGCGCCACGACCCGCGCCGCCACGGGCTCGCCGGGGCGCTCGGCATAGGGCTCCGGCAGCCAGACCCGCAGCGGCGTCTCCAGCGCCTGATGGGTGACCGGCACATAGCCCATGGCGATATTGGTGCCCAGCTCCGGCGAGTACCAGGGGGAGGTGACATAGCCGATGGGCTCGTCGTCCTGGCTGGCGGAGATCAGCCAGAAGTCGGGGGCATAGTCGTCGATGGGATGGCCACCCAGCACCAGCCCCACCAGGGTCTGCCGGAAGGGGTAGCGCCCCTGGTCCAGTTCGGCGCGCACCGCCTCCAGGGCGCCGCGACCGATATAGTCCACAGCCTTCTGGCGGGGCACCTGATAGCCCAGGTTGCACTGGAAGGGCAGGGTCTCCTGATCCAGGTCCTGCCCCCAGGAGAGGATGCCGGCGGCGATACGCCGATGGTGGGCGGGGGCGATCACCGCCAGCTTGTGCTTCTCCCCGGCCGCCAGCACCGCCTCCCAGAGGGTTTCGGCGTGAAGGCTGGCATCACGCAGGTAGATCTCGTAGCCCTTCTCGCCGGTGAAGCCGGTCTGGGAGACCACCACCGAGCAGCCGGCGATGTCCGCCTCCAGCAGGCCATAGTAGGGCAGGGCACGTACTTCCTCGCCGACCAGGTTCACCAGCAGGGCCTCCGACTTGGGGCCCTGGATCTGCAGCGGGGCCACGTCGATCTCGCCGATGCTGACGTCATAGCCCAGCCCCAGGTTGACCCCGCGCAGCCATAGCTCCAGGTCGCTGTCGGAGATCGAGAACCAGAACTCGTCCTCGGCCAGGCGCAGCAGCACCGGGTCGTTAATGATCCCTCCCTCCTCGTTGCAGAGGATCACGTACTTGCCGTGCAGTGGGGCGATGGCGCTGGCGTTGCGGGTGATGACCTTGTCGACGAAGGCCTCGGCATCGGGTCCCTTGACGCGAATCTGACGCTCCACCGCCACGTTCCACAGGGTCACGTCTTCCACCAGGGAGCGATATTCCACCATGGCGCCGCCGTCCTCGGGGCGCACATAACCCCGCGGGTGGTACATGCGGTTGTAGACGGTGGCCCGCCAGCAGCCCGCCTCCTGGGAGAGGTGCCAGTAGGGCGACTTGCGCACCCGGGTGGAGATCAGCAGTTCGGTGGGGGTGGGACCGGACTGGCGCAGGTTGATGGGGACGCGCCGCGGCGTCTGGTCGATGCTCTGACACTGTTGGCGGGCGTAGCGCAGGCGTGGGCTCAGATTGGTGATGGTCGCGTCGGACATGGCACACCTCCCGGGGGTTGCCGTGGCTCTCCCTGGCAGTGTGTGTCGCTTCATGGGCGGCGAATGTGCTGATTGCGACGCTGCTGCCGCCGAAGGTGTTCTTATTGCGACCTGGGAGCCCGACAGGCTTCTAGACTGTAGGGGCATGTCGGCGATGGGGGGCTGCCCCGGGAGGTGAGTCATGAGTGCGAATTATACCGGCAGCTGCTTCTGCGGTGCCGTGACCCTGGAGGTGAGCGGTGAGCCGGTGGCCATGGGCTACTGTCACTGCGACTCCTGTCGCCGCTGGTCGGCGGGGCCGGTCAATGCCTTCAGCCTGTGGCGGCCGGAGAGCGTCAAGGTGACCCAGGGGGCGGAGCTGCTGGGCAGCTACGCCCAGACCCCGGCCAGCCAGCGTCAGTGGTGCACCCGCTGCGGCGGCCATGTGATGACCGAGCACCCGGCGATGGGGCTGATCGATGTCTATGCCGCGGTGATCCCCGACCTGCCCTTCGCCCCCAGGCTGCATGTGCACTACCAGGAGGCGGTGCTGCGCATCCATGATGGGCTGGACAAGATGAAGGACGTGCCGGCGGCCATGGGGGGCTCCGGCGAGACCCTGCCCGAGTAGGTGGCGTGGGGAGGAATTAACGCCCCAGCAGGCGCAGGACTTCCTCGTCGGAGGTTTGATCGAAGTGCCGGTACCACTGTCCCACGGCGGCGAACTGGCGGGGCTGGTGCAGGCAGACCAGGGTGTCGACCCGTGTCGCCAGGCGCGCCAGGGCCTCCGGGGCGGCCACCGGTACCGCTACCACCAGCCAGGCCGGGCGTGCCTGGCGCACCGCCGCCACCGCGGCTTCCAGGGTGGCGCCGGTGGCCAGGCCATCATCCACCAGGATGACCTGACGCCCTTCCAGCGGTGGTGCCGGGACCTCGCCCCGATAACGCCGTCGGCGGCGTTCCAGCTCGGTGGTTTCGGCCTCGATCACCGCCTGGACGTCGTCCTCGGAGAGGCGCAGGGCGCGGATCATGGCATCATCCCGGTAGCAGACCCCGCCCTCGGCGATGGCGCCCATGGCCACCTCCGGGTTCCAGGGCAGGCCCAGCTTGCGCACCAGCCAGACGTCGAGGGGCGCCTCCAGGGTCTGGGCGATCTCCCAGGCCACCGGCACCCCACCCCGGGGCAGGCCCAGGACGATGGGGGCGGGGCCCTCGGGCAGGGCGACAACGCGCTCGGCCAGCTGGCGGCCGGCATCGTGACGGTCGGCGAAGGGCGAGAACATGACGTGACTCCTGGGGACCTGACGGAAGAGGGGCCTGATTGGAGCCTATGCCAGGCACCGAGGCTTGGCAAAGCGGTGCCGTGAAAAGTTGAGTGCGCCACTTGGTTATGGCCGGGCGGACGGGGTTATACTGGCGGCCACCGGGCTGCCGGTAGCCATTTATAGCGAGATATGGAGTCGATCGTGATCGAAGGGGTAAAGCATATCGTGGCCGTGGCCTCCGGCAAGGGCGGCGTCGGCAAGTCCACCGTGACCGCCAACCTGGCCCTGGCGATGGCCGCCGAGGGTTATCGGGTGGGTTTGCTGGATGCCGATATCTATGGGCCCAGCCAGGCGCGGATGCTGGGCATCGGCGAGGGCGTGCGGCCCCAGCAGGCCGGTGAGAACCGTTTCCGGCCGCTGGAGGCTCACGGCATCCAGGCCATGTCCATGGCCTTCCTGGTGGATATCAACGAACCCATGGTGTGGCGCGGTCCCATGGTGGCCGGCGCCTTCCAGCAACTGCTGACCCAGACCGCCTGGGACGACCTGGACTATCTGTTTATCGATATGCCACCGGGCACCGGCGATATCCAGCTGACCCTCTCCCAGAAGGTGCCGGTGGCCGGCGCGGTGATCGTCACCACGCCCCAGGACATCGCCCTGCTGGATGCCCGCAAGGGCATCGAGATGTTCCGCAAGGTCAAGGTGCCGGTGCTGGGGGTCGTGGAGAACATGAGCCTGCACACCTGTTCCCGGTGCGGCCATAGCGAGCCGATCTTCGGTGAGGGCGGTGGCGAGCGGCTGACGGCTCAATACGAGACGCGCTTGCTGGGACAGCTGCCCCTGGCGCTGTCGATTCGTGAGCAGGCCGATGGCGGGCGTCCCACGGTGGTGGCGGAGCCGGATGGCGAGGTGGCGGCCAGCTTCCGGGCCATGGCCCGCCAGGTGGCCGAGAGTGTCGCGGCCCAGGCCGAGGCGGGGCCGAGCATCTCCTTCGGCGATTGAGCGCCACGGCGTGGTTTTTATTCCCGGGCAGGGCCGTTATCATAGCGGCCCTTCTTCGTTTGCCACCCAGTGGATGTCCCGATGAGCATCAAGTCCGATTCCTGGATCCGTCGCATGGCCGCCGAGCACGGCATGATCGAACCCTTCGAGGCCGATCAGGTGCGCTACGTCGATGACCGGCGGGTCATCTCCTATGGTACCTCCAGCTACGGCTACGATGTGCGCTGCGCCGACGAGTTCAAGGTGTTCACCAATATCCACTCGGCGGTGGTGGACCCCAAGGCCTTCGATGACAAGAGCTTCGTCGACATCAAGGGCGATGTCTGCATCATCCCCCCCAACTCCTTCGCCCTGGCCCGTACCGTGGAGTACTTCCGCATTCCGCGCAGCGTGCTGACCATTTGCCTGGGCAAGTCCACCTATGCGCGCTGCGGGATCATCGTCAATGTGACGCCGCTGGAGCCGGAGTGGGAGGGTCATGTGACCCTGGAGTTCTCCAATACCACCAACCTGCCGGCCAAGATCTACGCCAACGAGGGCGTCGCCCAGATGCTCTTCCTGGAGTCCGACCAGGTCTGCGAGACTTCCTATCGGGACCGCGGCGGCAAGTATATGGGCCAGCGTGGGGTGACCCTGCCCAGGACCTGAGCCGACCCGGCTGCGCCGAGAAGAAAGCTTGAAGAGCGGCGCTTCGCGCCTGGAAGCTTGAAGCTGGAAGAAAAATCGCCCCCATGGCCTGGCCATGGGGGCGATTCACGTTAGGCTGCTTTCCAGCTTCCAGCTTCCAGCTTCCAGCTTCCAGCTTCCAGCTTCCAGCTTCCAGCTTCCAGCTTCCAGCTTCCAGCTTCCAGCTTCCAGCTTCCAGCTTCCAGCTTCCAGCTTCCAGCTTCCAGCTTACTGCTCGGGGGCTTCGTCCAGCTCCTCGGCGGCATCCTGATGGGAGAGCCTGAGGCCCTGGGGTGGCAGGGGGGTGCCGTCCAGGGTGGGGCCTTCCGCCTCGAGGCGCAGGCGCCCCTCGAGGAACCAGCGCACCGCGATGGGATAGATCAGGTGCTCCCGGGCGTGAACCTTCTCCTTGAGGGCGGCCTCGTCGTCGCCCTCGCTCACCGCCACCGCGGCCTGAAGCACCACGGGGCCGCCATCCAGCTCCTCGGTGACGAAGTGCACGCTGCAGCCGTGCTCGGCGACGCCGTCCGCCAGGGCCCGGGCATGGGTATCCAGCCCCTGGTAGGCGGGCAGCAGCGAGGGGTGGATATTGAGCAGGCGGCCGTAGAAGCGCTGCACGAAGCGCGGCGTGAGGATGCGCATAAAGCCCGCCAGCACCACCAGGTGAGGCTCGTGGCGCTCGATCACCTTGATCAGGGCGCCATCGAAGGCCTCGCGGCTGTCGTACTCCCGGTGGGGCAGCGCCACCGCCTCGATGCCCGCCTCCTTGGCGCGCTTGAGGCCGTAGGCGTCGGGCTGGTTGGAGATCACCGCGACGATCTTGCCGCCGCCCAGCTCGTCATAGCCCTGGGCGTCGATCAGTGCCTGGAGGTTGCTGCCGGAGCCGGAAATCAGCACCACTACCCGGGGCGGCTCCGCCGCCTCCGGGGTAAAACCGTTGAGGATATCGCCGTCGCTCATGCCTCGAGGTTCTCCAGACGCACCTGGGGCTCCTCGCCATCACGGGTGACGATCTCGCCCAGGCGGTAGACGGTCTCGCCCTGGGCCTGCAGATGGGCGCGGGCCTGATCGGCCTGTTCGGCGGACACCACCAGCACCATGCCGATGCCGCAGTTGAGCACCCGGTACATCTCCTCCTCGGCCACATTACCCTGTTCGCGCAGCCATTCGAAGACCGCCGGGCGGGTCCAGCTGGCGACATCGACCCGGGCGGTGAGGTTCTCGGGCAGGACCCGCGGCAGGTTCTCGGTGAGGCCGCCGCCGGTGATATGCGAGAGGGCGTGGACCGCCACGCCGCTCTCCTTGATCAGCGACAGCAGTGGCTTGACGTAGATGCGGGTGGGCGCCATCAGCGCCTCGGCCAGGGGGCGGCCGTCGATGGTGGTGTCGAGGTCGGCGCCGCTCACCTCGAGGATCTTGCGAATCAGCGAATAGCCGTTGGAGTGGGGGCCGGAAGAGGCCAGGCCCAGCAGAGCGTCGCCCTCGGCGACCCGGCTGCCGTCGAGGATCTCGGCTTTCTCCACCACGCCGACGCAGAAGCCGGCCAGGTCATAGTCGCTGCCCTCGTACATGCCCGGCATCTCGGCGGTCTCGCCGCCCACCAGGGCACAGCCCGCCTGGTGACACCCCTCGCCGATGCCGCTGACCACGTCGGCGGCGATGTCCACATCGAGCTTGCCCGTGGCATAGTAGTCGAGGAACAGCAGCGGCTCGGCGCCGGCCACCACCAGGTCGTTGACGCACATGGCCACCAGGTCGATGCCGATGGTGTCATGCTTGCCCAGGTCCATGGCCAGGCGCAGCTTGGTACCCACGCCGTCGGTGCCGGAGACCAGCACCGGCTCGCGATAGCCACTGGGCAGCTGGCAGAGGGCGCCGAAGCCGCCCAGGCCGCCCATCACCTCGGGGCGGGCGGTGCGCTTGGCGACGCCCTTGATGCGCTCCACCAGGGCATTGCCGGCATCGATATCGACGCCGGCGTCCTTGTAGCTCAGCGAGGTGGGTCGAGTAGGGGAGGAGTCGGACGGGCTGCGGGTCATGACGAGTCCTGTGGAGTAGATTGAGCGGATCAATAGGCGCAAGATTGTAGCACTCCCCGGCGGGGCTCGCATCGCCCAGCGTGCCGGAGAGTGCCCAAGGATGTGGTTTCGAACGAGGGAGGCGAGGAATGCCCAGGTATTGGTGGTTGGCGGTCGTGGCGGTCGCCCTGGTGTGGCTGCTGTTTGCCCTGCAGTCGATGTTGATGCCCTTCTTCGTCGCCATGGTGGTGGCCTACCTGGGGGACCCCCTGGCCAATCGCCTGGAGCGCCTGGGGCTGTCGCGGCCCCTGGCGGTGAGCGGGGTCTTCCTGGTGCTGTTGCTGGTGGTGGCCCTGGGGCTCTTGATCCTGATCCCCTTGCTGGTGCAGCAGGTGCGCCAGTTCACCCAGGCGGTGCCGGCGATCATCGATTGGGTGCAGACGGTGCTGGGCCCCCAGGTGCGGGCCTGGACCGGCTATGATCCCAGTGCCGAGCTGGAAAACCTGCGTGAGACCCTGACCGAGCACTGGCAGCAGGCCGGCGGGGCCCTGGCCCAGGTCCTGGGCCAGGTGGGGCGCTCCGGCATGGCCTTCGTCAGCTGGATCACCTATGTGTCGCTGATTCCGGTGGTGGCCTTCTACCTGCTGCTGGACTGGCGGCGCTTGATGCAGAGCATCCGTAACCTGCTGCCACGCCAGTGGGAGCCGGACATCATGCGCCTGGCCGCACGCTGTGATGAGGTGCTGGCGGCCTTCCTGCGCGGCCAGTTGCTGGTGATGCTGTGTCTCGGGGTGGTCTATGCCCTGGGGTTGACCCTGATGGGCCTGCGCTTCGGCTTGTTGATCGGCCTGTTGGCCGGGCTGGCCAGCATCGTGCCCTTCCTGGGTTTTATCGTCGGTATCGCCGCGGCCTTGGTCGTGGCCTTCTTCCAGTTCGGCAGCTGGCTGGCGCTGGCCGGCGTGGTGGTGGTGTTCTGCATCGGCCAGGTGCTGGAGAGCACGGTACTCCAGCCCAAGCTGCTGGGCGACCGCATCGGCCTGCATCCGGTGGCGGTGATCTTCGCCGTGCTGGCCGGCGGCAACCTCTTCGGCTTCACCGGGGTGCTGCTGGCGTTGCCGGCGGCGGCGGTCATCATGGTACTATTGCGGGAGGTCAACGACCGCTATAAAAACAGCACCTTATATGATGCCGCCCGGCATGGGTGCGGCGACGAGGAGAGCCGATGAAACCCGGGGCCGCGCAGCTGCCGCTGGGGGTGGGCATGCGCGACGATGCCACCTTCGCCAACTTCCTGCCAGGCGACAACGCCCCCCTGGTGGAGGCGTTGCGCCATCAGCTCGATGACGCCGGTGAACCCTTCCTGTTCCTGTGGGGCGGCGAGGGAGTGGGGCGCAGCCATCTGCTCCAGGCCGCCTGCCACGGCGCCGGCGACCGCGATCGCCGGGCCCTCTACCTGCCCCTGGGGGAGCTCTGGCACTTCCCGCCCCATATGCTCGAGGAGATCGAGCGGCTCGATCTGGTGGCCATCGACGATCTCGACCGGGTGCTGGGCCGCAAGCGCTGGGAGGAGGGGCTCTTTCATGCCTTCAATCGCCTGCGCGATGCCGGCAAGCGTCTGATCATCTCGGCGCCGGCGGCGCCGCGGCAACTGCCGGTGACCCTGCCCGACCTGGCCTCGCGGCTGACCTGGGGCATGACCTTCCATGTCAAGCGCCTGGATGACGATCAGCGCCTGGAGGCGCTCAAGCTAAGGGCGCGGGTGCGGGGCATGCAGCTGCCCGACGAGGTGGCGCGTTATATCCTGCATCGCGGCCCTCGGGCGCTGGGCGAGCTCTGCCTGGCCTTGGAGACCCTCGACCGGGCCTCCCTCTCGGCGCAGCGCAAACTGACCATTCCCTTCGTCAAGCAGGCCCTGGGCTGGTAGCGCCTTTCGTCAGGCCGGCGCGGGGCCTGAGGGCTAGTCTCGGCGGCATAGCTGTTCGGTGGAATACTTGAAGGAGTTGAGCACGTCTTCCTGGGTAAAGCCGTGTTCCGTCAGGGTCTGCTCCCAGGCATTGGTCGTCTTGTAGGCAGCCAGCACCTCGTTGACGCCGTCGCGTAGCGCCTCGGCCTCGGGGCCGAAGGCGAAGCCACCCCAGCTGCGAACCTCCTCGCCGTCGACCCGGGGGTCGACGAAATCCAGTGCCGCCTCCACCGCCTGGCTCCGTTGATCCAGGGCGGTCACGGTCAGGCCGGTGGCGGCATAGGCGTCGGCGTCGCCGGCGGCGATCACCTCGATGGCCTCCTCGTTGCGGGCGATGGCAACGATCTTCTCTTCTGCGACCCCCAGGGCCATCAGGATCTCCCGCTGGTCGGCGCCACCCATTACCGCCACCCGATAGTCGTTGCGTCCGGCGAAGTCGTCGTAGGCCTGGAGTTCCAGGGGATTGCCGGCGGCCACCAGCAGGCCTTCACCATAGGTGGTATTGGGCTCGGAGTAGAGGATCGACTCGCAGCGCTCCGGGAGGATCGCCATCTCGGCGGCAGCCATGTCGAAGCGTCCCTCCCTGAGCCCCGGGATCAGGTCGCCGAAGTCGGTGGCGACCCACTCGATCCGCTCGATACCCAGTTCGTCGACCAGGTGCCTGGCCACCTCGGGGCCGGCGCCCCGTCCCTCGCCATCCTCGTCCAGGTAGCCGTAGGGCACCTCGTTGGCCACCGCGATGCGAATGCTGCCGCGTTCGCGGATCTCCTCCAGGTCGGCGGCCGTGGCGGCCTGGGTGACGGCGGCAAGGCTCAGCAGCAGGGGGGGCAGGGCCCAGCCCGGCGCCTTGGTGATACGCATGGTCAATCCTCCCGGCGACTCTTATGGGCCCCCATGGCGGCATGGGGGCGAGGAATCCCTATCCTGGCCTCAACATAGGAGACGGCGGTGGCTTGCGCCACTGGCTCAGCGACGCAGGTTGACCCGGGTGGTCTGGCCGTTGCGCAGGCGTATCTGATGGAGGATCAGCGGGCTGCGCTCGCCATTGGGGAGGCCGACGCTGCCGGAGACATAGAAGTCGCCCGGCGGTAGCTGCGCCGCCTCGAAGCGCCCCTGGCCGTCGGTGCGCACCCGATGGGTATAGGCCTGGGCGCGGGGGTCGGCGCGCTCCACCGCCCGCCCGGCCAGTGCCTGCTCGGCGGCTTCCGCCGAGTAGGCGGTGACCGGGGCGATGGAGACGGTCTCATGGCGGCCATAGTGGCGGCCGCCGGGGCCGTCATAGAAGAGCTGGCCGCTCAGGCGGGCCGTGCCCTGGGTTGGCAGGGCGCGATACTCGGCCTCGGAGAAGGCCACCCGGCGCGGCACTCGGCCCGGCTCCGGGGGCCGTTCCGGGTCGGGAGTGATGTCGCGCACCTCGATACGGCGGGTATCGGTGTCCATGGGGGGCAGCATTTGACAGCCGGCCAGAATCAGGCCAAGGCCGACAACGGCAAGGGCGTGGCGCATCGTCTCTCCTTCTGGTGCTGGATGGGGCGTCCCTGTGCGGGACGAGTATTGCAGGCGGGCGCCGCCCTGGGTAGGGCGGCGGACTATGCTATCGATAAGTTTCCTCGATTAGCCGGCCAGGGAGGCATCGCTTAGGCTGGGATCGATAGTTTTTAACTAAAGTAGGAGGAGAGAATGAGCGCCACGCGAATCGAGCGGGACAGCATGGGGGAGCTCGAGGTCCCGGCCTCGGCCCTTTACGGTGCCCAGACCCAGCGGGCGGTGAACAACTTCCCGATCAGCGGTCACGCCATGCCGCCGGCCTTTATCCAGGCGGTGGCCCGCATCAAGGCCGCCTGTGCCCGGGTCAATGCCGAGCTGGGGTTGCTCGACGCACCCCGGGCCGAGGCGATCCGCGAGGCGGCCGAAGCGATCCTCGCCGGCCGCCATGATGACCAGTTTCCGGTGGACGTCTATCAGACCGGCTCCGGCACCTCCACCAATATGAACGTCAACGAGGTGATCGCCCATCTGGCCAGCCGCGGTGGCCTGGAGGTGGGGCCCAATGATCATGTCAATATGGGGCAGTCCAGCAACGACGTCATCCCCACGGCGATACATCTCTCGGCGGCCCTGGCGGTCCGCGACGAGCTGTTGCCGGCCCTGGCGCACCTGCGCGGGAGCATCGACACCAAGGCCGGGCAACTGCACGAGGTGATCAAGACCGGGCGAACCCACCTGATGGATGCCATGCCGGTGCGCATGAGCCAGGAGCTGGGGGCCTGGTCGGCCCAGGTGGCGGCCAGCGAGGCACGTTTCCAGGACGCCATGACGCGGCTGTGTCGCCTGGCCCAGGGCGGCACCGCCGTGGGCAGCGGCATCAATGCCCACCCCGAATTCGCGGCCCGGGTGGCGCGGGCGCTCTCCGAGGCGACCGGCCTGCCGCTGAGCCCCGCCGATAGTCACTTCGCCGCGCTCGCCTCCCAGGACGCCGCGGTGGAGCTCTCCGGGCAGCTGCGTGGCCACGCCTGCGTGGTGTTGAAGATCAGCAATGACCTGCGCTGGATGAATTCGGGGCCCCTGGCCGGACTCGGCGAGATCGAGCTGGAGGCCCTGCAGCCCGGCAGCTCGATCATGCCGGGCAAGGTCAATCCGGTGATTCCCGAGGCCGCCGCCATGGCCGCCGCCCAGGTGATCGGCCTGGATAGTGCGGTGACCGTGGCGGGGCAGAGCGGCAACTTCCAGCTCAATGTCATGCTGCCGCTGATCGCCAATAACCTGCTGTCGGGGATCCGACTGATGAGCAACGCCAGCCGGCTGCTGGCCGACCGCGCCATCGCCACCTTCAGGGTGCGGGAGGCGAGCCTGGCCGAGCCCCTGGCCCGCAACCCCATCCTGGTCACCGCCCTGAATTCGGTGATCGGCTATGACGCCGCGGCGACCATCGCCAAGCGGGCCTACGGCGAAGGGCGGCCGATCCTCGAGGTGGCCGAGGAGGCCACCGAGCTCTCCCGGGAGGAATTGGAGCGGCTGCTGGATCCCGCCAGGCTGGCCGATGGGGGGCTGCCCGAGGCCTGAGCTCGGGGTCAGGCCTCGCTGGCCTGGGCCGGTGGGATGTCGTCGCTTTCCTCGCCGCCGGCGATATGCAGCGCCACATCGTGGCTGGCCATCAGCTGGCAGATAGCCTGGGGCGGCCGGCGGTCGGTGAAGAGGGCGTCGATCTGGGTGATACGGCCCTGGCGGACCACGGCATTGCGATGGAACTTGGAGTGGTCGGCGATCAGGTAGACCTGGCGGGAGTTATGGATGATCGCCTGGGCCACCCGCACCTCCTGGTAGTCGAACTCCAGCAGGGAGCCGTCCTCGTCGATGCCGCTGATGCCGATGATGCCGTAGTCCACCTTGAACTGGTTGATAAAGTCGATGGTCGCCTCGCCGATGATGCCACCGTCCCGGGAGCGCACCTGGCCGCCGGCGATGATCACATTGAAGTCCTCCTTGTGCTGGAGGATGGCCGCCACATTGAGGTTGTTGGTGATCACCTCCAGGCCCTGATGGTCGAGCAGGGCCTCGGCGACCACTTCGTTACTGGTGCCGATATTGATAAACAGCGAGGCGCGATCGGGGATCTTGCCGGCCAGCAGGGCGGCGATGCGCCGCTTGGCGTCCAGGTTGAGGGTCTTGCGGGTCTGGTAGGCGGTGTTCACCGTGCTCGATTCGAGGCCGGCACCGCCGTGCACCCGGCGCACCAGGCCTTCGTCGGCCAGGGTGTTGAGGTCACGACGAATGGTCTGGGGCGTGACCCCGAACTCCTGGGTCAGCTGCTCGATGGAGGCATAGCCCTGGCGCTTGATCAGGGTCAGGATGGCGTCGTGTCGCTTGTGCTGAATCATGGCATCGTCGCTGTCGGTCGGTGGGCGGCATGGCGCCATTATATTAGCAAGCCTGGCGGCATCGGTGGCCCGGGGAGATCACTTCCGCGACCAGGGCCTGCCTAGGGCGCTTCCCCGGGGCGGACGCTACCACCAATATGTTCCCAACTGACTGATCATAGGGATTTTTTAACTAGGGGCTTGCATTTTATCGGCGAGTGCGTAGAATACGCATCCGTTGCCAGGGCAAGCCTCGGGTAACGGCGAGTTGTAGGACCATAGCTCAGTTGGTTAGAGCGCCACGTTGACATCGTGGAGGTCAGCGGTTCAAATCCGCTTGGTCCTACCAAATCTCGTTTCAGTTTCAGGACCATAGCTCAGTTGGTTAGAGCGCCACGTTGACATCGTGGAGGTCAGCGGTTCAAATCCGCTTGGTCCTACCAGATCCCGGCGCCCCGTGACTTCGGTCACGGGGCGTTTTCGTATGGGCGAAGAAAAGGTCGTATAAAAAAGGGGGCGGCCCAGGCGGGCCGGCCCTTCACGATCATCGGTCATTTTCAGAAGGCGGCCGTACCAATTGAGCGGGTCTAACGCCCATGGTGCTGACGGCTCCTGACAGCCTCGTATCAGTAGTCGCCCTCACCAGCTTCGACTATGCTCATACGCGTGTGCACCAAAGCCAAGTGTGGGTATGGCGGCGGATTTAATTTTCTCTTAGGTGAGACACGCTGCATTGGTTTTATGAACGACGTCCTCCAAAGCCTGTTTCAGTTGTTCGAGTCTGCGCCCGTTCTCGTCGCGGCCTATGATGGCTTTGACAGACTTCGATACGCCAACAAGGCGTTTCGATCAGCCTACTTCATCGAGCCGGACGAGACGCCTTTCTGGCCTGATCTGATGAGGCGAAACCACTGCGCCAAACGAGGCACCGTCATTCGCGCTGCGGACTTCGAAGAATGGCTGATCTCCACGCAGTCGCGCCGGGGAAAGGTCGGCTTCAGAGCCTTCGAAACCGATCTTTTCGACGGCCGCTGGCTCTGGATGACAGAGACGGTTCGGGAAGACGGCTGGATGCTGTGCATTGCCACCGATGTTACGGACCTGAAGGCCAGTACACGTGAGGTTCGGCAGGACCGGGACCTGGCGATCAAGGCTTCATACACCGACGAACTGACCGGGGTTGCCAACCGCCGGTTCGTGACTGCCCGAATTGAGGAGATGCTGCAGCGGCAAGACACCGATGAAGCGTCATCACTCGGCTGCCTGTGCGTACTCGATATCGACCACTTCAAGGGCATCAACGACCAGTTTGGCCATCACAACGGTGATCTGGTCCTGAAAGACTTCGCAAGGCGCATTCACCGGCTCGTCAGGCGCACGGACTGCTTTGGTCGCGTCGGGGGGGAGGAATTCGTCCTGGCTCTTCCAGCCACTTCCCTTGAGCAGGCAAGGCTCATCGTCGAGAGAATGCTCGTCGGTGTGCGCAAATCGCGACCGCTCAAGGATAGGTCGGACTGCAAATACACCTTCTCAGTCGGCGTTGCGGCTGCGCAACCTGGGGATACTCCGATCAGCCTTTTTGCGCGCGCGGATCGAGCCCTTTATATGGCCAAGCTTGCCGGTCGGGATCAGATTCACATAGACGATGCCGCGTTCGATCGATCGGGGAAAATAGGATAATGGTCACGCAACCCCAGGCTGGGCTGTATCACCAAGCACTTCGTCAAGGGTTTTGCAGCGGGGCTGTGATATCTGCGAATCGGGCCGGGATGGCCGGTGAGGCGGCCCCGCTGGTTTTGAGAAGTATCACCCCGGCTTATTCATAAGGCGCTCCAGGTCGCTATGGGCCTGGAAGATCGCCACCAGGGCCTCGATGCCCGCCTGGTCCTCCGGGGTAAAGCGCCCCCGGTGGGGGCTGTCCAGGTCCAGGACGCCCCACACCTCACCGTCATGGATAATGGGTACCACCAGCTCGGCCCGGGAGGCGGCGTCGCAGGCGATATGGTCCGCCACCGCGTGGACGTCGTCGATGCGCTGGGTCGTGCGGCTTCGTGCCGCGGCGCCACAGACGCCCTGGCTGAAGGGGATCGGGGTGCAGGCGGGCTTGCCCTGGAAGGGGCCCAGCACCAGGGTCTGGGGGCGGCGCTGCAGATAGAAGCCGACCCAGTTGAGGCCGGGGATCTCCTGCATCAGGAAGGCACAGGTCTGGGCACCATTGGTCAGGGGGTCGCGATCATCGAGCAGGGCGGCCAGCTGGCGCCCCAGCAGGGCGTAGTTGCTCATTATCTCTCTCCTAAAAGGCCACAGGGCCGACCCGGGATGGGTCGGCCCTGTGCCTGGCGGTGGACGACTTACTGCCAGCCGGGCACCGCGCCGCCGTCGAACAGCTCCAGGGCCTTCTCGGCCACCTCGTCACTCTGGTAGGCGGAGACCAGCTGTTGAATCTCCTCGCGCTCCTCGTCGCCGGCACGCACCGCGATCAGGTTGACGTAGGGGGACTCGGGGCCCTCGCTCAGCAGGGCGTCCTCCAGTTGCAGGCCGGCGGGCTGGGCGAAGGTGTTGTTGATAAAGGCCAGGTCCACGTCGGGCAGGACCCGCGGCAGCTGCGCCGCCTCGATCTCACGGAATTCGAAGCCGTGGGGGTTGTCCGCCACGTTGACCGGGGTGGCCTCGAGGTTCTCCGGGTCATCCAGGGTGATCAGGCCGCTATTGTGCATCAGGATCATCGCCCGGCCGCCATTGGTGGGGTCGTTGGGCAGGGCGATCAGGGCGCCCTCCGGCAGGGTCTCGATGCTGCCGTGCTTCTCGGAATAGGCGCCGATCGGGTAGACGAAAGTGTAACCGGCGACGGCCAGGTCGTAGCCGCGGTCCTCGATCATGCTGTCGAGGTAGGGGGCGTGCTGGAAGGCGTTGGCATCCAGGCTGCCGTCGGCCAGGGCGGCATTCGGCGAGACGTAGTCGGTGAACTCGATGATCTCCACGTCCAGGTCGTAGCGCTCCTTGGCCAGGTTGACCGCCACTTCCATGACCTCGGATTCCGGGCCGGACATGGTGCCCACCTTGATGCTGCGGGTCTCGGCGTCGTCGCTGCCGCAGCCGGCCAGCAGGGCGCTGCCGAACAGGGTGGCGCCGATCAGGGTCGGGCGCAGCCAGGTAGCCAGGGGTCGTTGCATGGTGAAGCTCTCCTTGTGTCCAGGAAGTGCCGGCGGGCCGGCGTGAATGTCACTTGTGGTTGGCGCGGCGCACCAGGGCGTCGCCGAGGCTCTGGAAGCCCTGCACCATCACCACCAGGATCGCCACGGTGATCAGCATCACCAGGGGGTCGAAGCGATTGTAGCCATAGCGGATGCCCAGGTCGCCCAGGCCGCCGCCGCCCACGGCGCCGGCCATGGCCGAGTAGCTGACCAGGGTCACCACGGTGATGGTGAGGCCGGTGATGATGCCGCCCCTGGCCTCCGGTAGCAGGACCTTGGTGATGATCTGGTAGGGGGTGGCGCCCATCGACTGGGCGGCCTCCACCAGGCCCGGGGAGAGCTCGTTCAGCGAGCCTTCCACCAGGCGCGCCACGAAGGGGATCGCCGCCACGGTCAGCGGCACGATGGCGGCATTGGTGCCGATGGAGGTGCCGACGACCACTCGGGTAAAGGGGATGATCGCCACCATCAGGATGATAAAGGGCACCGAGCGGCCGATATTGGTGGCCATGCCCAGTATCTGGTTGAGCAGTGGCCGGGCCAGGATTTGCCCCGGGCGGGTCACATAGAGCAGCACTCCCAGGGGCACCCCCAGCAGGGCCGAGATCACTCCCGAGACGCCCACCATATAGAGGGTGTCCAGGGTCGCCTTGAGAATCAGATCAAGCATCGCGCTGGACATGGCCGAGCACCTCCACGTCTAGGTCATGGGTTTCGAGATAGGCGATGGCCCGGGCAGTCTCCTCGGCGCCGCCGATCAGCTCGGCGATCATCAGCCCCAGGGTGCGCTCCTGAATCGACTCCACCTTGGCCTCGAGGATGCTGACGTCGATGCCGCACTCCCGGGCCAGTCGCGAGATCAGCGGGGTGGAGACGGCGTCGCCGCCGAAGGCCAGGCGCACCACCGGGTGGGTGTGCTCGCCGGGAGTGGCCTCCAGGCGTTCCACCAGCGCCGCCGGCGGCTCGAGTTGCAGGAAGTCGTTGAGGAAGTGGCGGCCCAGTTCGGTGCGCGGGGCGGTGAAGAAGTCACCCACCTCGGCCTCCTCGACCAGCTCGCCGCCGGAGATCAGCCCGACCCGGTGACAGATGCGCTTGACCACCTCCATCTCATGGGTGATCAGCAGGATGGTCAGGCCCAGCTTGCGGTTGATGTCCTGCAGCAGGTCGAGGATGGCGCCGGTGGTCTGGGGGTCGAGGGCCGAGGTGGCCTCGTCGCAGAGCAGCACCTTGGGGCGGCTGGCCAGGGCGCGGGCGATGGCCACCCGCTGCTTCTGGCCGCCGGAGAGCTGGGAGGGGTACTGATCTCGCTTGTCGGCCAGGCCAACCAGCTCCAGCAGCGGCAATACCCGCTCACGGATCTCCTTGCCGCTTACGCCCATCAGCTCCAGGGGCAGGGCCACATTGGCGTAGACGGTGCGCGAGGAGAGCAGGTTGAAGTGCTGGAAGATCATGCCGATCCGATGGCGGGCCTGGTTGAGGGCCGCGCCGCTCAGTTCGCTGAGCTCCTGGTCGTCGACCCGCACGCTACCGGTGGTGGGGCGTTCCAGCAGATTGACGCAGCGAATCAGCGTCGACTTGCCGGCCCCGGAGAGGCCGATCACCCCGTAGATGGTGCCCTTGGGGACCTCCAGGTCGATATCCTTCAGGGCCTGGACGGCGCGCTCGCCGCTGCCATAGGTCTTGGAGAGGTTGCTGAGTCTGATCATGGGTCCCGTGGACTGGTGGGGGCGCCGGGCGGGCGGGCAGTCTCAGGGCAAAAAAAAGGCCACCCTGGCGGGTGGCCATCAACGCTGGACACACCCTTTTAGCCGCACTTACCACCCCCTCGAGAGGGGGCGGCGGCGCCCGCAATCCGGGTACAAATCGGCGCCTGAAATGAATGAGCGAATGCTAGTGGTTGTTGAATGGGCTGTCAATGACAGTTCGGGCCAAGTTATCGTCGATGACGCCTTCTTGCAGAAAATATTACTGCCACTGGCCGGGCTGGCCCAAGGAATCTCGTCGAAT